>NZ_JBIRFA010000005.1:0-343887 GCF_044327205.1 Kitasatospora sp. NPDC018058 | reverse complement strand
TCGGCGAACCACTTGGCGAAGGGCGGGTTGGACCAGTCGAGCGTCTCGGTGGGCTCGACCGCCCAGCTCAGGCGGCGGGCCTGCTCGGCCCAGAAGCCCAGACGGTCCTCGGAGGCCTGCGTGTACGCGGCCGCGGTCACGTTGGCGGCTGTGGCGAGCTCTGCCGGCGGGGCGAAGCGCCGCTCCTCCTTGAGCAGGTTGGCCAGGCTCTCGTTGCTCAACGCGCACTCCTCATCGAGTCATGATCCGGGGCATCCCGTGCGTGGGGATTGTCCCGTGTGTCCCAGCGCACAGCTCACCAGGCGAACAGGGCAGTTGACAAGAGGCTCCTGAGAATTGGTGTAGACCTTTGACCGATTGTCGAACGGCCGACGGCCCGTTCCGCCACCTGGAGGCGGCAGAACGGGCAGCGGCAGGTGGGTCCGTGCCCCGGCCCGCCCGGCGGGGACACGGACCCGGCTCTCAGGCGGCCAGCTGGGGACCCTCCTCGCTGCCCGCGGCCGGAGCCCGGTCGTCCTTTCTCACCTGTTCGGCCGAATCCCTGTCGGACCGGGGGGCGGTGTGGCTGTCGGCGCGGGCCTCGACCGGGCTGAACGTTCCGGCGGCGCGGTCCAGGACGTAGGCCTGGGCGGTGGCGAAGTCGAAGTACATTCCGACCAGCCGCAGGGTGCCCTCCTCGACCCGGCGCTCCACCGCGGGGTTCGCCATCAGCTGGTCCAGCTGCTGGACCACGTTGGTGATGCAGAGCTGCTCCGCGAGGTCCGTCACCGGCCGGTCGGCGAACTCGGCCGGGGCTCGTCGGAGCCGGTCCAGCGAGCCGCGGCCGTTGCGCAGCCAGCGGGCCAGCGGGGTGGGCGGCCCGGGGTGCTCGTGCACGCCGTCCAGCAGGGCCTTCATGGCGCCGCAGCCGGAGTGCCCGCAGACCGTGATCGAGCGCACCTCCAGCGCCTCCACCGCGTACTGCACCGCGGCGGCCACCGAGTCGTCGGCCGCGCCGGGTTCGAACGGGGCCGGCACCAGGTTGCCCACGTTGCGAACGGTGAACAGGTCACCCGGGCCGCTGTTGGTGATCATGCTGGTGACCATCCGGGAGTCCGCGCAGGTCAGGAAGAGCTGCGAGGGCGTCTGCCCTTCCCGGGCCAGCCGGGCGAGTTCGGGCCTGATCAGCGGGGCGGTGTGCTGCTGGAACACCCGGACGCCGTCCAGCAGCCGACCGTGCGGGTCCTCCTGCTGTTCGATGCAGTGGTGGCCGACCCACGGCGTCCAGGCCCGGCAGCGGTGCGGGCCCGGCGAACTGCCCGCGCGGACGGTGCCGTCGGGGTCGAGCACCTCGTCGTCCTGGCGTCGCGTCACCATCGAGACCCGTCCGCCCGCGGCCTGGCGTCCGGTCCGCCAGTTGTGCAGCGTCTCGTACGCGGCGTGGTCCAGGAAGGAACCGTCGTGCACCACGGTGACCTCCACGTCCGCGGGGATCGAGGCCAGCGCCCGGCTCAGCCGGGGGACGGCGGTGAAGGTGAGCGGCCCGTGTGTCTGGACGGTGACCGAGCCGTCGGGGCCGGCCTCGACGTCCACATGGGCTCGGGTCAGCCGGTAGAGCGCGAGCAGCACGGCGGTGCCCGCGCCGAGCCCGACGCCCCACAGCACCCCGAAGGCCACCACGCCGAGCACCGTGATCAGGTAGACCGGGAACTCGCGGTGCCGGTGCACCTTGCGGATGTGCGCGAAGCTCACCATCTGCAGCCCGACCACCAGCACCAGCGCGGCGAGCGCGGCCAGCGGGATCCGACGCAGTCCGCCGGTCAGCGCCAGTGCGGCGACCAGCACCCAGACACCGTGCAGCACCGAGGCCCACTTGGTCTGCCCACCGGCTCGGACGTTGGCGGTGCTGCGTACGGCGCCGCCGGCGATCGGCAGCCCGCCTACCAGGCCGCTGACCATGTTGGCGAGGCCCTGTCCGCGCAGCTCGCGGTCGAGGTCGCCGGTGCGCTTGGTCATCCGGTCGACCGCGACGGCGGACAGCAACGACTCCACGCTCGCGACGGCGGTGACGGTGAGGACGGCGGCGAGCACCCCGGCGAGTGGACCGTGCGGCAGCGCGGGCACGAGCGAGTGCGGCTGCCAGGCGGGCAGTTCGATGTGGGCCAGCCGCAGGTCCAGGGCGAGGGCGAGCGAGGTGGCGACGGCCACGGCGGCCAGCGGGCCCGGCACCTTGGCCAGCCGGTTGCCGAACTCCCCCGCGCGGCCGGGGAGTCGGTCGAGCCGGGGCCAGCCCAGCAGCACGGCCACGGTCACTGTGCCGGCCAGTAGTGCGGGCGGGTGTGGGCCGGCCAACTGCCCGGGCAGGGCGAGGAGGTTGGCGAGCGCCGAGCTCTGCGGGGATCCGCCGAGGACGACGTGCAGCTGGGCGATGGCGATGGTCAGCCCGACCCCGGCCAGCATGCCGTGCACGATCGCGGGCGAGACGGCGAGCGCTGTTCGGGCCACCCTGCGTACACCGAGCAGGAGTTGGAGCAGTCCGGCGGCGACGGTGACGGCGCAGGTGGCCTGCCAGCCGTGCTGGGCGATCAGCCCGGCGGTGATCACGGTCAGTGCGGCGGATGGCCCGCTGACCTGGAGCGGGGTGCCGCCGAACAGTCCGACCACGATGCCGCCCATGGCGGCGGAGGCGAGCCCCGCGGTGAGTGGGGCGCCGGTGGCGAGCGCGATGCCGAGAGAGAACGGCACGGCGATCAGGAAGACCACCAGGGAGGCGGAGAGGTCCTGGGCCCAGCGGACCCGGGAGTTGGGGCCCGGTGGTGCGTGGTCGGTGGTGTCGGAGGCGATGGGGGCGCTGGAGATGTCGAGGGTCATTGTCTTCCCGTCTGTCCGGGGGAACGAACGCAGTCAGGTCCGGCGGTGAGTCCGGGGTGGGGCTCCGGGGCGGATCGGCTGTCGTGGGTCGCGACGGTGTGGCGGGATGGCGTGGGCACGGCGGGGGAATGCGGGTCTCACCGGCCGGCGTTGACCATCAGGCCCGCCAGGGGCCCGGGCGAGGAGCGGGCTGTCTCGCCGAGGGCCGTCGGGACGGACAATCAAGACTCGGTAAACCGAGGGTAATGAAATCTTTGCACGACGTCGTTGCCGGTGGGAAGCGGAAAACCCCCTGATTCACCCCATTGGGTGGCGCTCGAACCGATGGGAATCGGCTGGTGGTGCCGTACGGGGCCGATACGGCGAACGGGCCGCGGCCTCCCCCGGGGTGAGGGGGGAGGCCGCGGCCCGTTCTGCCCGTGGTGGCGTCAGACGGCGACCGCCGTTGGGGCGGCCTGCTCGCCGTCGGCCGCGAACTCGCCCAGCACGAAGTCCTCGTCCACCTGGGTCGCCAGGTCGATGCCGGCCTTGGCATTGGCCCAACTCTCGGCGTTGCGCCGGTGGAAGAGCACCGCCTGCTCGGTGTACCGGTGCGCGTCGCGCCGTTCGTACGCCGCCTCGGCCTCGATCCGCAGCTGCTCCAGCACTGCCCGATTGGTCGGCTCCAGCGACTTCAGCGGCGGTTCGGCGCCCTGCTCCAGGCGGCGCACCCAGTCCGACTGTCCGAACGTGGCGAGCAGGTCGTCGCCGACCTCGCGGCGCAGGAACGCCAGGTCGTCCGGGCCCTGCACCTTGTTGCCGATCACCCGCAGCTGCACGCCGAAGTCCCGGGCGTAGTCCCGGTACTGGCGGTAGACCGAGACGCCCTTGCGGGTCGGCTCGGCCACCAGGAAGGTCAGGTCGAAGCGGGTGAACAGACCGGAGGCGAAGGAGTCGGAGCCCGCGGTCATGTCGGTGACCAGGTACTCGTCCGGGCCGTCCACCAGGTGGTTGAGCAGCAGCTCCACCGCGCCGACCTTGGAGTGGTAGCAGGCCACCCCGAGGTCCTCCTCGGTGAACGCCCCGGTCGCCAGCAGCCGGACCGAGCCTTCGTCCAGCGCGATCGGCCGGGCGCAGGCGGTGTAGACCGGGTTCTCCTCGACGATCCGCAGCAGGCGCGAACCACGGCCGGGCGGCGTGGTTTTGATCATCTCGTCGGCCGAGCGGATCAACGGGTTGCTGCCGCGCAGGTACTCCTTGAGCTGCGGCAAGTGAGCGCCGAGCGAGGGCAGTTCGACGGCCTGAGTGTCGGTCAGCCCCAGGGCGGGGCCCAGGTGCTGGTTGATGTCGGCGTCAACGGCGATGACCGGCCGGCCGGTGGCGGCCAGGTGGCGGATGAACAGTGCGGACAGCGTGGTCTTCCCGCTGCCGCCCTTGCCGACGAAGGCGATCTTCATCTGGGGCTCCGGCTCTCGCTCTGGGCCCTGGGGGCGGGCCGCGTGCTCAGGGGCGCGCGTGTGGGGCGCACGCCTAACTGGAAATCGTTATCGTCTCCGATAGTGGCCATGCTAGCCGGGGTTTGGGTCCAGCCGGGGGAGGGAAGTGAGGATTGCCTCTAACGGGTGATGCGGGGTTGCTGTTCCGGGATCGGCGGCCTGTTCATTACTCTCGGGTAGGTGAGCACTGGAACAGATCCCCTCGCCCCGCTGGCCCAGCTCCCCGGGGTGCCCGACGCGGTCGCCGAGGTGCGCAAGGCCGTCGACCGGCTCTACGGCCACCGGGTGATGCGCCGCCGCGCGGCCGAGGTCACCTCGGAGTCCGCGCTGCGCGGCGCCCGTGCGTCGGCGGCCGTGGCCGGTGCCGACTGGCCGCTGGAGGAGGTGCGGCGCCGCACCGACTTCGGCGCGGACGCCGAGGCCCGGACGGTCGGCGCGGCCCTGCGGATCGCCGCCGAGGCCGGCCAGCTGTTGAGCGTCTGGCGGCACTCGCCGCTGCAGGTGCTGGCCCGGCTCCACCTGCTCGCGGTCGGCGACGCCGACCCGGCCGCCGGTCGGCCGCGGCGGGCGGGGGAGGGCGCCGAGGAGCTCTTCCCGCTGGAGCTCAAGCCGGTGGAGAGCGTCGAGGTCGACGCCGCGGTCGGGCCGCTGCCCGTGTTGCCGCCGGCGCCGGACGCGGAGGAGGTCGCGGCCCGGCTGGACCAGCTCTCCCGGCTGCTGGTGGCCCGCGCGGAGGGCCACGGCGTGGGGACGCCGGCCCTGGTGGTCGCCTCGGTGGTGCACGGCGAACTCCTCGCCCTGCGGCCGTTCAGTGCCCACAACGGGGTGATCGCGCGGGCCGCCCAGCGGATCGTGCTGATCGCCGAGGGGCTCGACCCCAAGTCGATCTGCCCGGCCGAGGTCGGCCTGGCGGAGCTGGGCACCGACACCTATCGGCGGGCCCTCGCGGGGTACCTGGCGGGCACGCCCGAGGGGATGGCGGCCTGGATCGCCCACTGCGGGCGGGCGCTGCGGCTCGGCGTGCGGGAGAGCACCGCGGTCTGTGAGGCGATGCAGCGCGGCATGGCCTGAGCGGGCGTGCCGGACGCGGCCGAGTCGGCCGCGGACAGTACGGCCGCGGACACGAGGATGCGGCGGCACCTGATCCTGCTGGGTGCCGCCGCTGGTGCAGATACCGGGTGACCAAGCATGCACCGGAAGTGCCGATCAGACGGGGATCCTGCCCGTTCGTCTGGTCCGGCGGCCCGACAGCGGGTCGGCTGCATGTGGGTGCTCGGTTATCTGTACACGCGGTCCGTGGGGCCTGAACTGCGTTGTCGGTTTGACCTCTTCGGGTCCTGACCGGGTCTCGCGGGCCGTGCTTCATTTGTATCGCGTTTCGGCCGAAAGGGGAACCCGAAACGAGAAGTCTGTGCCGATTGCCCGTTTTGGTGGGCTTCTGTGCCTCTGTGCGGCCTCAGGCCGTAGGGCGGCGCCGGCGGGCCAGGTACCAGATCACCCCGGCGGTCACGAGGGCCGTTCCGACCGCCACGGCGGTCAGCACCGAACCGCTCGGCGCGGAGAACTCGGGCAGCCGCCGCCGCAGTTCCACCGGTCGGTCGAAGACCAGCACCGGCCACTCCCGGGCCAGCGCCTCCTTGCGCAGCGCGCGGTCGGGGTTGACGGCCGAGGGGTGGCCGACCGCCTCCAGCAGCGGCAGGTCGGTCGAGGAATCGCTGTAGGCGTACGACGCGGCCAGGTCGTAGCCCTCCGACGCGGCCAACTCCCGGATCGCGGCGGCCTTGTTCTCGGCGTAGGCGTAGTACTCGATATCGCCGGTGTAGCAGCCGTCCTCGACCTTGAGCCGGGTGGCGATCACGTGGTCCGCGCCGAGCAGCTCGCCGATCGGCTCGACCACCTCGGAACCGGAGCTGCTGACGATCACCACGTCCCGGCCGGCCGCGTGGTGCTGCTCGATCAGCGAGGCGGCCTCGTCGTAGATGATCGGGTCGATCAGGTTGTGCAGGGTCTCCGCGACGATCTCGCGGACCTGCTGGACGTTCCAGCCCCGGGTGAGCGCGGAGAGGTACTCGCGCATCTTCTCCATCTGGTCGTGGTCCGCTCCACCGACCAGGAAGACGAACTGTGCGTACGCGCTGCGCAGTACGGCCCGACGATTGATCAGGCCGCCCTGGTAGAACGGGCGGCTGAAGGCCAGCGCGCTCGACTTGGCGATGATGGTCTTGTCGAGGTCGAAGAATGCGGCCGTGCGCAGCCCGCTGGGCCGGGGGCCGGCGGGTGTGCTCCGCTCCCCGGGGCCGGTGGTGCCGCCCTGGGACTCGTCGGCGTGGTCGTCGGCGTTCTCGGTGGTGTCCACGGGAACCGAGGATAGAGGGAGCCACAAAACACCCCGCCATTCGGTGTACTCGTGGGCGTGCGGGTTTGTGTTTCTGGCCGCTCGGGTACACCATGGAAGTCACGGATCGTTCGCGACCGTGCTAACCCGGTCCGGCTCCTCCCCCCCGAGTCGGGCTGTGGATAGACGACCCCCGCTCTCCCCCCCGGCGGGGGTCGTCGCACGTCCGGGGCCATTTTCAGGGCTTGAAAGCTCTTCGCGGCGGCTTGGGCGACCGCCCCGTCGGGGGTGTACAGGGGGTGTCGACAGCTCGGTCCGTCCACCCCCTTTCGTCACTCTGTGTCGCCATTTGCTCATGGCTCGAGCGGCTCACGCGGCTGGTTCCGATCATCGTGACCGGGCCGTCGCGACGGGGCGTGCGGACGGCGGCGGGAGGGTGTCGGGAGAGTGCTCGGCCGGGGTGCGGTGAGTGGCCGGTTCATCTCCGTGGCCCCCTTTCGTCAATTCTTCGCCGATTAGCCCCCCGCCCGGGTGAACGTTTTCATCCACAACCCACGAGTTATCCACAGGCAATCGGAACGTGGATGACGTAATCCGGATCTCCCCCCACCGTGATGGTCGGCGGCGGTCGCCGGGCAGGGCCTCATCCCCTTCCTCTCCGGAGGTCTGCCGGGCGACCGTCCGCCGGAACCGTCCGATGTGCGTCCCGGCCGCCCCTGGTGGCCGGCGGCGCAGAGGGGAGAGCACCATGTCGACGCCGATCGCCGACCACCTCACCGCCGAGGGTCCCGCGGCCGCCGGGCCGCTCGTCGTCACCGAGGACGAGGGCCTGGCCGAGCACCTGCTGCGGCTCTGCGCGGCGGCGGGCACCGAGCCGCGACTGATCCGTGGCGCGCCGCCGACGCGCGAGCTGTGGGAGGGCGCCCCGCTGGTGCTGGTCGGGGACGACCAAGCGGAGCGCTGCGCCGGGCTGGGCAGGCGCGGCGGGGTGCTGCTGCTCGGGCTGGACCTGGACGACCCCGGCGTGTGGGTCAGAGCGGTCCAACTCGGCGCCGAGCACGTACTGTTCCTGCCCGACGCCGAGGCCTGGCTGCTCGACCGGATCGCCGACGCGGCCGAGGGCGTCGGCTCCCCGGCGGTCACCGTCGCCGTGCTCGGCGGCCGCGGCGGGGCCGGGGCCTCCACGCTGGCCTGCGCCCTCGCGGTCACGGCTGCGCGCACGGGCCGGCGGACCATACTCATCGACGGCGATCCGCTGGGCGGGGGACTGGACATCCTGCTCGGCGGCGAGACGGCCCGCGGGCTGCGCTGGCCCGACCTGGCCGGCTCACGCGGGCGGGTCAGCGGGGCCGAGCTGGCCCGTGCGCTGCCGGCCCTCAAACGGCTCTCCACGCTGTCCTGCCTGTCCTGGGACCGCGGCGACACCCTGACGGTGCCAGCGGAGGCCATGCGCAGCGTGCTGGCCGCCTCCAGACGGCGCGGCGGGCTGGTGGTGGTCGACGTGCCGCGCCATCTCGACGCGGCCGCCGGGCAGGCGCTGGAACAGTCCGACCTGGCGCTGCTGGTGGTCCCGGCCGAGCTGCGGTCGGTGGCGGCCGCCGACCGGGTCGCGGCGGCGGCCCGGATGCGGCTCGCGGACGTCCGGGCCGTGGTGCGGCCGGTGCGGGCCGGCGGGCTCCCGGCGCACCGGATCGCTCGCGGGCTCCGGCTGGAGCTGGCCGGGGAGTTGGAACCCGAACCGGGCCTGGCCGAGGACGTCGAGAAGGGCGTCCCGCCCGGCATCCGGGAGAGCGGCCCGCTCGCGCGCTTCTGCGCGGCCTTCCTGAACGAGGTGCTGCCGCCGGTGCCGGCGGTCGGAGGAGGTGTGTACTGATGGTCCGTCTGCGCAGAACAGGCCCTCGAGGCGGTGCCCCGAGCCAGGGCGACGGTGCGCGGGAGCACCGGCCACTCAGGAGCGTGCCGCCGCCCGGCGGGCCGCCGCAGGCCGAACACGGGCCCTGTCCGTATGGCCGGACGGCCCGCGAGGAGCGGACGGCGGAGCTGGTGGACGCGGTGCGGCTGCGGCTGGCCGAGTCGGGGGAGGCCCCGACGGCGGGCTCCGTCGCGGCCGTGCTGCGGGCCAACCGGCCCCCGCTCGGCGGGGACGAGGTGCTGGACACCGTGCGCTCGCTGCGCGCCGAACTGGTGGGTGCGGGCCCGCTGGACCGGCTGCTGGCGGCGCCGGAGGTCACCGATGTGCTGGTGAACGGTCCGGACGAGGTGTGGGTCGACCGTGGCGGCGGCCTGCACCGGGCCACCGGGGTCCGGTTCGCCGACGCCGAGGCGGTGCGGCGGCTGGCCCACCGGCTGGCCACCGCGGCCGGGCGGCGTCTGGACGACGCGCGGCCCTGGGTGGACGCCCGCCTGCCGGACGGCACCAGGCTGCACGCGGTGCTGCCGCCGATCGCGGCCGACTGCACGCACATCTCACTGCGGGTCTGCCGGCCTCGGCCGTTCACGCTTGACGAGTTGGTGGCGGGCGGGGCGCTGCCGCCGGATGGTGCCGACCTGTTGGCCGGCATCGTGCGGGCGCGGTTGTCGCTGCTGGTCTCCGGTGGGACGGGCTCGGGCAAGACCACGTTGCTCGCGGCCTTGCTCGGCCTGGTCGGGCCGGAGGAGCGGATCGTCGTCGCCGAGGACTCCGCCGAGCTGAGACCGGCCCACCCGCACGTGGTCCGGTTGCAGAGTCGGCCGCCCAATCAGGAGGGCCTGGGCGAGTTCACCCTGCGGGACCTCGTTCGGCAGGCGCTGCGGATGCGGCCCGACCGATTGGTGATCGGCGAGGTGCGCGGGGCCGAGGTGTCGGATCTGCTGGCTGCGCTCAACACCGGGCACGAGGGCGGCTGCGGGACGGTCCACGCCAACACGGCTGGGGACGTGCCGGTCCGGCTGGAGGCGCTGGGCTCGCTCGCCGGGCTCGACCGGCCGGCGCTGCACAGCCAACTGCGGGCCGCGCTGGACGTGGTGGTGCACCTGGTTCGGGACCCGGGCTCGGGGCGGCGCCGGGTGGCGGAGATCCACACGCTGGCCGGGGACCGCGACGGGCTGGCCGTGACCACTCCGGCGGTGGCCTTCCCGGCGACGGGCGGCCTGGTGCCCGGCGCGGGCTGGGAGCGGCTCGTCGGGCTGCTGGCGGCGCGCGGGGTGGCGCTCGGAGTGCCGTCCGGAGCGGGGCCGTTGTGAGCGCGGCGGCGATGGCGGCGAGGGCGGTAGCCGTGGCGTCGGCCGGCGGCGCGGCGCGGGAGCTGCGCTTGGTGGAGCTCGGGTTCGCGGTGCTGCTGAGCGGGTGTGCGGTGGCCGCGGTGGCGCTGCTCAGGACATGCGGAAGGAAAGGGCGATGACATGGAGGGTGATGATGTGATGCGGGGTCAACTGGCTCTCTGCTGGACGGCGGTGCTGTGCCTGCTGGCCGTCGCCGCGTGGTGGGCCCTGCAGGAGCAGCTGCCGGGTGGGCGGCGCTCCAGGCTGGTGCTGGCGGGCAATGGGCCTCCGGTGCGCGGGCCGGGACCGGAGGTGGCGGGGCGTGTGAGGGCTCGGCTCCCGGACTTGCTGGCGCCCGAACTGCTGCTCCTGCCGATGGGGTTGGTCGCTGGGAAGGCCACCTCCTCGCCGGTGCCGGTGCTCGCGGCCGTGCTGGCCGTCCTGCCGCTGCGAAGGTGGCGGCTGCGGCGGCGCCTGGCGGTGGAGGCCGGGAGGCGGGCCGGGGCCGTGGTGGAGCTCTGTGCCGCGCTGGCGGGGGAGTTGCGCAGCGGCTCGACACCGGAGCAGGCGTTGCACCTGGTCACGGCCCGGCTCGCCGCGGACCGGGAGGGGCTGTGCCGGCTCGGCGAGGAGCCGGCGGCCCGGCTGGCGGCGGGTCGCTACGGCGGGGACGTTCCGGCCGCCTTCCAGCTGCTGGCCGAACTGCCGGGCGGCAGCGGGGCGGCGGCCGTCGCGGCCTGCTGGCGGGTCGCCTCCGACGGCGGGACGGGGCTGGCCGCCGCACTGGACCGGGTCGCGGAGGCGCTGCGCGGTGAGCGGGCGCTGGCGGAGGAGATCGCCGGGGAGCTGGCCGGGCCGCGGACGACGATCGCGGTCCTGGCCGCTCTGCCGGGCGCGGGGCTGCTGCTGGGCGCCGCGCTCGGGGCCCGTCCGCTGGACGTCCTGCTGCACACGTCGGCCGGGCTGGGCTGCCTCGTGGCGGGGGCGGTCCTGGAGGGGCTGGGCGTGCTCTGGACGGCCCGCATCGTCCGGGCTGCGGCCCGGGGAGCGCTGGAGCCGCCTCAGAGGTCCGGCGGCGGGTTCGAGGGAGCCGCTCCCACGCGCCGGGTGGGCGGTGGTCCGCGTCGAGGACTCAGGTGGGTGCGGGCGCGGGCGCTCAGCGGGGGGGTGGGGGCGGGGTGATGCGGGGCGCCGAGTGGGCGGTGGCCGGGCTCCCGGTGGCGGTAACGGTGGCGGCCGCGATGGGGCTGGTGCGGAGAAGGGGCAGGCGGCGGGCGTACGCCTGGGAGCGGGAGCGGGAGGAGGTGCGGAAGCGAACCGGGCCGAGGGCTCCGGACGTGCCGAGGGCTCCGGGCGTCGGGCGCCGGCGGCGCGTGGCGACGGCGGCCGGCGCCGGGCTCGCGGTGGCGGTGTTGCTCGGTGGCCCCGCCGGGGCGGTCATCGGGGTGCTCGCCGCGGTGGGCGTCCACCGGTGGTCGGCCCGGGCGCGGTCGCCGACGGATCGTCGGCTGGCGGCGGAGGAGGAGCTACTCACCAGGCAACTCCCCCTGGGCGCGGAGCTGCTGGCGGCCTGCCTCGGGTCGGCCGCGCTGCCCTCGGCGGCGGTGTCGGCGGTGGGCCGGAGCGTGGGCGCGCCGCTGGGGCCGCGGTTGATGGCGATCGGGGCCGAACTGGCCCTGGGCGCCCCGCCGGAGCTGTGCTGGACCCGGCTGGGCGAACAGCACCCCTCGTTGGCCCCGCTGGCGCGCTGCCTGGTCCGGACGAGCCTCGGTGGGGCTCCCGCGGCCGGACCGCTGATCGGACTGGCCCAGGCGCAGCGGACGGCCGCCGCCCGCGCGGCCCACGCGCGGGTCCGTCGGGCCGCGGTGCTCGCCACCGCGCCGCTGGGGCTCTGCTTCCTCCCCGCCTTCGTCCTGATCGGGGTGGCGCCGGTGGTGATCGGCCTCACCAGCCGTTTCGCCCAGGCGATGTGAATGAACGTCGGCTCCGGATCCGCCGGGGTCGCGGAAGAGATCGGACAGGAGACATCGATGACCGCAGTGATCGCGATCAGGCCCGGCGCCGGGCGCCCGCTCCGGCAATTGCTGGGGGCGTGGCGACGGAAGAGCCGCTGGGCGGCCGGCCGGGCGCGTTGGCTGGCCCGGCGCCGGGGCCGGTCGGACGCCGGGATGACGACGGCCGAGTACGCCGTCGGCACGCTGGGCGCCTGTGCCCTCGCCGCCGGGCTGTACAAGGTGGTGACCAGCGCGACCATCACCGGGGCGCTGACCGAGATGCTGGAACGCGCGCTCCATGCCGCGTAGGGCGGCGTGCGGCGGGGCTCGGCCGTGGCCGCTGCGGCCGAGCCGACGTGGCGACGGCGGCTTCGCGACGGCCGAGACGGCGGTGGCCCTGCCCGCGCTCGTCCTGCTCGCGGCGATGCTGATCTGGGGAGTGCTCGCGGCGGCCGCGCAGATCCACTGCGTGGACGCGGCCCGGATCGGCGCCAGGGCGGCCGCGCGCGGCGAGGCGGACGCCGCCGAACTCGCCCGGGCGGCCGCCCCGCCGGGGGCGGAAGTCCGGCTGGCGGTCGCGGCGGACACGGTGCGGGTCGACGTGGACGCGCCGTGTGCGGCGCCCGGGAGGCTCGGCGGTCTGCTCGCGGTGCGGCTCGGTGCCCGGGCCGTGGCGGCGCGGGAGGACGTGTTGGGCGGTGCCACGGGAGGAGGTGGTGGTGCGTGGCCCTCCTGAGCGTCCCGCGGCGGGCGGTGGAGCGGCTGGCGCGAGCCCGTGCGGCTCGGGCCGCCTCGGCCGGCGGGTACGGGCCGGACGCGGGCTCGGCGACGGTGTGGCTGCTCGCTCTGGCGATGCTGGGCACGGCGGTGTTCGCCGCGACGATCGCGGTCGGCGCGGTGGTCGCCGCCCGGCACCGGGCCGAGTCGGCCGCCGACCTGGCGGCCCTCGCCGCGGCGGACCGGCTGCTGCTGGAGGCGGACGGCGGCTGCGGTCGGGCCGCCGGGATCGCCGCCGCGCAGGGCGCCGCGCTGGTGTCCTGCGCGGTGGACCGGTCAGCGGACGCCGTCGAGGTGGTCGCCGAGGTGCCGGTCGGCGGGCTCCCGGTGCGCCTGCCGGTCGGTCCGGCGCGAGCGAGGGCCCGGGCGGGACCGGTACGGGCTCCGGTCACCGCCGCCGAGGACGGCCTCGGCGAGGCCCCGGGCGGCGCGGCGGCGGCCTCATGAACCGCTCGGTGCCGCGTCTTCCGGGCCCGGCCCGGACTCCGCGTCAGGCGCCCCGTCCAGCAGGACGTCCAGCAGCAGGACGGCGGCCGCCTTGTCCAGCGGGTCGTTCCCGTTGCCGCACTTGGGCGACTGGACGCAGGACGGGCAGCCGCGCTCGCACTCGCAGGAGGCGATCGCCGCCCGGGTGGCGGTCAGCCACTCGACGGCCCGCTGGAAGCCGCGTTCGGCGAAACCGGCCCCGCCCGGGTGGCCGTCGTAGACGAACACGGTGGGCAGCCCGGTGTCCGGGTGCAGCGGGACGGAGACGCCGCCGATGTCCCACCGGTCGCACGTGGCGAACAGCGGCAGCAGGCCGATCGAGGCGTGCTCGGCGGCGTGGGCGGCGCCGGGCAGCTGGTCGAGCGGGAGGTCCGCGTCGAGCAGCTGGTCCTCGGTGACGGACCACCAGACCGCGCGGGTACGCAGGGTGCGGGGCGGGAGGTCGAGCTTGCTCTCGCCCATGATCTCCCCGGTGGAGATCCGCTTCCGGAGGTAGCCGACCACCTGGTTGACCACCTCCACCGAGCCGAAGCTGAGTCGGCCCTCGCCCCAGGGGATGGTGGTGTCGGTGTCGAGGACGGAGATGGAGGTGATGTCGCGGGCGGCCGTGGTGTACGGCGGATCGGCCGGTTCGACCAGGGCGACCGAGTTCTCCAGGTCGAGCTCCCGTACCAGGTAGGTGCGGCCCTGGTGGAGGTGGACGGCTCCGGTGTGGACGGTGGTGTGGGCCGCCGCGGCGTCCACCGTGCCGAGCAGGCGGCCGGTGTCGGCCTCGACGATCTGCACCGGGTTGCCGCCGCTGCCGCGCAGGTCGACGGCGTCGGCGGCGCGCTCCCGGCGGGTCCAGTACCAGGAGCCGTCGGCCCGCCGGCGCAGCAGGCCGCGTCGTTCCAGTACCGGCAGCAGCGGCGCGGTGGAGGGCCCGAACAGCTCCAGGTCCGCGTCGGTCAACGGGAGCTCGGCGGCGGCCGCGCACAGGTGCGGGGCGAGCACGTGGGGGTTGTCGGGGTCGAGCACGGTGGCCTCGACCGGCGCCGCGAACAGCGCCTCCGGGTGGTGCACCAGGTAGGTGTCCAGTGGGTCGTCCCGGGCGATCAGGACGGCCAGCGCGCCCTGGGCCTCGCGACCCGCCCGGCCCGCCTGCTGCCACAGCGAGGCCCGGGTGCCGGGGTAGCCGGCCATCAGGACGGCGTCGAGGCCGGAGATGTCGACGCCGAGTTCGAGAGCGGAGGTGGAGGCGAGTCCGAGCAGCCGCCCGGAGTGCAGGGCGCGCTCCAGGGTCCGGCGTTCGTCGGCGAGGTAGCCGCCGCGGTAGGCGGCCACCCGGTCGGCGAGCGGCTGGCCGAGCTGGTCCTGGGCCTGGAGGGCGACGAGTTCGGCGGCGCGGCGGGAGCGGACGAACACGACGGTCCGGGTCTGCTGTTCGACCAGGTCGGTCAGCAGGTGGGCGGCCTCGGCGGTGGCGGTGCGGCGCACCGGCGCGCCGTGCTCGCCGACGTTCTCGGTCAGCGGCGGCTCCCAGAGGCCGAAGACCATCGGCCCGCGCGGCGAGGCGTCCTCGGTCACGGCCACGGTGGGCAGGCCGGTCAGCCGCCGGGCGGTCGCGGCCGGGTCGGCGGTGGTGGCGGAGGCGAGCAGGAAGGTGGGTGACGAACCGTAGCGGGCGCAGATCCGGCGCAGCCGCCGCAGCACCTGGGCGACGTGCGAGCCGAACACGCCCCGGTAGCTGTGGCACTCGTCGACGACCACGTAGCGCAGCACCTTGAGGAAGGAGGACCAACGGGCGTGCGCGGGCAGGATGCCCCGGTGCAGCATGTCCGGGTTGGTGAGCACGTAGGAGGCGTACTGGCGGACCCACTCGCGCTCCTCGGGCGGGATGTCGCCGTCGTACAGGGCGGCCCGGACCCTCGGCGGGGCGAGTTCGGCGGCGCGCCGACGCTGGTCGGCGGCGAGCGCCTTGGTCGGGGCCAGGTAGAGCGCGGTGGCGCCGCGGCCGTTGCGGGCCTCGGTGCCCTCCAGCAGATCACTGAGCACCGGCGCCAGATAGCCCAGCGACTTGCCCGAGGCGGTGCCTGTGGCGATCACCACAGTCTGGCCGCTTTTGGCCAGGTTCATCGCTTCTGCCTGGTGCGCCCAGGGCCGCTCCACCCCGACGGCACGCGCGGAGGCCACGATCTCCTCCCGGATCGACTCGGGCCACGGCGAATAACGCGCAGGTCGGGCGGGAAGGTGCTCCGTATGGGTGAGCCGGTCGGACCGCCCCCGGCCGGTGGAAAGGGTCGTGAGCAGTGCCTCGGGCAGGCTGTGTCGGGGCGGCATGAGGACCCAGTGTGTCACCGGCGTGACGCAGAATCGTCGTAAGCCATCGTGCGGGCATGGCCGCAGGTGGTTGAATGTGGCCGTGACGGCCGTACGGCCGTGGGTCGCAGCGCTGAGGCTTGCCACGCGTTGGCTTGGCGCGCCCGGGCTCGCGACCATGCGGTGGAGGCCGTCCGGCCGAGGATCGCACATGACGTAGCAAGGCAAGGTGCTGGAGGTTCCGTGGACCTGTCCCTGTCGACCCGTGCAGTCGGCGATCGTACGGTCGTCGAGGTTGGCGGCGAGATCGATGTGTACACCGCCCCGAAGCTGCGGGAGCAGCTGGTCGAGCTCGTCAACGACGGCAAGTACCACCTCGTCGTCGACATGGAAGGCGTTGACTTCCTCGACTCGACCGGTCTGGGTGTGCTGGTCGGCGGTCTGAAGCGGGTGCGCGCCCACGAGGGCTCGCTGCGCCTCGTCTGCAACCAGGAGCGCATCCTCAAGATTTTCCGGATCACCGGCCTGACCAAGGTCTTCCCGATCCACACCTCGGTGGACGACGCGGTCGCCGCGACCGATTGACGCGTTCGGGCCGGTCCCCGCGGCCGGCCCGCCCGTTCCATGCGTCCGGGACGCCGGGGCCCGTGAGGCCCCGGTGCTCCCCGGTCGCTCAGGGGCCGGTTCGGCCGGCCCGTTGGGGCCGCACCTCCGGCCCCCGTCGGAGTACCCCGAGGGGGAGAGATGGCAACCGTCGAACTTCGATTCAGCGCGCTTCCCGAGCATGTGCGGACGGCCCGACTGGTCGCCGCGGCCGTCGCCAGACGGGCCGGGGTCGACGAGTCGGTGCTCGACGAGGTACGACTCGCGGTCGGTGAGGCGTGTTCCCGTGCGGTCGGTCTGCACCAGCGTGGTGGCCTCGGCGGTACGGTCCGGGTCGCGCTGACCGATCAGGAGAAGCGTTTCCTCATCGAGGTCGAGGACGAAGCTGGCCCCGCCGCCGTCCCGGCCGCCGGTGCCGACGAGGGCGGTGACCCGAACGAGGACACCCTGGGCCTCGCCGTGATCACCGGCCTGGTCGAGGACCTGGAGGTCACCGACGGCACCGGTGGCGCCGTGATCCGGATGAGCTGGCCGGTCTCGGTCTCCTCCGTCGCGGTCTGAGGACCCGCGCCGTCCGTACCGGCCCAGGTGCGGGGATCCCGACTTCCGGGATCTGATTTCCGGGATTCCGGCTTCCGGGGGCCAACTCCTGGGATCCCGTTGACAAGTTGTTGATCCTGGCGGTTCGCTGCTTCCGGCACGACCGGGTCCGATCGCCGATCGGACCTGTCGCGGATGAGGAACCACATGCGGATTCGCATCCTGTGGCCAGCCGGTCAGGCCACCGCCATGCTGCGGGCCACGCCCACCGCCGAGGCGCTCCGGGCCGAGCTGCCGATCGTGTCGACGGCCGGCACCTGGGGCGAGGAGGTCTATTTCGGCACGCCCGTCAGCGTGTCGCGTGAGGATGATGCCCGGCAGGTGGTCGAGCCGGGCCCGGTCGCGTTCTGGACGGACGGCGACAGCCTCGCGCTGTCCTGCGGGCCGACGCCGATCTCGTGTGCCGGCGAATGCCGACTGGCCAGCCCCTGCAACGTCCGGGCGATCCGATCCGGGTCGAGCGGGCCTGAGCGGCGGCCCGGGTCGGCCGGGGGCGGCCGGGGCGGCCGACCGGGAGTTGAGCAGCCGGGAGCCAGGGCTCGGGTGACGGCCGTGTAGGTTCGACGACCGAAGACGACCGAAACCGAAAGGCTTCTCCCGGTGAACAAGCGACTGCTGGCCGTACCCGCCCTCGGTGTGCTGCTCGCGTTCGGCGCCGTCGGCTGCGGCGGCGACGACAACAGCAAGCAGCTGGAGTCCTGGGCGTCGAACGTCTGCGGCGCGGCCAAGGACCCGATCGCCCAGGCGCAGGCCGCGCTCGCCGACACCGGCCAGGTGAAGACCGGCGAGTCCCCGGCCGACCTGCAGAAGCGGCTCTCGACGGACATCGGGCGGCTGGCCAAGACCAACCAGGACATCGCGGCCTCCATCGACGCGGCCGGCGCGCCCAAGGTCGCCGACGGCGCGACCCTGCAGAAGGACACCGTCGACGAGCTGAAGAAGGCGTCCGACGGCTACCTGGACGTCCAGAAGAAGCTGGACGCGCTGCCCAACAACGACCAAGCGAAGTTCGCGGACGGGCTGCGCAGCGTCGCCGACCAGGTGCAGCAGCTGGCCTCGCTGTCGACCCAGGCGCAGAGCAAGCTGCAGCGTGGCGAGCTCGGCGCGGCGATGGCCAAGCAGGAGGGCTGCAAGCCCAGCCAGACCACCCCGAACCCGGGTGCGAGCGGCAGTGCCGGCGGCTCCCCGGCCGCCGGGGGTGCGAGCGGGACCCCGAGCGCCGGAGCGTCTGCCACGACCGGCGCCCCCAGCGGTACTCCCACGCCCGGTGCGACGGGCAGCGCGAGCCCGGCGGCCACCCCCTCCGCAGGCACCGCCACCACTCCGGCGTCCACCCCGTCGACCCCGGCCCCCAGCGCGAGCTGATCGAGGGCGGCGACCAGAGGACGGAAGCCGGAGGACGGCGACCAGAGGACGGAAGCCGGAGAACGGGGGCAGAGGACGGGAACCAAGGGGAGCAGTAGCAGCCGGGGTCGCTCGCAGGAGCGGCCCCGGCTGCTGCCTGCGCGGGCCGGTTGCTGCCGGGCGAGGCGGTCTGGTCCGTCTCGGTGGTGCCGGGGTCGACGCGCCGGTCCGAGCGGCGAGGCGCTCCGCCGGAGGCAGGGGCGCGGGCTCGGGCGGTTGAGCCCCGGGCGGGTTCCGGTGGGCGGGCGTCGGCCGCCCTCGGGCGGGCGGGCTGGTGGGGCGGGGGCAGGGTGGAGCGGGGGACAATGGCAGAGTGATCAGTAGCCCCGTTCTCGACCCGACCCGTCTGGCCAAGCTGCGTGAGGCGCTGCTGGCCGCGTCCTTCACCGCCGATGGCTGTCTGGACCTCTTGGGGCCCACCGGCTACGCGGCGTTGGCCCGTAGCGAGGCGGTCCCGGCGCTGCGTGCGACGCGGGGTGGCAGCCCGCTGGAGACTCTGGTGCGGCTGTTCCTGTTGCAACAGCCGGTGCCGTACAAGGCGGCGGCCGCCGCGCTGCCGGTGGAGGACTGCCTGGCGGACGGCTGGCTGCGGTCCGACGGGGATCTGGTGCGTGCCACGGTGGACGTCCGGCCGTACGCCAACGAGGTTGCCGGGCTGCCCAGTTCGGATGCCTGGGTGGTCTCCGACCTGGGCTGCGCGGTGGGCGGCGCGGGCGGCATCGGCTCCGGGGAGACCGCGCACGGGGTGGCCCGCAAGGACCTGGTGCTGGGGGTCGGCGGGGCGTCCACGACGCTGGCCAACATCACCGTGCGCCGCCCCGTCCGGGCCGCGCTGGACCTCGGCTCGGGCTCGGGTGTGCAGGCGCTGCACGCGGCCCGGCACGCCCAGCGGGTGGTCGCCACCGACCTCAACCCGCGCGCGCTGCGGTTCACCGAGCTGACCCTGGCGCTGTCCGGTTTCGACAACACCGAGGCGGCCGCCGGGAGCCTCTTCGAGCCGGTCGGGGAGCGGAAGTTCGACCTGATCGTCTCCAACCCGCCGTTCGTCATCTCGCCGGCCGGCCGGTTCACCTACCGCGACGGCGGCATGGCCGGGGACGACCTGTGCCGCAGCCTGGTGCGCTCGGCCGCCGAGCACCTGGAGCCGGGCGGCTACTGCCAGTTGCTCGCCAACTGGCAGCACGTCAAGGGCGAGGACTGGCACGAGCGGCTGGCCGGCTGGGTGGCGGGCACCGGGCTGGACGCCTGGATCGTCCAGCGGGAGGTCCAGGACGTCGCCCAGTACGCCGAGTTGTGGCTGCGTGACGGCGGCGACCACCGCGGCCCCGGCGGCGACTACCAGGCCCGGTACGGAGAGTGGCTGGACGCCTTCGAGACGGGTCGGGTCGAGGGCATCGGCATGGGCTGGATCACCCTGCGGGCGAGCGGCGCCGAGAGTCCGACCGTCCGGGTGGAGGAGTGGCCGCACCCGGTGGAGCAGCCGCTCGGTCCGCACATCGAGGAGTGGTTCGACCGGCAGGACTTCCTGCGTTCGCGGGACGACGCGGGCCTGCTCGCGGCCCGCTACGTGCTGGCCGACGAGGTGGTCCAGGAGCAGGTCGGCGCGCCGGGGGCGGAGGACCCGGAGCACGTGATCCTGCGTCACAACCGGGGCATGCGGCGGGCCACCAAGGTGGACACCGTGGGCGCCGGCTTCGTCGGGGTCTGCGACGGGTCGCTGTCGGCGGGCGAGATCGTGGACGCCATCGCGCAGCTGCTGGGCGAGGACCGGGTGGTCCTGCGGGACCGGGTGCCGGAGTCGCTGCGGCTGCTGACCGAGCAGGGGTTCATCAACCCCGTTCGGTGATCCCCGTTCGGTGATCCCCGTTCGGTGACCCTCATCCGGTGATCCCCGTTCGGTGACCCCTGTCCGGGGCTCCACCCGATGACCCTCGTCGGGTGGCCCCGGTTCGCTGACCGCCGGTCCGGTGTCCCCGTTCGGTGGAACGCGTCATGGACAGCCCCCGGTTCACCCGCCCGTACCCTCCGGTTCGTCCGGTGGTCCCCGGGTGGACGCGCCCCGTTGGTCCGGCGCTGTGAGGCTCTCCGTCCACAGGCTGTGGACAGAGCTGGGGAGCCGGGGGCCAGGGGTGGACACGACGACGGCGACGGTGGGTGGGCTGGTGCTCGCCCTCTTCGGTGGCGTGCTGCTGCTCTGGTGCGCCGCCGAAGTGCGCCTGCGCCACCGGGTGCGCCGGCTGGGGGTGCCGACGGTCGCCACGGTGGTCGCCGAGGACGACGCGCACGGGCAGCTCGACAGCGCGCCGCTGCTCTCCTTCTCCGTGCTTCCCCCGGTCGACGGGTCCGGCGGTGGCCGGATCTCGGAGCTGGTGCTCACCCGGCCGCGCGGACACACCCCGCTGCGCCGTCCGGAGCGGTTCGGGCCCGGGGCCTCGGTGCGGGTCTGCTACGACCCCGACCGGCCCTGCCTGGCCGTGCTGGCGGCGGGGGAGGTCGGCCGGGCGGTGGCCGCCGACCTGCTGTGGAGCGCCCTGGGCGTGTGCTGTCTGGCGGCGGGCGCCGCTCTGCTGGCAGCGGTCGGCCGCTGAGGTCTCGGCGGTACCGGACGGCCCAGCCGTACTGAGGACCGCAGCCGTGCCGGGAACCTCAGTCACACCACCCGTACCGAACACATCAGACGTATCAACCACATCAGCCGTAACAACCATGCCGGTAATCCCTGGCGCGATCCGGAGAGCACGATCCGGAGAGCGCGGTACCGGAAGCGCGGCGATTTTTCCGTTGACAGATCTTGAAATCCGTCATTCCATCCTCCGGAACCTGCCGAAGCCCCCCTCCACGGGGCGCGAACCTCCGTCATCGGGTTACCGTTCGAGTGGCGTCGGTGAGCCCGGCAAGTGAAAACGCGGGATCCGTCCGTTTGACAAGGGTGGCCGGGGTACGGTCACACTCCGCTGGTGGGGTGTCGTGCAGCGGCAGCCCGGGACGGTGGAGGGGTCGGGCGGAGCGCAGCCCGTGCTGCCAGCGCCGACCAGCCACATAAGGACCGGGAGAGAAGAGCGAAGGTGTCCCCGAGCAGCGAGACCGCGCACGGACAGCGACTCGTCATTGTCGAGTCGCCGGCCAAGGCGAAGACGATCAAGGGCTACCTGGGCCCCGGCTACATCGTCGAGGCGAGCGTTGGGCACATCCGCGACCTCCCCAGCACGGCGGCCGAGGTGCCGGACAAGTACACCGGTGAGGTGCGCCGCCTCGGGGTGGACGTCGACCACGACTTCGCGCCCATCTACGTGGTCAACGCGGACAAGAAGTCCCAGGTCAGCAAGTTGAAGTCGCTGCTCGCGGAGTCCGACGAGCTCTTCCTGGCCACCGATGAGGACCGCGAGGGCGAGGCCATCGCCTGGCACCTCCAGCAGGTGTTGAAGCCCAAGGTGCCGGTGCACCGGATGGTGTTCCACGAGATCACCAAGTCGGCGATCCAGGAGGCCGTGGCCAACCCGCGCGAGCTCAACCAGCGCCTGGTCGACGCCCAGGAGACCCGCCGTATCCTCGACCGGCTGTACGGCTTCGAGGTCTCGCCGGTGCTGTGGAAGAAGGTCATGCCGAAGCTGTCGGCGGGCCGGGTGCAGTCCGTCGCGACCCGTCTGGTGGTCGAGCGCGAGCGTGAGCGGGTGGCCTTCCGCACCGCCTCGTACTGGGACCTGGTCGGCAGCTTCGGCACCGGCCGCACCCCGGTGGACTCCGCCAACCCGGAGACCTTCGGCGCCCGGCTCGCCGCGGTGGACGGCAAGCGGATCGCCAGCGGCCGCGACTTCGGCCCGGACGGCCGGCTGAAGGCCGGCAGCACCAACACCCTGCACCTGGACGAGCAGGCGGCCCGCCAGCTGGCCGCCGCCCTGGCGCAGACCGCGTTCAGCGTCCGCAGCGTCGAGTCCAAGCCCTACCGCCGCTCGCCGTACGCGCCGTTCCGCACCACCACGCTCCAGCAGGAGGCCAGCCGCAAGCTGGGCTTCGGCGCCAAGCGGACCATGCAGGTGGCCCAGAAGCTGTACGAGAACGGCTTCATCACCTATATGCGTACCGACTCCACCACGCTGTCGGACACCGCGGTCGCCGCCGCCCGCGCGCAGGTCACCCAGCTCTACGGCGCCGACTACCTGCCGGACGCCCCGCGCACCTACGCCAGCAAGGTCAAGAACGCCCAGGAGGCGCACGAGGCCGTCCGCCCCTCCGGCGACCGCTTCCGCACCCCGGCCGAGACCGGCCTGACCGGCGACGACTTCAGACTGTACGAGCTGATCTGGATGCGCACCGTCGCCTCCCAGATGAAGGACGCGGTCGGCCAGTCCGTCACCGTCCGGGTCGGCGGCGCCTCCGCCGACGGCCGGGACGTCGAGTTCTCCGCCTCCGGCAAGATCATCACCTTCCACGGCTTCCTCAAGGCCTACGTCGAGGGTGCCGACGACCCGAACGCCGAGCTCGACGACCGCGAGCGCCGTCTGCCGCAGGTCGCCCAGGGCGACCCACTGGCCGCCGAGCGGATCACCCCGGAGGGCCACGCCACCAAGCCGCCGGCCCGCTACACCGAGGCCTCGCTGGTCAAGGAGCTGGAGGACCGGGAGATCGGCCGGCCCTCCACCTACGCGTCGATCATCGACACGATCATCCAGCGCCGGTACGTGTTCAAGAAGGGCACGGCGCTCGTCCCGTCCTTCCTCTCCTTCGCCGTGGTCAACCTGCTGGAGAAGCACTTCGGCCGGCTGGTCGACTACGACTTCACCGCCAAGATGGAGGACGACCTCGACCGGATCGCCGCCGGTGAGGCGCAGTCCGTGCCGTGGCTGAAGCGCTTCTACTTCGGCGAGGGCGAGGGCCACGCCGCGGGCGGCGCCGCCGAGGCCGGCAACGGCGACGGCGATCACCTGGGCGGCTTGAAGGAGCTGGTCACCGACCTCGGCGCGATCGACGCCCGGGAGATCAGCTCGTTCAGGGTCAGCGACGACATCACCCTGCGGGTCGGCCGCTACGGCCCGTACGTCGAGCGCGCCTCCGCCGTCGAGGGCGAGCCCGGCCAGCGCGCCGACATCCCGGACGACCTGCCGCCGGACGAGCTGACCGTCGAGCTGGCCGAGGAGCTGCTGGCCAAGCCCAGCGGCGACTTCGAGCTCGGCCCGGACCCGGTCAGCGGCAACATGCTGGTCGCCAAGGACGGCCGCTACGGCCCGTACGTGACCGAGATCCTGCCCGAGGGCACGCCCAAGACCGGCAAGAACGCGGTCAAGCCGCGCACCGCCTCGCTGTTCAAGTCGATGGCGCTGGACAGCGTCACCCTGGAGGACGCGCTCCGGCTGCTCTCGCTGCCGCGCGTGGTCGGCACCGACGCCGAGGGCGCGGAGATCACCGCGCAGAACGGCCGCTACGGCCCGTACCTCAAGCGCGGCACCGACTCGCGTTCGCTCACCAGCGAGGACCAGATCTTCACGATCACCCTCGACGAGGCGCTGGCGATCTACGCCCAGCCCAAGCAGCGCGGCCGGGCCGCCGCCGCCCCGCCGCTCAAGGAGCTGGGCACCGACCCGGTCAGCGAGCGTCCGGTGGTGGTCAAGGACGGCCGCTTCGGCCCGTACGTGACCGACGGCGAGACCAACGCCACGCTGCGCAAGGACGACGAGGTCGAGACCATCACGCCGGAGCGCGGCTACGAGCTGCTCGCCGAGAAGCGGGCCCGCGGGCCGGTGAAGAAGGCGGCGAAGAAGGCCCCGGCGAAGAAGGCGGCCGCCAAGAAGACCACCGCCACCAAGACGACGGCGACCAAGACCGCCGCCAAGAAGACGGCCGCCAAGAAGACCGCCACCAAGACGGCGACGGCCAAGAAGACGGCCGCCAAGAAGACCGCGGCCGGCAAGACCGCCGCCACCGACGAGGGCTGATCCGACGACAGCCCGCCGAGAGCGGAACCGGGCCCGCGCCTCCACCCCGGGGGGCGCGGGCCCGAGGTCTGTGCAGGGATCGTCACAGGCCGGTGATGACCGGGAACCGGAACCCCGCTCGTCTCAATCGGGCAAAGCCCGGCCCGCTACGCTGGCCGTATGACGAGCGAGGAGCAGCCCACCCCCAGCGCCGCCCCGGCCGCCAGAGCCACCGTGGCCGACCTGTCCGAGGTCGCGCCCGCCGGAACCCCCGTGGACCGGGCCCGGGCGCTGCTGCGGACCCGCCCCTACCGGCGGCTGTGGATCACCCAGCTGCTCGGCGGCACCGCCGACCGGCTCGGGTTGCTGGTGCTGCTGGCGCTCACCGTGATCGCGGCCGCCCAGGGCGGCCAGCTCGGCGACCTGCCGCGCAGCCTCGCGTTCGCCACCGCCGCCGTCCTCGCCCTCCGGGTCGCGGCCACCGGGCTGGTCGGTGTGGCGCTGCTGGAGCCGGTGCACCAGCTGGTCGCCGGGAAGCTCGACCGGCGCTGGACGCTGTTCGGCGCCGACGCGCTGCGTGCCCTGCTGATCGCCCTGGCGCCGTGGTGGACGGTCTGGCTGAGCTCCGGCCCGCGGCCCTCGGGCGCGGCCACCTACGTCCTGCTCGCCACCGTGTTCGTCACCGGCGCGGCCGAACGGGTCCGGGGGATCGCCAAGGCCGCCGCCGTCCCCGGGCTGCTGCCGCCGGCCGACCCCTACGCGCCCGCCGCCGAGCAGCGGCCGGCCGCGGCCAACCTGGACACCGTCCGCGGCATCGACCGCTTCACCGGCTGGGTCACCGTGCCGCTCGCGGCCGTCGGACTGGTCACCTTCACCCTGGTCAACAACATCGGCGCGGCGCTCGGCTCGGACTGGCTGCGCGCCCACCAGCTGACCTTCGCGGCGCTCGGCGCGGCCGGCCTGTTCGCCGCCTCGGCCGTCCGCGGCTACCTCCAGCAGCTGCCCGGCGGCCCGGTGGCCGTCGCCCCGCACTCGCCGCTGACCGGCCTGCGCGCCCCGACCGACGCCACTCCCGGGCCCGCGCTGAGCAAGGGCCGAACCGGCAGCGCCCCGTACTTCACCTTCGCCGTCGCGGCCGGCTTCGCCTCGATGGCGGGCGTCGCCGCGCTGGCGCTGCTCACCGCCGCCGAGCACCGGGCCGGTCCGATCGGCTACGGCCTGATCGTGCTCGCCGCGGCCCTCGCCCCGGCGCTGGGCGCCCGGCTGACCCGGGCCACCCTGCCCTCGCTCTCCCGCCGCCGGCTGCTCGCGCTGGCGCTGCTCACCGAGGGCGTCGCGCTGATCCTGGCCGGGCTGGTGCTGGACTTCGTGCTGGTCCTGCTGCTCACCGCGCTGGCCGGCCTGGCCGCCGGGATCGTGGTCTCGGCCGGGCGCACCCTGCTCGCCCAAGAGGTCGAGGAGGCCCGGCTGCCCAAGGTCACCGAGCACCTGTACGCGGTGCTCCGGGCCGTGGTCGCGGCCGCGCTGGTGGCCGTCCCGCTGATCGCCGCCGCTTACGGGGACGTCGAGTACGGCACCGTCGGGCCCGGCTCCCTCACCTTCATCCACGGTGGCGCGGCCCTCGCCGTCGCCACCTCGGGCCTGCTCACGCTGGTGCTCGCGGCCGTGGTGCTGTTGCGCACCGACGACCGGCGCGGCACCGCCCCGTTCGCCAAGGACCTGGTGGACGCGATGCGCGGCGGCAGCGGCCCGGTGCCGCACCGGGGCGCCGGTACCGGCTTCTTCATCGCCCTGGAGGGCGGCGACGGCGCCGGCAAGTCCACCCAGGCCCAGGCACTCGCCGAGTGGATCCGCGGCAAGGGGCACGAGGTCGTGCTCACCCGCGAGCCCGGTGGCAGCCCGGTCGGGCAGCGGCTGCGCGGCCTGGTCCTGGACGTCGGCAACACCGGCCTGTCGCACCGCGCCGAGGCGCTGATCTACGCCGCCGACCGGGCCGAGCACGTCGAGAACGTCATCCGGCCGGCCCTCGCCCGCGGCGCCGTGGTGATCACCGACCGGTACATGGACTCCTCGATCGCCTACCAGGGCGCCGGGCGCGACCTGGCCGCCACCGAGGTCGCCCGGATCTCCCGCTGGGCCACCGGCGGGCTGCTGCCCGACCTGACCGTGGTGCTGGACGTCGACCCCACCAGGGCCCGGGAGCGCTTCACCGAGGCGCTGGACCGGCTGGAGTCCGAGCCCACCGAGTTCCACCAGCGGGTCCGAGCCGGCTTCCTCGCCCTCGCGGCCGCCGACCCGGCGCGCTACCTGGTCGTGGACGGCAGCCAGGCCCCCGGCTTCGTCACCACCGCCATCCGGCACCGGCTGGACCGCGAGCTGCCGCTCTCCGAGCAGGAGAAGGCCGCCCGCGCCGAGCAGGAGCGGCTGGCGAAGGAGGAGGCCGAGCGGCGCGCCGCCGAGGAGGCCCGCAAGAAGGCCGAGGCGGAGGCCGCCGAGCGCAAGCGCCAGGAGGTGCTGGCGCAGCTGCGGGCCGAGCAGGCCGAGCAGGAGCGGCTGGCCAAGGAGGAGGCCGAGCGGGCCGCAGCCGAGGCGCGGCGCAAGGCCGAGGAGGAGGCCCGCCGCCGGGCGGAGGAGGAAGCGAAGCGCCGGGCGGAGGAGGAGGCCGAGCGGCGCGCCGCCGAGGAGGCCCGGCTGGCCGCGGAGGCCGCCGAGCGCAAGCGGATCGCCGACGAGGCGGCCGCCCAGGCGGAGCTCCAGCGGCAGCGGGAGCTGGCCCGCGAGGAGCAGCGCCGCCGGGCGGAGGAGGCGCTGCAGCGGGCCGAGGAGGCCCGGCTGGCGCAGGCCGCGGCACTCGCGGCGGCCGCTGCCGCCGCCGAGACGGCGGCGGACCGGGCCGAGGGGCGGCCCGAGGGGGGCGCGGCGACCACGCAGCTGCGGGCGGTTCGGGAGACGCCGCAGGGCGGCTCGCGGGACGCCTCGGCGGGGCTCGGCGACGAGGCGACGCGGGAGCTGTCGCTGCGGGACCGGCCGGCGGCCGTCCGGGCTGCCGGTCCGGCCGACGCGGCCGCTGCGGCCGATGCCACCGCCAAGCTGCCGGTGGTGCCGGCCTCGACCGTGGACGAGACCGCGGTGCTGCCGAAGGTTCCGGCGGTGGACGAGACCGCGGTGCTGCCCCGGGTCGAGCCGGGCCGCCGTCCCGGTGAGCCGGTGGACAGCACGCGTGAGCTGCCGGTGGTCGACGGTCGGCAGCCGGGTGCCGAGCCTCAGCCCGGGGTCGACCAGCCCACGGCGGAGCGGCCCCGGCCTGAGTGGGCCGAGCAGACCCCGATGGACGACCTGCCGAGCCTGACCGACACCCTGCTCGGCTCGCGCGACGAGTGGGAGCGCTGGGAGCAGGGCGGTGACGAGGGGCGGCACCCGCGCGACGGCCAGGACCGGAGCGACGGGGGCGAGGACGGCGGCAAGGGCAAGGGTCGGCGCTGGGGCCGTCGGGGCTGAGCCCCTTTCGTACCGTTGACAGGCGGCGCCGTCGGGGCAGTGGTCCCCGGCGGCGCCGCCCGCCGTCGTACCGGCGCGGTCCGTACCCGGGGTGGCCCGGACGGAGCAGTGGCTGTCGGGGCGGAGACGTATGCTCGACGGCGGGGAATCGGCGCCGGGAGCGCCGTCGTACTGAGCTTGGGAGCAGCGGTGGCCGTCTGGGACGACCTGGTGGGCCAGGAGCGGGTGGTCGAGCAGCTGACCGCCGCCGCCCGGGCGGCCGGGGCGGCGGTCGAGGCCGGCCGTGGCGCCGCCCCGGAGCAGGGCGGGAACGCCTCCCTGATGACGCACGCCTGGCTGTTCACCGGCCCGCCCGGGGCCGGGCAGGTCACCGCCGCACGTGCCTTCGCCGCCGCCCTGCAGTGCACCAGCCCCGACCTCGCGCTCGGCGGCACGCCCGGCTGCGGGTTCTGCGACGGCTGCCACACCGTGCTGGCCGGCAGCCACGCCGACGTCAAGTACGTGCGGACCGACGGTCTGTCCATCGGCGTCGGCGACATGCGTGACCTGGTGCTGCGCGCCTCCAGCTACCCGACCGGCGGCCGCTGGTCGGTGATCCTGGTGGACGCCGCGCACCGGCTCACCGAGGCCGCCGCGAACGCGCTGCTCAAGGGCGTGGAGGAGCCCTCCCCGCGCACCGTCTGGCTGCTCTGCGCCCCCTCCGTCCAGGACGTACTGCCGACCATCCGCTCGCGCTGCCGACTGCTCGTGCTGCGCACGCCCTCCGCCGGGGCCGTCGCCGACATGCTGGTCCGCCGGGACGGGGTCGAGCCGGAGGCCGCCCGGCTGGCCGCGCTCGCAGGGCAGGGCGACATCGAGCGCGCGCGCCGCCTCGCCGTGGACGAGCAGGCCCGCACCCGCCGCACCGAGGTGCTGCGGATCCCGCTGGAGGTCTCCGACATCGGCGGCTGCCTGAGCGCCGCCCAGCGCCTGGTCGACACCGCCAAGGCCGACGCCGAGGCGCTCGCCGAGACCCAGGACGCCAAGGAGACCGACGACCTGAAGGCCGCCTACGGCGCCGCCGAGGGCAGCAAGGCGCCGCGTGGCATGGCCGGGGCGGTGAAGGAACTGGAGAAGCGGCAGAAGAGCCGCGCCACCCGCACCCGCCGGGAGACCCTCGGGGTCGCGCTGCTCGATCTGCTCGGCTTCTACCGGGACGTGCTGGCGATCCAGCTCGGCTCCAGCGGCGCGCTCGCCAACGAGGACCAGCGGCAGGCGCTGAACCGGGTCGCCCAGGCCGGGCCGGCCGAGGGCACGCTGCGCCGGATCGAGGCGGTGCTCGCCTGCCGCGAGGCGCTGGACCGCAACGTGGACCCGCTGCTCGCGGTCGAGGCGATGACGGTGGCGCTGCGGGCGGGCTGAGCCCGTTCCGGTCCGGTCCCCCCGGTAGGCCTCCCGGAGTCGGCCCGGCGTCCCACCTTCGAGTGAACGGGCGATACTCGCCGGGCACACCCGCGTGTGACGGTGCGCCCGTTGTGCACGCTGGGGGGCCGACTGCGCCCCGGCCGCACCCGGGCCCCCTCTCCTGTGTCGGGAGGGCCCGCCGCCGGAGTGGTCGCCCCCGTACGGCGCCGGGTCCGGTCCGGCGCCGGCCTTTCTCCGAGGTGGTGCGTTCCGTGGTCCGTCCGCTCCTCGTCATCCCCCTGCTGGCCGCCGTCGTCGGCGGCATCTGGCTGGCGCGCGGCGCGCTCCAGCGCTGGCGTGACCTGCGCGCCGCCAAGGCCTACGAGCTGGAGGGGGACCGGTGGCCGATGCTGCTGCGGGCGGCGGGGGCGATGGTCTGCGGGGTGTGCGTCAGCGCGCTGACGCTGCTCACCGCACTCGGGGCCTTCGGCGGCCTCGGCCGGGGCAGGCCGGAGGCGGACCGGTCGGCGCCCGCCGTGGACGCGGCCGCGGCGGGCGCCTGGGCGGGTTCCGGCGCGGGTGCGGCGGTCCGGCAGCCGGCGGCGCCGCCGACGCTGACCGAGTCGGCCTCGGCCGCTCCGGCTGCGCCCGGCGTCGTCGCTGCCACTGCCACCGCCACCGCCGCTGCCACCGCCACCGCCGCTGCTTCCGCCACCGCCGCTGCTTCCGCTTCCGCTTCCGCTTCCGCGGCGCCCGCCGTGGTCAGTCGCTTCGACAACGTCGGGCACCCGGGCGGCGGCGAGCTGCTGCAGTCCGCGGTGGTCGGCCCTGACGGGAAGCCGCGCAACGTCCGGGTCTGGCTGCCGCCGCAGTACGCCAAGGAGCCGAACGCGCGCTTCCCGGTCGTCGTGATGCACGCCGCCACGCCGCGCAAGACCGCCGACGCCGAGGTTCCGGACGTCTTCGAGGGCATCGGCGAGGCCCTGCAGGGCGGCCGGGCCCATCCGTTCATCCTGGTCGCCCCCGAGGCGCCGAACGGCACCGCACACCCCTGCGAGCTGGTCGCCGCCGCCCCGGCCGCGGTCTCCGACGACGTGGCGCTGCGCACCACCATCGCGACGTCCTTCCGCACCCTGCCGCCCGGCCCGGCCTCCTGGGGCACCCTCGGCGTCGAGGGCGGCGCGCCGTGCGCGGCCGCGGCCGGGCTGGCCCGTCCGGACCTGTACGGCGTGGCCGCGGCGGTCTCCGGCCGGTACGACGCCGCCGCGCTCACCCAGACCGGCGCCGAGGCCCCGGCGGGCAGCGCGGCCAAGCTGCTGCTCGCCGCGGCCAAGGCCGACGCCGCCGGGCTGGACGCGGCCCGCAAGCTTCAGGCCGCGCTCAAGGCCGGCCCCGGCCCGGCGGCCAAGGCCGAGGTGCGGATCTCGGACAACGTGCAGGACTTCAGCCCCGACCGGGAGCGGCTGCGGCTGGTCCGGCAGGCGGCGCAGTTCCTGGCCGAGGCGCTGGTGAAGGCGTCCTGAATGGCGGTTGAGCGGGCGTTACGCTGCCCGGTACCCGGGGCGGGTACCGGGCAGCTGCGTTTCCTCGCTCTCGTACTTTCGTGTGGTTCGTGGAGCTCGTGGTTCATGGAGCTCGTGGAACTCGTGGTTCGTGGGTTCGTGGGTTCGTGGAAGGGAAGCGGATGAGGGCCTTCGGGCGGCGGGTTCGGGCGGCGGCCGCGGTGCTGGTGGTCGGGCTGCTGGCGGTCTCGGCGGGTGGGTGCAGCGCGGGGAGGTCCGGTCCGGACGGGTCCGCGGGTTCGAGCGGGGTGTCCGGGCAGGCCTCGTCCGACTCGACGGGCTCCGGCGCGGCCGCCGTCACCCCGTTGGAGCCGCTGCCCGCCGCCGTCCCGGCCGCGCTCGCGTCGTACTACGCGCAGCGGCCGGTCTGGCAGCCCTGCGACGGCGGGTTCGAGTGCACCACCTTCCGGGTGCCGATGGACTACGACCGCCCGGGGGACGGCGACCTCACCCTCTCGGCGGCCCGGGCGGCGGCCGTACCCGCTGAAGCCGCCTCGGATGCCGACGCCCGGCTGGGCTCCCTGCTGCTCAATCCGGGCGGGCCCGGCGGCTCGGCGATCGAGTACCTGGAGGCCGTCGCCCGGACCTACGACCGCTCGGTGCGCACCCGGTACGACCTGGTCGGTCTCGACCCGCGCGGGGTCGGCCGCAGCAACCCCGTCAGCTGCCTGAACGGCGAGCGGATGGACGCCTTCACCGCCGTCGACCTCGACCCCGGCGACCAGCGGGCGATCGACGCGCTGGTCGCCGCCGACAAGGAGTTCGCCGAGGGCTGCCACCGGCAGGCCGGGGCCGCGCTCGGCCACCTCAGCACCGTCGAGGCGGCCCGCGACATGGACGTGCTGCGCGCCCTGCTCGGCGACGACCGGCTGAACTACGTCGGCAAGTCCTACGGCACCTTCCTCGGCGCCACCTACGCCGGGCTCTTCCCGAGCCGGGTCGGACGGGTGGTGCTGGACGGCGCGATGGATCCGGCACTCGACTCGGTCGCCGACAACCGCACCCAGGCCAGCGGCTTCGAGACCGCCTGGGCCGCCTTCGCCGGAGACTGCGCCGAGCGCGAGGACTGCCCGCTGGGCCGAACCGAGCAGCAGGTCGGCGAGCAGCTCACCACCCTGCTCACGGCCGTCCACGACCAGCCGCTGCCGAGCACCGACAACGGGCGTCGGCTCACCGGCTCCCAGGCGACCACCGGGGTCATCCAGTCGATGTACGCCGACTTCCTCTGGCCCAAGCTGCGCAGCGCGCTCTCCGACGCCAAGGCGGGCGACGGCACCGGGCTGCTCAAGCTCTCCGACGCCTACTACGGGCGCGAGGCGGACGGCTCGTACCCCAACCTGATGTTCGCCAACACGGCGGTGAACTGCCTCGACCTGCCCGCCCCGTTCCGCTCGCCGGAGGACGTCCAGCGGGCGGTGCCCGACTTCGAGCGGGCCTCGCCGCACTTCGGGCGCGACATGGCCTGGATGGCGCTGACCTGCGCCTACTGGCCGGTCCAGGCCACTGGCGCGGCGCACACCATCCGGGCCGCCGGCGCCGCCCCGATCGTCGTCGTCGGCACCACCCGCGACCCGGCCACCCCGTACGACTGGGCCCGCTCCCTGGCCGGGCAGCTGGAGTCCGGCCGCCTGCTCACCTACGACGGGGACGGCCACACCGCGTACGGGCGGCACAGCACCTGCGTGGACGGCGCGGTCAACCACTTCCTACTGACCGGGGAGGCGCCGGAACAGGGCAAGCGCTGCGACCGGTAGCCGGCTCACCTCACGCGGAGGAGACCGCCAGCTTCGCGGCGAAGCCCGCGAACAGCACGGCGACGCCGCTGGTCAGCGTCGCGGAGAGGCGCTTGCGGCGGCGGAAGGCGGTGGCCAGCGTGGTGCCGGTGAAGATCAGCAGCGAGAGGTAGAGCAGGCTGAAGGTCTGCAGGATCCCGCCGAGCAGGCCGAAGGAGAGCACGGGCTGCCCGTACGACGGGTCGACGAACTGGGTGAAGAACGAGAGCAGGAAGAGGATCGCCTTCGGGTTCAGCAGGCTGATCACCAGCGCCCGGCGGAACGGCCGCTCGACCGCCTCCGGCGCCGCCTCGGCCGCCGGGTCGGCCTCGGCCCGGCGCTCGCGCCACAGCTGCCGGGCGGCGCGGAGCATCCCGAAGCCGAGCCACAGCAGGTACGCGGCTCCGCCGAACTTGACCACGGCGAACACCGCCGGGTTGGCCTTCAGCAGCGAGGCGGCACCCAGCGAGGTCAGGCTGATCAGCGTGAGGTCGCCGACGAACACGCCCGCCGCGGCCCGGTAGCCGGTCCGGATGCCCTTCCGGGCGGCGACCGACAGCACGTACAGCGAGTTGGGGCCGGGCAGCAGGACGATGACGAGGGCGCCGAGGATGTAAGTCGCCAGGTTGTTGACGCCGAGCACGATGCGCTCCGGGGTGGGGAAGGGCGGCAGGGGGCGCTCATCGTAACGTCGTACCGGTGATCGATTGAAACGAAAACTATCCCCTCTTGCCCCCTATGTCCCGCCCCCGTCCAGGCCCCGCCCCGGCCTCGACCACCTCGGCTGCGGATCACCTGCGAACCTGTGTAGACTGGCCCGCGTTGCCGCCACACACGGCAACGGTGCCGCCTTAGCTCAGTTGGCCAGAGCAACGCACTCGTAATGCGTAGGTCGCGGGTTCGAATCCCGCAGGCGGCTCAGTGAAGGCCCAGGTCGCATAACCCGCGATCTGGGCCTTTTGTCGTTCCTCGACCTGTGGGCAGGCGTCGGTGACGCGCCACGGGCGCGCTTGCGTGAGCGCGGGTGTTGATCTCGGTTCGGCCCTCCCGCCGCTGGGCGACCCGCTCGGGCGTCCAGGCGAGACCATCCGTGCGGTCGCCGGGGCGGGCGTTGAGGGCAGGGGCGGCTTCTCCGGGGTGGCGCCTCACCTGCTCCGCGCTCGAGGAGGACCGGCTGGCAACCCGGCAGTCGCCCCTACCTGCATGGCTGAAACTATTTGCGCCTCAGGAAAGTAAATGCCACACTAGCAACGGGAAGCGGGGGCCGAGGAGGCCCCTTCGCACGGAACAGGGGGTAAGCCATGGATGCGCAGGAGGCACTCCGTATCGCTGGCGTCGCACGGCAGTCCGCGTCGGGCAGTCAGATGCCGGCGTGGGGGCCGAAAGTGATCGCGGGCTTGTTCGCCGCCGGATTCATGGGAGTTGGAGCCGCGCTTCTCCCGCAGGTGCCGCGGGCGTTGGGCTGGGCGCTGCTCATGGTCGCGCTTGTGTCGTGGCTCGTGATGGCACCCATGGCGTTTCGCCGCTGGGGCGGGGTTCTTCCGCAGCTCACCGATCGCAGCAAGGTCCAGCGCTGGACGGACGTGGCGCCGACCTTGGTGGCTGGACTGGTTGCCGTTGTGGTCTGGGCGACCGCCGGGCTTGCCTGGATGCTCATCGTCAGCGGGGTCACCATGGGCGCGGCGGAGTGGTACCGACTGACTAGGCGAAGCCAGTGAACCTCGCATCGGGCGGAGGCCTGGACGCGTCGTTCCAGCACCCCACGAGACTGGCTGTCGTGGCCTTTCTCTCCGGCTGCGCGGAGGCCGACTTCCGAACGGTCCGCGAGCAGTGCCAGCTATCGGACTCGGCCCTGAGCAGGCTGGCAACCGCGCTGGAAGCCGAGAACCACGTCAAGATCCGGAAGGGCTACTTCGGGCGCCGGCCACGTACCTGGCTGTCCCTGACCCCCTCCGGGCGGGAGAGTCTGGCGGCTCACCTGGCCGCTCTGCAGGAGATCGCTGAGCGCAATGCCCGCAACGCGGCGGCCCTCGACCAGTAGCGCCGCCAACACAAAAGCACCGGTGGGTGCCCATCTTCACCATGGGCACCCACCGGCTTGTGGCCGTTCGTACGGTCACGTAGTGGCTGTCAGCAGCCCCAGTCGGCGGTGAAGCCGATGCTGGCGGCGCTGACGGCGCTCGCCACGCCGCCGCAGGGGCCGCTGGAGGTGGTGACGGTGAGCGGCGAGGTGGCCGGGGCGTCGGAGGTGGCCGCGGCGCCGAACTCCTCGGCGGTGGTGTAAGCGGTGTAGCCCTGGATGAGCTGGTCAGCGGTGTTCATCTGCGCTCCTTCTGGTTCAGTGGGCGGAGTTGGTCAGCAGCCCAGGACGTGCGTGGCGGTGACCGCGCCGAGGGAGGCGGCAGCGCCCTGCACCGCGCTCCAGGCCAGACCGGCGCACTCCGGCGAGGAGGCGGTGGCGATCGACGGGGTGGTGGCCGGGGCGCCCGAGGTGGCCGCGGCGCCGAACTCCTCGGCGGTGGTGTAAGCGGTGTAGCCCTGGATGAGCTGGTCAGCGGTGTTCATCTGTAGCCTCTGATCTGAGTCATGGAGCCGGGTGTTTTCCCGCTCTCGGAAGTAGTTGATCACTTTCGCCGACCGCGCGGGAGCTGAAAGTAACCCCGACTCTTGCTCGGAAGACGGCTCTGACCTGGGGATTTACAGGGAAGACCGCAACCAATACGGACAGGCGGGCGGCGATCAGGGGGCAGTGCCCCTCCTGCGGCGGCGCGGGCATGACGTCGCCGGGAGCGGGTGCGGCGCACGCAGAACGGCACGGTATGGGGGAGCGGCAGGCAACATTGCCTGCCGCTCCCCCATACCGTGCCGTTCTGAGGCCGGCGGCCCGTGCACCGGGCCCCGAGCGTCATTCAGTTGTCGTGCGTTCCTTGAAGCCCGTGAAGGGCCTCCCAGATCGCGAGCTCGGCATCGGCCTCGGCCAGCGCCTCGCGCAGTTCGCTGATCTCCACTGTGAGCTGGCGTTCGATCAGTCCGTCGAACGGTGTGCTCTCGCCGCCCGTACGCAGCCCGTGTAACCCCGCGTGGACGAAGCTGTGGCACCAGTCGATGACCTGTTCCTCTTGGGCCCGGAGTCGGCTTGCCGTCCGCTCGACCGTCTCGTGTCCCGCAAGGATGCGGAGCACGGCTTTCGCTTTGTCGGCCGACGGATGGCCCGAGTTGGTCTCTGCCATCGTCGTTAGACGAATCCCAGCACCGGGACCGCAGGTGATCCGAGGTTGCGGGCGGGGCTCAGGGGATCGATGGAGGCGTTGAGGAACCCCTCGGCCACCACGTCCTCGCTGGACCGACCGTCGTTGCGCAGAGCGTGGTGGACCAGGCACTCCGCGAGGACGCCGGTACGGTGCTCCCCGAAGCTCAGGCCGCGTCGGCCCGGGCGTGGGTCATCCGGTTCCCACGCGACGCCGACGCCCGGAGCCACCGGGTGCAGAAGGGGCGATGTCGTCGGTCCGAGGCCGGGCATGCCCTGGACGGCTTGTGCGACGCCCAGTGCGGCGTGCCACGCCTGTGGCCCGAGGTACACCACGAGCGCGTCCTGCCGTGGATAGAGGTCCCGGTTCGAGGAGATCTTGGCCCGATAGGGCAACCGCTGGTCCTCCAGGTGCCCGAGCACGGCAGCCCAGAGTGCGGGCGCCGGGTCCGGGGCGGTGAGGTGGATGTAGACGCGTAGGAGCAGTTGGTCCGAACGGCCGGTGCCGTGGCTGCCGTCGGTGAGGAAGAAGCCCGGCGACAGCGCCGGGCGTGCCGCCGGCAGGGTGAGGGTCGCGAGCGCGGGTCGTTCCTGGGGCAGCGGCGTGTCCTGGTCGGCTTCGCTGAGCAGCACGCGCAGGCCATTGAGCTCCGCCACGAAGCTCCCGTCGGCGGCACTCGGGTGAACGAGTGCCCTGGTACGCGTGGAGCGGTGTGGCATCGCATCCGCGAGTCGCTGGTCGAGGGCGCGGTCCCGTAGCGTCCGCGGACGCGAGGACATGACCGGCTCACGTCCGGTGTGGATGACCTGATAGAGCGTGGCGCTCAGTTTCTGCGTGAGTACCCCGGCGTTCGGCGCCTCGATCGTGGTCTCGCCCACGGTCGCCTTCAGTCCGTCCGGCGCCACTGTCACAACTTCGAGCGCCTGCGCCAGCGCGGGGGCTATGACGGGGGAAATCATGGGCAGTTGGCTCCATCCAGGCCGAGGACGCCGGTGAACCCGGCAGGGGAAAGAAGGATGTTCCGGCCGATGCCCGCGCCGGCGCGGTCAGCGGCCGACAGCCGAGCAGCGCCCGCCGCGGCCGCCAGCATGCGGTCGAGCATGTGCCAGCCGGCGTAGCCGACCGCGCGAGTCGCGAACCGGTCGTCCAGCGAGTCGGATTCGGCTCGGTACGCGGACCAGAACTCGGCCATCTTCGGGCGCAGTCGTTCGAGTTCGGCCACACCGTGGGCGACGATCTCCTCGTGCGCGGCCTTGCGGCCGAAGTCCTCGGAGTCGAGCGCGACGGACTTCGGGATGCCTTGAACGGCCCGGTAGAGCCACTCCCCGATGAATCCGCCGACGTCCCGCGCCGGGTCTCCGAGCCGGAACTCCTCCCAGTCCGTGAGGTACATGTCCTCGTCCAGCAGGAGGAACTGGTCGAGCCGCAGGTCGCCGTGAATCGGGCTGCGGGGGGCCGCGTGTTCCATGTTCCGCAGCTGTCCCAGTGCGTTCAGAAGCGGCTCGTCCGACTGCAGGAGACGCCAGAACTCCAGTTCCGCGAAGCCGCTGTTGGCGAAGACGCCGTACGGTAGTGCGCGCAGACTGCCCAGCGGCGGAAGCGGGTGGGCCGTGTCGTCGAGCTCGATGTCGTCGGTGGGCAACCGGTGCAGCGCCGCGACGGCCCGGCCGGCGCGGCGGCACAGCTCGTCGGTGAAGAGGTCATCCGCTGCCAGCTCTGCACCGGACCGCGCGTCCGCCAGCCAGGTGAAGGCAATGAGATGGTTCTCGGAGTCCGTTCCGAGGATCTCCGGCGCCCTGAGTTCAGCGCTCGTGTGCCGCCCGGCGAGCTGATCGAATTGCGTCAGGCGGGAAAACCGGGCTGCCACGTCATCCGGCTTGCCGCCCAGTCGCTTGACGAAAACTGCCGCCTGTCCTGTAGTTATTCCAGCCCAGTTCTCGTTCCTGCCCGAGTAAGCCGTGACGGTCTCCGGGTCGAAATGTCCCAGGTCGATCGATGAGATCAGTCGGTTGACCTCTGGCGCATTCTCAAGGGCAGCTGGCGTCAATCGCAGGCGGGTCGGCTCGGTCTCCTCGCCGCCCTGTTCCTTGATGGTCATGCGCCGAGATCGTAGTCGTCAGACGGTCCGAAGCCATCGGAAAAGTATCGGGATACTTTGGGTCGGATCAGCGTCCGCCGCTGCTCGCAGCCAGGCGTGTCAGGCCGCGGGCCCGAATCGATCCCGCATCGGGGCCGCAGCCCCAAAGAAACCTGAGGGCCGTTCTTTCTTTGTCGTATCGGTAGAGCCCTAGGGTGGGCGCATGTCGAATTCGCCGCCGCATATCTTCGTTCTGACCAATGGCTTGCGCGTGGCAGTCCAGCCTGTCTCCGGAAGGTCTGCCGTCGGAGTGGCCGTGCACTATGGCGTCGGATTCCGTTCGGAGCCGGTAGGCCGCTCGGGGTTCGCTCATCTCTTTGAACACATGATGTTTCAAGGTAGCGGACAGATCGCGCGCGGCGGGCATTACAAGATCTGCCAGCAGTCCGGGGGAACAGCCAATGGCTCTACCCATCAGGATTACACCGACTACTACCAGGTCGCCCCGTCGGCGGCTCTGGAGCGCATGCTCTTCCTGGAAGCCGACCGTATGCGCTCACTTCGTATCACCCATGAAAGCTTGCGGACCCAGGTCGCGGTGGTCCAGGAGGAAATCCGCCTCAACGTCCTCAACAAGCCCTATGGCGGGTTCCCCTGGACCGTCCTGCCGAGTGTGCTGTACGGCTCCTTCGCCAACGGGCACAACGGGTACGGCGACCTGGCCGACATCGCCCGCGCCACCGTGACCGAGTGCGAGGAGTTCTTCGCAGCTCACTACGTTCCCGCCAACGCGGTCCTGACGGTCTGCGGAGACGTCGACCCCCAAAGGGTGTTCGAAGCCGCCGAGCGCTACTTCGCCGGTATTCCCGCCGGGGCGCGGGCCCCGGGCCCGGACCTGCGCGAACCGTACCCGGCCGGTCGGCCGAAGGCGGTCCACAGGGACGCCCACGCGCCGTTGCCCGCCACGGCCTTCGGCTACCGCATGCCCGATCCGGCCGGACACTTGACGCAGTACGTCGCTCACATGGCGCTGTGCCAGATTCTGACCGGTAGCCGGACCGCCCGTCTCAAGAAGAGGTTGATCCACCGGGCCGCCCCACTCGCCACCGACGTCAGCTCCGGCTGCGGTCTGTTCGGCCCGCTTCAGGCCCGCGATCCCGACACCTTCCTGGTGGTGGCCACACATCCCGCAGACCCGGGTACGGACCGGATCACGGAGGAGCTCGACGGTGAGCTCGCCGCCCTCGCCGCTGACGGCCCCACGACGGGCGAACTGGCCCGGGCGGTGGCGGTGAGCGTTTCGGCGACCCATCGCAACCGCGACTCCCTCCTCGCTCTCACCCGCCAGACGGGTGCCTGCGCCCTGCTGTTCGACCGGCCCGAGTTGCCGGGGGAACTGCCGGGTCTGCTGGCTTCCCTCACCGTGGGCGACATCGCTGCCGCAGCGGCCTCGCTGACCTCCGACGCGCGCGCGATCGTCGCCCTGACCCCCTCCGGAAGGCACGCATGACCGCCATCGGGTTGCCTCCGCTCGGCCCTGCGCCGAGGCCGGCACTGCCCCCACTGACCGATGTCACGCTGCCGTCGGGCCTGCGCGTCCTCACGGCCCGCTGCCCATCCGTTCCGATGGTGGAGCTGCGCGTCGCGGTACCGCTACCGGTCGGCTCGGCGCACGAAGCCGCCGTTGCCGAAGTCCTGGTGGCCAGCCTGATGCACGGGTATCCGGGCCTCGACCACAGCGGCATCGCGGACCGGCTGGAGCGTTCGGGCAGCACTCTGGACGTAGGGCGCACCCGCTGGCTCATGCTGGCCGGGTCCTGCCCCGCGGGTGCCCTCGGTGACCTGGCCGATCTGATCGGCTCCCTGCTGGCCGGCGCCGGTCACTCCGAGGACGCCGTCCAGTACGAGCGTCGGCGTGCGCAGCAGAAGGTCGGGCTGGCCGGAGCGCAACCCCAGACGGTGGCTGCGGCGGCCTTGGTGCAGCACGCTTTCGGTGACGTTCCCGCCCTGGCCCCGCTCCCATCGGTCTCCGACATCGGCCGGGTGACGGCCGGGGACGTCCGTGCCCTGCACAGCCGTGTGATCCGCCCTGCGGGGGCCTACGTCGTCGTCGTCGGGGACATCGACCCGGACGCGGCCGCCGTGACGGTGGCCCGGGCCACGGCCGGCTGGGAATCCGGCCCGGCTGTCGCCCCGCCGGCCCCGCCCCGGCCGCTGCCCGCCGGGTCGCTGCGGCTGGTGGACCGGCCTGGTGCAGTGCAGTCCCAGATCCGGCTCCTGGCGCCTGGCATTCACCGCGACGACCCCCGCTTCCCCGCGCTGTCCATGACCAACGTGGTCTTCGGCGGGTACTTCTCGTCCCGTCTGGTGATGTCCTTGCGCGAGGAACTCGGCCTCGCCTATCGCGTGGACTCCTCATTCCGCGACTACCTGGACCAGGTGGTGATCGCCGTGGAGGCCGACACCGCCACTGAGGCGACCGCTGCGGCCCTGGCGCAGATCCGGGACCAGATGCGGCAACTGGTGCAGCGCCCTGTGACCGGACGGGAACTCGACGCGGCTCGTCACTACATGGCGGGGATGTCAGTGCTGGTTACGGCCTCGCAGGGCGGACTGGCCGGAAGCCTGTTGTCATCACTGGTCCTCAGCCGGGACCCGATGCGAATGGTCACCTTTCCGTCTCTGTTGGAGGGCCTGAGCGTGGACGAACTCCAGCAGGCGGCAGCCGAGTTCTATCGCCCCGAGGCGTTCTGCGGAGTCGTGGTCGGCGACCGGTCCGCACTCACTGACGACCTGAAGGGAATCGTTGATGACGTCGTCGTTGCCTGAACAGCCCCCAACCGCCACACCTGAGCCAGCCGTTGTGCTCAGTGGCCTGCGCATGCGCTACGGACAGCGCGACGTCGTGCACGGCCTCGACCTCACCATCGAGCGCGGCGAGATCTTCGCCCTGCTGGGACCGAACGGAGCCGGGAAGACCACGACGATCGAGATCCTCGAAGGGCTGCGCCTGCGGTCGGCCGGCCGGGTATCGGTGCTCGGCACCGATCCCGCCGGCGCGGACGACGCCTGGCGGTCCCGGATCGGCATCGTGGTGCAGTCCTGGCGGGACCACCCGAAGTGGCGGGTCGGAGAACTGGTCAGGCACCTCGCGCGCTACTACCCGGACCCGATCGATCCGCAGGAGCTGCTGGACCTGGTGGGCCTGGCTGACCAGGCCCACCAGGAAGTACAGAAACTCTCCGGCGGCCAGCGCCGTCGACTGGACGTGGCGCTGGGCATCCTCGGCCGTCCCGAGCTGCTCTTCCTGGACGAACCGACCACCGGCTTCGACCCTGAAGCGCGGCTCGCCTTCCACGAGTTGGCGCAACGGCTGAACCGGGACCACGGCATGACGATCCTGCTGACCACGCACGACCTGGCCGAGGCGGAGAAGCTCGCCACGCGTACCGGGATCCTGCTCGGCGGCCGGTTGGTGGCCTGCGGCACGACCGAGGAACTGGCCAAGGCGGTGAGCACGACGACCGAGGTCCGCTGGACCGGGCCCGACGGTACCGCGCACCGGGTCCACGTACCGGATCCCTCGAAGTTCGTCTACGACCTCCATCGGACGGCCGACGGCCCCATTCCCGATCTGGAGGTCCGCCGCCCGTCGCTGGAAGAGACCTACCTGCGCCTGATCCACTTGGAGGACCCGCTGTGAGCATCCGCCCGGCAGTGGCCAACGGCCTGCACCGCGGGCTGATCGAGCTGCACCAGACCGTGCGCAGCGCCCGCGAGTACCTGCCGCACGTCCTGAACGTCGCACTGTTCGCTGCGGTTGCCGCCTGGCGTGGCGGCACCGTCGAAGGAACCGAAACGCCTGCCTCGACCATGGTTCTCGTCGGTGAGGTCGCCACTGTGATCGTCTCCAGCGCATGGACGACGCTGCCGCAGATCATGGCGACCGAGCGGCAGGACGGCACCCTGCTCAGACTGCGGAGCGTGCCGTTCGCGACGACTGCGTACGTGGTCAGCAAGACCCTGTACACCGCTGTCATCGCGATCGCCAGCGCGCTGGTGCTCCTGCTGGTGGGTGCAGGCGTCAACGGCGCGGGCCTGCCGCACTCGGCCGACGGCTGGATCACCCTTGCGTGGGTGCTGCTCCTGGGGCTCGTCGCAGTGGTGCCGATCGGCACTGCCATCGGTGCTTCGTTGCCCAACGCCCGTGCCGCGATGGCGCTGCTCGTGCTGCCGGTCTACGCGCTGATGGCGGTGTCCGGTGTCTTCTTCCCGGTCACCGGTATGCCGCGATGGCTTCAGTTGACCGCCGAGGTCTTTCCGCTGAAGTGGCTCGCCCAGGGGCTCCGTTCGGCGACCATGCCGGACACCGCACTGGTCGCTGAAACCGGTCACAGCTGGCAGCACTGGCAGACCGCGACGGTGCTCACCGCCTGGGCGGTCGCAGGCTTCGTCATCGCTCCGGCCGTGCTTCGCCGCACCAGCCGCCGGGTGTCCGGTACCCGCATTACGGCCACCCGTCAGCCGTCCGACTCATCTGTGCAGGAGATCTCCCGGTGACCCTTGTCAGCCCGCTCGTCCGGCCTGCGGAGACGAGCCTCATCTATCCGCTCCAGCCCGCCAACATCGGCGAAATCGTGCCGGTTGCGCGGCTTCTGCAAGCGCGCGGCCGTGGCCGGCTGTGGCTCGGTCAGAGCATGGGCATCGATACCCATCAGCTGTTCGCGGGCCTGACCGGTATGGGGCTGCGGATCCCGTTCGGAACCAGCGTGGTCCTCTCCCCGCTGCGTCATCCCTTGGACGCGGCGCTCCAGGCCCGCTCCGTGGCGGCACTGTCAGGCGCACCCTATGTCGCCGGGATCGGCCCGGGTGGCGCTGAATTCCAGCGCTTGCTCAGGCGCGAGGCGTACCCGAAGCCGGTAAGCGCTGTCGCCGAGTACCTCGCGGTCATGCGCGGCCTGCTGGCCGGCGAGCGGGTCGATCAGGACGGCGACCACTTCAGCACGCACACGGCCCTCACCCCGTTGCCCAGCCCACCGGTCGAGCTCGGACTCGGAGTGTTGCGACCGCCGATGGCCCGGGCGGCCGGCCGGGCGGCTGACGTGGCGATCACTTGGCTCACCCCTGCCCCCTACCTGAGGGATGTCCTGGTGCCCAGCCTCGCTGCGGCGGCCGAGTCGGCCACCCGCCCGACCCCGCGGGTCGCCACCGTGGTGCATGTCGCGGTGGCCCGGCCTGGTCGTGACATCGGGCGCACCGCCTACCATGCCGCATCCGCGCACCTGCGCCTGCCGCACTACACGGACATGCTGCGGCAGGCGGGAGTCGCCGCCGATCCCGGCCACCCGGAGGACGGCGCGAAGGCTCTGATCGACAACGGGGTCTTCGTCGCCGGCACGCCAGAGGAGATCGCCGACGGTCTGGACCAGTACCGACGCGCAGGTGTCGACGAGGTGGTCCTCAATGTCTGTGGTGTGACCCGTTCCGAGGGCCTGGGCGCGGGACTGCGCGACCTGACCGAGATCCTGGAGGCCGTTGATGACCGCCGCCCGTAACGGGGCTGACCCCGCCGCTGGGACGGGCGACCGCCCACCGTTCTTTGGAGCACGCAGGCTCGTATACATGGGGACCGGCGCACTGGGCGTGATGTTCATGCCCATGTGGGCGCACTGGTTCAAGGCGTCCTACCCGGAGCTGGAGCTGAAGACCGTGCTCACCCGCTCGGCACAGCAGTTCGTAGGCCCTGCGGCGGTGCAGGCCCTGGGTCGGGAACCCCTGCTGTTCGACGCCTGGCCGAGTGACGGCGTGGCCAACGCCACGCATGTCGAGATCGCCGAGTGGGCCGACACCGTACTGGTGCACCCGGCGACCTTTCACTTCACCTCGCGTCTCGCCTTGGGCCTGGCCGACACCCCGCTGCTGCTTGCCCTGCAGTGCACCCGGGCGCCGATCGCCGTCGCCCCGGCACTGCCACCCGGGGGGATCGGTTCACCTGTCCACCAGCGCAACATGGAGGCACTCGCCGCCCGGCCGAACGTGGTGGTGGTGCCGCCCGTGTCGGGCATGTCCGCCACCACCGGCCGAAACGACGCCTCGCCAGCGGCTCCGGTACCCCAGGCCGTTGCAGCCCTGGAGCGGCTTCGCGCGTCGCTGTGTCCGGGGGACCGGGGATGACCGAGCGCATCGTGCGGCAGTTCGAGACCGGCTATCAGCGGACGATCGTCACCACCGACGCTGAGGGAAACCACCGCTGGCGGCGCTGGCCCGGTCAAGACCGCACCTCGCCAGCGACTCGGCCGTCGCCCTCGGTCAGACGGTCGCTGGTCGGGCTTGACATCAGCGGCGTTCGTACGGCCCTCCCGATCGAGGGCCCGGCCAGCGGTGTCTTCTACCAGGTGCCGGGCACCCAGACGGCAGCCGGCCTCGCGCTGACCGCACCGGAGGGAGACGACCTGGACCGCCTGGCCACCGTGCTGACCTCCACCGCCAGGCTCATCCGGCGCATCCAGCTGGCCGCTCCAGCCGACGTCGTAGCGACGCCGCCCGCCGGACCGGCCCGCGCACTGGCCTGGATTCGCACCGGTCGTGGCCCTCGCGCAGCAGCGGATCTGCACCGGTTGCTGCAGCGCTCCATGGGCGACCGGCGTTGGAGGGAGGTCATGCGTTGGTGCGAAGACCTCACCACACCGGCACCGGAGGACCGACTGCTGCACGGCGCGGCCGGCCTGGGGCAGGTGGTCCTGGCCACCGGGTCGGCCACTGCAGCTCTCATGATCGGCGAGGACCTCGCCCGCGGTCCCGCCGACTTCGACGCCGGCTGGCTGCTGGGCGAGATCCTGGAGCTCAGGATGATCGCCAACGCCCAAGGCCGGCACCAGGTGTTCCCCAACGTGGCACGAGCGGCGTTCCTCGAGGGCCTCGGCCGCCTGGACGACCCGGACCGAGCCGGCCGAGCCGCCATCGTGCGGATGCTTGTCCACGCCCACGACTTCGCCGCCTATGTCGGCTGGCACCGTGAACTGCTGGTCCACGTCGATGTGTTGCCCTCCCTGATCGACGCCGGTGGAAGCGATGTCCTGACCTCCGCCTGGTGAAACGCCCACCTGACCGAACCTCAGAGAAATGAGCGTGACATGTTCCGACAGCGCGGTGGGACCCGCCTGATCGTGCTCCGAGACAGCACCGCGGCCGCAGCCGCCATCCGGACTGCTCTGGACTCCGCCGACCCTGTCGACATCCCTGGCCTGCGTCGTGCGCTGGAACTGATGGTGCTGGCCCAGGGAACCGACTCCGAGCTGCTCAAGGAGTGGACGCTCCACAGGCTGCGCGAGGCAGAAGTCGACCCGCAGGACGGCCTGGCAGCGGTCCGGGCGCTGCGGAAGGCCGAACCGGGACTGGACCTCAAGACTGCCGTGGACCTGGTGAAGGACGTCGCGAGCCGATGACTGACTTCGAACAGCAGAGCCGTCTGAGGATCCGGGTGGAGCTGCTGCGCGGTAACCGACTGCAGCTCGTCGCGGCCATGGCGCTGGCTCTGGGCTCAGCGGCCGCCTCGCTCGCGGTGCCGATCCTCGTGCAGCGGGCGGTTGCTGACTTCGGCGCCCACAGGTCCTGGATCTGGCCGATCACGTGGATGGTCGGTCTGGCCATGGCGGGTGCGCTGGCCTCGGCAGCAGCCGGCTACCTGCTGGGCCGGATGGGCGAGGCACTCATCCTTCGGCTGCGGGACCAGGCGACCCGCCACACACTCAGGTTGCCCCTCTCGGTGGTCCGGGCCGAGGGGCACGGGAACCTGGTAGCGCGCATCACCTCCGATGCGGTCGTGCTGCGATCGATAGTCGATGTGGGTGTGGTGCAACTGCCGCTCGCCGCCCTGACCACCATCGCCACCCTGGCGGTGATGGCCTGGTTGGACTGGGTCCTGACCCTGGTGACCATCGCCTCGTTCGCCGCCGCCGGTGCTGCCATTGCAGCCGTCGTGCTGCGCGTACGGCGCAACGTCATCGAGCAGCAATCGGCTTTGGGGGAACTCGCGCAGTACCTGACCGTCCTGTTGTCGTCACTGATGACGATCAAGGCGTACCAGGCCGAGGAGACCGCCGCTGAGCGTCATCTGGACCGCGCCAAAGACCTGATGGCCACGTCGCTGACCGGGGTCAGGCTGCAGTCGCTGATCTCGCCGGTCCTGGGCCTGGGGCAGCAGGTCGCCCTGGTGAGCGTGATCATCGGCGGCGGCGCGCGGATCGCCGACGGCGCGCTGTCCGTTCCGGCCTTCGCCGCCTTCCTCCTCTTCCTCCTGCAGTTGGTCAGCCCAGTGACCATGCTGGCGACCGGAATCAGCCGGCTGCAGGCCGGACTCGCCGCCAAGAGCCGTTTCGAGACGTTGCTGGCCATGGAGACGGAGACCGACGGACCGGCTCCGGCCCGGACGGCGCCGACTCCCGCCGCTGCGGCGCCGAGCGTGGAGTTCGTCGGCGTGTCATTCGCCCACGACGGTGTCCCTGTGCTCGAAAACCTGTCGTTCACTGCCGCCCGCCGAGGGCTCACCGCACTCGTGGGACCGTCAGGCGCAGGTAAGTCCACGACGTTGTCGCTCATCGAGCGCTTCCTGCAACCGGATGCCGGGGCCATCAGGGTACTCGGTCATGACGCGAGCACCTGGCCCGTCTCCGCACTGCGCAGTCGCATCGCCTTTGTCGATCAAGCATTCACGCTGCTGGAGGGGACGGTTCGGGAAAATCTACTGATCGGTCATTCCGACCTGGTGCCGGACGACCGGATTTTCGCCGCTTTGGAATCCGTCGGATTGGAGGAGGACATCCGACGACTCCCGTCCGGGCTGGACACGGTGATCGGCCGCGTCAACGACCTGTCAGGCGGGCAGAGGCAACGGCTCGCCCTCGCCCGCGCGCTGCTCTCGGATGCCGAACTCGTCATCCTGGATGAGCCGACGTCCCAGCTGGACAGCATCAACGAGAAGAGGCTGCGAGAAATAGTTGAAGATCTCGCCCGCAGCCGCGCGGTAATCGTGGTGGCTCACCGCTTGTCGACCATTCGGAACTCTGGCCAGGTCATCCTGATCGACAGGGGCAGAAGCGTTGACTCCGGGACGCATGATGAACTCATGGAGCGGTGCCCGGCCTACCGCGATCTGGTGGAGAGTCAGCAGGTCCGGGAGCACTATCCGGCGTAGCGGAAAGTTCCCGATTTGAGCAATATTTGAGGTTGCCCACGTCCGCAAAGCGGGTGACAAGGGTGCGCGTGAATATATCGTGAAGCAATCTTGCCCAGGGCGGAATGGTGCGGTGCCCCCTCTTTCAAGCATGGCGCTGAGTATCGGCGCGGGGTCTGGTTTGGGCGCAAATGGTCAAGATGTCTCGCAACTGAGGGTAGCCGCAGGCTTGATTGCGCCGAATGGTTGCAATTGGTACCCGGAGATGCCTTGGTGTTATTCTGCAAGTGTACGCGGGGGTTTGGACGGAATAATCCCAAATCTGGCGATACCATGCAATCAAAATAAGGTGCAATCCTGTGGTTCATCCGGGGGGATGAAATGCGATATACCTTACTTTTTTCATGCTTCGGCATTGCTTCGACGGCGGGGGAGTTGCGTTCGAAAAGGCGCTCCATTTTGTATTCCTTGGCAACCCCGACACTTGGGGGGTCGGGAATTGAAATCGACTGGGAAGATGGACCGGGAAGCATCCCCGTGTGTCGCTCGGCGATTTCTAAACAATCGAAGGAGCATCAATGCCGCGACCTCCAGTGATGCCCCCGGCCGAGAAGCTGGAAATCGTCCTGCGAATCATTTCTGGCGAAGTCTCCATCTCGCAGGCGGCGCGCCAGGCCAATGTCTCCGAGCAGTCCGTGGGGAACTGGAAGCGCCAGTTCATCGCGGCCGGCCGGCAGGGTCTCGATGGCGCGGAACGAAGAAACGCCGAGCGGGAGCGCCAGCTCCTCGCTGAAATAGCGGAACTAAAGGCCGCCCTTGGCGAGATTTATGTTCAGCTCAGGAGCAGGCGGCAGAGTGTGGACTATCGTACGGTCCCTTCTCAAGCCTTGAGGCGATACGGATCAGCGCCGGGCTCAGCGTCTCAAGGTTCTGCCGAATCCTCCAGGTACCCCGGCGGAAATACTCGTGGTGGCAGATGAGGCCCTGCGGTCTCACGGAGTCCGGCGGTGCGCTCGCGGATGAGCAGTCATCCTGAGCCACGAGCGTGGGGGGGGGGGGGGGGGGGGGCCGCCCCCCCCCCCCCTGGGGGGGGGGGGGGGGGGGGGGGGGGGGGGGGGGGGGGGGGGGGGGGGGGGGGGGGGCCCCCGCCCCGCCGGGGGGGGGGGGGGGGGCCGCCCCCCCCCCCCCCCCCCCCCCCCCCACGCCCATGCGCGGCTGGACAGGTCGCGGGTTCGAATCCCGCAGGCGGCTCAGTGAGTGGAAGGCCCGGTCAGATGTTCTGACCGGGCCTTTCGCGTCGGCTGGGGTGGGGTTGGGGAGCGGGTCGAGGGGGGCTCGAGGGGGTGTGGGCAGGCTGGGGGGATGGCGAGTGGGGTGTGGTGGGGGCGGGTCGGGCGGTTGTGGGGGCGGTTCGGGGCCGGGCTGGTGGCGCTCGGGCAGGCGCATGTGGCGGGGGCGGTGGCGGCGGCCGAGGGGTTGACGGAGCCGGGGCCGGGGCATCCGGAGCGGGTGGTGGGGGACGTCGGGATGTCGGCGGTGGAGCGGGGGCTCTGGAGTCAGCTGGCCGATCTGTCGGGTTACTGGTCGAGGTAGGCGAGGGCCGCGAGGACGCGGCGGATCGTGGCGAGGAACAGGGAGCCGTCGGTGACACGGTCCTTGGGCATGTCGTCGGCGTCGTTCCCGCGGGTCAGTGCCGGCGCAGGACGGTCCCGCCGTCGATGACCCAGAGGCCGGCCGGGACCGCGCCGCACTTGACGACCTCGGTGTGCATCTCGGGGTTCGTCCGCTCCCAGCCGACCCGGCGCTCGCCCTGCGCGTCGGCCGGGTAGAAGGTGACGCCGGCCTCGGGGTGCCGGCCGGGGTCGAAGGGCCGCGGCTCGCCGCCGAGCGGGGTGACCACGATCTGCGTGATGGGCCCGGTCACGGTGACGGCGCCGGCACCGTCGACGGTCAGGCAGTCGACGTCGAACTCGGCCCGGACGGTGCCGTCCTTCTCGAACACGTGCTGCACCACGACGTGCCCCCGGGCGCGGCCGTCGACCGTACGGGCGCTGACCTGCGCGGTGAGCCGCTCGCCGGGGTTGGGGCCGGGGCCCTTGTCGTTGAGCAGCGTCCAGCCGTGCAGGGCGAGGTGCTCGGCGGGCGCCGGGGCCGCCGAGGCGGTACCGGCCGTTCCGGCGGCGAGGGCCGTGATGGCGGTGGCGAGCGCGACGGCGGCGGTGGGCTTGCGCATGGTCGATCCTCTACGGGGAGAAGGGAGTCGGGCTGCTGCCCGGTTGTCTCCACGCTCCCAGCCGCCCCCCGGCGGGGCCTCCGCCGTACGAACGGACCGGCTCCCCCCGGCGGGGGAACCGGCCCTCCGCCGGGGGTCTCAGTCGGGGGTCTCAGTGGACGGCGTGCCGCACCGTGTCCAGGGTGGGGGCGGCCGCCCGGCGGCGATCCGCGGGTGTACGAGAAGCGGGGCGGTCCGCCCGGACCGCCCCGCCACCTCTGTCACGCTCCTGCGGACTACTCCTCGTCGCCGCCGAGGTCGCCGCCGAGGTCGCCGCCGTCCGGGGTTCCGCTGATCGCGTACCCCTGGCGGCGCGCCTCGTAGCAGGCCACCGTCGCGGCCGCCGAGACGTTCAGCGAGCCGACCCGGCCCAGCTGCGGCACGAACACCACCTGGTCGCAGAGCGCCAGCGCCTCCGGCGTGATCCCGCGGTCCTCGTGCCCGAGCACGAAGGCCACCGCCGGGGTCAGTTCGGCGGCGAACATCGGCACCGCCTCGTCCGCCAGTTCCAGTCCGACCACCTTGAAGCCGTCGGCCTTCGCCGCCGCCACCGCCTCGGCGACGGTCGGGAAGTGCTCGACCTTCAGGTACTTGTCGGTGCCCATCGCGGCCTTCTGCGCGCCGGACGAGCGCACCGACGGGGTGTCCCCGGTCAGGTACAGCTTCTCGGCGCCCATCGCCGCCCCGGTCCGGACCACCGAGCCGACGTTGAACGGCGACTGCAGGTTCTCCAGGATCATCGCGAGCCGGAACTCGTTGCTGCGCCGCCAGGAACGGTGCAGACGCTTCAGTTCGGTCCCGCGCAACTGCTTCACGACGTGGTACCCCGTCCACTCTCGGAGCCCTCGCCCGCATCCGGGCGGGGCCGTGCTTCCAGAATCCGGAACCCGTTGACCGACGTGACCCGGGTGGTCGGGTAGCCCTGCTCGTTGAGCCACTTCTGCAGCGAGTCCGAGCCCAGGTGCTTCTGCACCACGAGGAAAGCCGAGCCGTCCGGGGTCAGCCGGCCGAGCCAGTGCGTCAGCAGCCCGCGCAGCGCGGCCTTGCCGATCCGGATCGGCGGGTTGGAGTAGATGGTGGCGAAGCGGACGTCCTGCGGGACGTCGTCCGGCAGCGCGGCCTGGACGTTGCCCAGCCCCAGTGCCTCGGCGTTCAGCCGTACCAGTTCGAGCGCCCGCTCGTTGACGTCCACCGCCCACACCGGCAGCCGCTTGCGCCGGGTCGCCCAGGTCAGCGCGATCGGGCCGTAGCCGCAGCCGATGTCCAGGATCGGGCCGCGCGCCCGCGGCTGCGGGGCGTGCTCCAGCAGGATCCGGGTGCCGGGGTCGAGCCTGCCGCGGGAGAACACCCCGGTGTCGGTGGTCAGTTCCAGGGTGATGTCCGGGAGGGAGACCGTGATCGGCCGGCGTTCGCTGGCGACCTCGGGTGCACCGGTGAAGTAGTGCGAGCCGGACATGAACTTCCCGTCGTTCGTAAGGGCCGTCGTTCGCCAGGGCCGTCTGGAAAGGGCCTCGGGGCCGCCGGGTGGGCACGGGCGGGCGCGGGTGGGCCCTGGGTACGGCATCGATCGTACCTCCGGTGGCCTGCGGCGCGTTCCGCGCTGCCCTGCGGGGTCCTGCAGCCGCTACGGCGTGCCCGGGGTCTTGCGGGTGGCCACGTTGATCCGGCCCCATCTCTTGGGTCATTCCGCTATACGTTTCGCGGGTCAATTCCCCTCCGGTCAACACGCCGGAGCGGTCCCGGGACATCGCGTCCGGGCGCCGGGCGGCGGATACTGCCAGTACCGCCACCCGTGGGAGCCTCCGAACAGCGAGGACGGACGCCATGCCGCAGAATCACGAGGACTACCTGATCGACGAGGCCGTCGAGACCGTCGAGCCCGACGACGAAGCACCCACCGGCGACGAGTACGACGAGGTCGCCGAACGCCGGGCCCTCGGCGCCGACCCGGCCACCGACGTCGCGGACGCCGCCGAGCAGAGCCGGGTGGTCCAGCTCGACGAGGACGACTACCGCGAGTAGGAGCCGTCGGCCTACAGGGCCTTGCGGCGCTGCAGCCAGGTCATCGCCGCCCAGCCCGGTAGCACCGGCAGGATCAGCGTCAGCAGCCGGAACAGCACCACCGCCGCCGTCGCACCGCCCTTCTCCATCGACGCGGTCTGCTGCAGCAGCGTGGCCAGCGCCATGTCCACCGCGCCGGCCCCGCCCGGGGTCGGCGCGACGTTGCCCGCAGCGTTGCCCACCAGGAACACCACCGCCACCGAGGCGAAGGACGGCTCCCGGCCGATCGCCCGCACGCAGCAGTAGAGGCAGGCGATCAGGCAGAGCGACACCAGCAGCTGCCCGGTCACCCCCACCGCCAGCCGCCCCGGATTGCGCAGCAGGTCCAGCAGGCGCGGCAGCACCTCGGCGGTCAGCGGCCGCAGTCGCGCCGCCAGCCACCGCCGGGCCGACGGGATCGCCCCCACCACCGCCAGCAGCACCGCCGCCACCGCCAGCCCGCCCACCACGGCGGGCAGCGCGTCCAGCTCCGAACCGTCGGGCTGCAGGTCCAGCAGGTAGACGAAGGCCCCCAGCTGCAAGAGGTGCAGCACCAGCCCGAGCAACTGCCCCACCCCGACGCTGGACAGCGCCTGCGCGGTGGGAATGTTCGCCTGCTGCAGCAGCCGGGTGTTCAGCGCGATCCCGCCGACGCCCCCGGGCGACACCAGCTTCACGAACGCCCCGGCCAGCTGCGCCAGCACGGCGTTGCGGAAGTCCAGTTTCTCCGGCACGAACCCGACGAACCCCATCGCCGCCGCCACGTGGCTGAGCCCCGCCGCCACCAGCGCCAGCGCCAGCCACCACGGATCGGCGTCCGCCAGTACCGCGACCGGGTTGTCCTCCGCCGCGAAGAACTGCGGAATCAGCAGCCAGCCGGCCACCACCCCGCCCGCGACGCCCAGCAGGGTCCGCGGCCGCAACCGCTCCAACCGCACCGGCCGCCCCACCCCCTCGGGCCGCCCGCGCACCACCTCCGCCCGGATCTCCTCCAGCAGCCCGCCGGGTGCGGCTCCGTCGCTGTGTGGGCCCTGGGCGTGCTCGTCGGCGGCACGGGCGGCCGGGGTGGTGTCAGCGGTCCGCGCGGCGCCTGCCGCGCGGACTTCCACGGCCGTCCGGATCGCGGGCTGCGGATCGGCGTGCCCCTCGGCCTCGGCGTGCCCCTCGGCCTCGGCCGCCGCAGTGGCCGGGGTCGTCGCCGCCTCCCCGCCTTGCTCCGCAGCCTCGGGCGCGGCAGCCCCCTTCGCCTTCGCGTGCTGCTTGAGGGCCTGGCGGGTGGTGCGGGCGAGGGCGATGGGTTGGAGGAGGGGGAGGGCGGCGGCGATGGTGTCGGGGCCGAGGACGGTGGTGGCGGTGTGGACGGTGCGGGCGGCTCCGGTGCGGAGGGCGAGGGTGGTGAGGAGTTGGGCGATGTCGCAGCGCAGGACGAGTTCGCTGGCCGCGATGTCGCCGTCGGCGAAGTCGACCAGGTGGACGGCGCCGGTGTCGTCGACCAGCAGGGAGGTGGGGACCAGGGCGCGGTGGGCGATCTCGCGGCGCTGGAGGAGGACGAGTTGGCGCCAGGCGTCGGCGAGGAGGTCGTCGGTGATCTCCTCGTCGGGGAGCTGGTCCAGGGTCCGGCCGGCCAAGTGCTCGTATGCGATGAGGGCGGTGTCGTGGCCGAGGCCGGCGGTGGCGGCGATGCGGCGGGTGCGGACGCCGGCGGCCAGGGCCGCGTACGTGACCAGGGACTCGTGTTCCAGCCCGGTGCGCGGGGAGCGCAGGGCCCGCGGGTGCGGGGCGGTGCGCAGCCGCAGGCGGCGCCAGGCGCGCTGGAGGGCGGCGGCGGTGACGGCCTGGCGGTCGAGGAGCTGGATGTCGAGCTCAGGCCACCCCTCGGCCTGCCGGACCCGGTAGCGGTCCGGCCCCGCGGGGAGCGCCTCGACCGGCCGCTGCCCGCTGTCCCGCAGGGCCCGCAGCACCTCGCCGGGCCGGGGCCGCGGGTCCGGGGTGCCGACGGCGTACAGGGTGCCGTGGGCGCCGGTCCAGCCGATGAGCAGGCCGAGCAGCAACGCGGTGGGGGTGGCGTAGCCGGCGGCCAGTCCGGCGAGGCCGGAGAGCGCGAGGACGGCCCAGGGCAGGCGCCGTTCGCGGCTGCCGGAGGCGGTCATGAAGGCGAGGACGGGCGCGAGGTAGCCGTAGACCGGCTCGGTGTGCGCGAGTACGTCGGCGGGCAGCCGCTGGGTGAGCGCGGCGATCAGGGAGGCCGGGGCGAGGTCGTCGGCCCACAGGTCGAGGGCGAGGGTGGCGCCGTACGCGAGGACGGCGGCGAGCAGCCCGTCGGAGACCTGTTGGAGGGCGCGCCGCCGGTCCGGGCCGAGCAGTCGGCGGACGGCGAGTCCGACCGGCACCAGCAGGACGGCGGCGGTGGTGAGTCCGCCCGCGAGGTCGGCCAGCGGCCGCGGCACCAGTGCGGCGGCCTCGGCGACGTCGGCGGCGATGCCCCCGGTGGTGGCGCGGGCGTAGTCGGCGAGCAGCAGGGTGAGGGCGATCCCGAGCAATCCGACGAGGAGTCGGAACAGGGCGACGGGCTGCCGGATCCGGCCGGTGTCGGTGAGCGGCCGCATCCTGGGCCTTCGGTCTCCGGGCCGCCGGTCGTCGGGCTGTCGACTTCCGGGCTCGCGGGCTCCGGGTTGCCTGGGTATGCCCCCGCCCGTATGCGACTGCCCGGTGGGTGGGACACCGCCGCCCCCGCCGGTGCCGCCGTTCGTCCTCCCCGTCACGATCGCCACGAGTGGCATGCTCCCATGCCGCCCGTGGCCCTGGAGCCGGGATCCCGCACGGCTCGGGGTCGGGCCCCTGCGCCTGCCGGGTCGGCAGTGCCACCTGGTGGCGCAGGTCGACGTGCCGGGGGCGGCTGACGGTGTCGTGCCGGCCTGGAACGCGCGGGGCGACGCGGTGAGCGGTTTCGCCGCCCGCCCGGACGTCAAGCCGCGTTCGGAGGTCGACCCGGACGCCGCGCCCGACCGGGCCCGGTACGTCCTCCTCGAGCCGGCCGCCCGCGACTGCCACCGGCGGTGGGAGGCCTTCGCCGCGGAGACCGTCGCCCGTGTGCGGCCTCGGTGCGGCCTCCGACACGACGCCCGGCGGCGGGGCCGGGAACGGCCCTCGTCCCCGCCGCCGAGGCCAGGGCGTGTCTTGACGCGGCCCGGCCCGGGCCGTCATAGCCTTCGACCATGAGTGCCTGCGAAGACCTCGCTATGGCCCCCCAGGACATCGAGCCCCTCCCGCCCACCGACGGCTGTGCCGACTGCCTGGCCCAGGGCCGCCGGGACTGGGTGCACCTGCGGATCTGTCTGGACTGCGGCCACATCGGTTGCTGCGACTTCTCGCCACAGCGGCACGCCATCGCGCACTTCCACAACACCTCCCACCCGGTGATCCGCTCCTACGAGCCGGGGGAGGACTGGCGCTGGTGCTTCGTCCACGAGGTCATGGGCTGATCGCGGCGAGGCCCTTCGCAGTGGCACCGGCCCGCAACCCGGATAAAATCCGGACATAACACCCGCGCGGCCCCTCCGGCCGGCATCCGTCCGGCCGCGGCCGCCGAAGGGAGGCCGACGATGACGATGACCAAGCGAACCCCGGGCAGCACCGCCAAGCTCCGCCAGGGTACCCAGGACCTGCTGGCACGCCGGGGCATGGCGAGCACGCCCAGCAGCCTCGGACCGAAGCCGCGCGCCGCGGACATGTCCGCCTACGGTGCCGGACGCCTCTCCGGCGACGCCTTCCGCCACGGCGGGCGCGACGCGGCGACGTCGGTGATGCACGCGGCTCCACCGATGCACGCGGAGCTCAAGGGGCACCGGCACCGCGGTGCGGAGAAGCACTCCGCCCACTGACCGGCGGCGGAGCCCGTCGACCTGGCGGAGTCCACCACCTGACAGCGCCGGCAGCGCCCGGCAGTCCCGCGGGGGCGGATGCCGCAAGCGCGGCGTCCGCCCCTGACGCGCGATCAGGGGCGCGGTCCACGGCAGGCGGTGACCCGACTGTCAGTGTCGTGCGCTAGGTTCCTGTCCGCGCGTCAGGTGCGTCGGGTTCGCAAGGCGCGTCGGAAGACAACAGGACGACGGGGGTGACCATGACCGAGGTGATCGCGGAGGAGTCGGTCGAGCTCCAGCTGGAGCGGTACCGGACCGAACTCACCGGCTACTGCTACCGCATGCTCGGCTCGGTCTTCGAGGCCGAGGACGCGGTGCAGGAGACCATGGTCCGGGCCTGGCGCGGGCACAAGGGCTTCGAGGGGCGGGCCGCGTTGCGCTCCTGGCTGTACCGAATAGCCACCAACGTCTGCCTGGACGCGCTGAACGGCCGAGGCGCCCGGGCCCGTCCGATGGACCTCGCCGGGCCGGTGACGGTGGCCACCGCGAATGGCACCCAGCTGCCCGAGGTGACGTGGATCGGCCCCGCGCCGGACGGCCGGGTGCTCCCGGAGACGGGGGACCCGGCCGAGGTGGCCGCCCAGCGCGAGTCGGTGAAGCTGGCCTTCGTCGCCGCGCTGCAGCGCCTCGCGCCCCGGCAGCGGGCCGTGTTGATCCTGCGCGAGGTGCTCGGCTGGAAGGCCGCCGAGGTGGCCGAACTGCTCGGTGTCACGGTCGCCTCGGTCAACAGCGCGCTGCAGCGGGCCCGCGCGGTGCTCGCCTCGGACGCGTCGGCCGCCCGCCCGGCCCCCGCGCTGAACGAGGACCACCGCGCGCTACTGGACCGCTACGTCCGCGCCTTCGAGGCGTACGACATGGACGGCCTGGCCGCGCTGCTGCACGAGGACGCCACGCTCAACATGCCGCCGTTCGCGATGTGGCTGCGGGGGCGGGACGAGCTGCGGGCCTGGATGCTGGGTCCGGGGCACGGCTGCCGGGGCTCCCGGCTGCTCCCGGTGACGGCCAACGGCGGCCCGGCCTTCGCCCAGTACCGGCCGAGCCCGGCGGGCGGGCACGAGCCGTGGGCGCTGATCGTCCCGGAGGTGTCAGAGGGCCGGATCGCGGGCTTCACCAACTTCCTGGACACCGACGTGCTCTTCCCGCTCTTCGGCCTCCCGCCCCGGCTCGACGCCGAGTAGGTCCGCCAGTCCGGCGGCGTCCAGCGGATCGGCCGCTCCCGGCAGCAGCGCCGAGAGCCCGCTGAACGCGAGCAGTTCCCGCAGCGGGCCGCTCGCGTTCAGCAGCACCACGCCCACCCCGTGCCGGGCGGCGGCCAGTCGCAGCCGGGCGAGTGCGTCGACCACGGACAGGTCGGGGGCGGTCAGCGCGCCCAGGTCGCAGGTCAGTACGGCTTCGCGAGGTGTGATCTTCATGCTGGTTGGACTGTCGCGAGGGCGCCGACTCATCGGTCCGGAACGAATCGGCGCCGGATGCCCGGTGGCAGAGTGGGGGCGACCGAACCCGCCCTGCCCCAGGAGGAGCACCGTGACGGCTGAGCCCTTGAAGTCCCGCGAGGAATGGCTGGCCTCGCTGCCCCGGATCTACGCGGCCGCGGGCTGCCTGCTGCGCGACGGGTCCGGCCGGATCCTGATCGTGAAGGCCGGGTACCGCGAGCACTGGCAGTTCCCGGGCGGGACGATCGACCTCGGCGAGGGCCCGGTCGAGTGCGCCAAGCGGGAGTTGGAGGAGGAGACCGGCATCGTCCGGGAGGCCGGTGAGCTGCTGGCCATCTCCTGGACCCACCCCTCGGGCGAACTGGACCACCCCGCCGAGCACTTCATGTTCGACTTCGGCACCGTCCCGGACGACACCCCCGTGACCGTTCCGGCCGGCGAACTGGACACCTACCGCTGGGCCGCCGTCGAGGAGGCGCTGGACCTGCTCGGCCCGGCCCGCTCGGCTCGACTGCGGGCGGCCCTGGACGCGGCCGCCGACGGCCGGGTGCGGATCGTCACCACCCACATCTCCGGGTTCTAGGACGAAGCGCCCCTCCCCGGGCGGGGGTTCCGTCCGGGGAGGGGCGCCGGATCCTCACTGCTGCTCGGACTCCGCGTTCCGGGCGGCGATGATGGCGGCGATGGCCTCCGAGATGAAGGTCTCCGCCTCGGGCTTGTCCACCTTCAGCCCGGCGAGCACGCCCGCGCCGTTCTCCAGCTCCAGCAGCGCGAGCAGGATGTGCTCGGTGCCGACGTAGTTGTGTCCGAGCTTGAGTGCCTCGCGGAAGGTCAGCTCCACCACCTTCTTGCTCTGGGCGTCGAACGGGATCAGCGCGGGCACGTGGTCGACGGTGGTCGGCAGGACGGCGGTGACCGCCGTGCGGACGGCCTCCGGGGTGACGCCCTGGGCGGCGAGCGCCTTGAACCCGATGCCCTCGGGCTCGGCGATCAGGCCGAGCAGGATGTGCTCGGCGGTGATCTCGGGGTTGCTCGCCCGTCGGGCCTCCTCCTGCGAGGCCACGATGACCTTGCGGGCCCGGGGCGTGAACCGGGCGAAGCCCTGGCTGGGGTCGAGGTCGGTCGGGGTGCCCGGGTCCTTGGGGACGAAACGCTTCTGGGCGGCCTGCTTGCTGACGCCCATGCTGCGGCCGATGTCGGTCCAGGATGCGCCGGAGCGGCGGGCCTGGTCGACGAAGTGACCGATCAGGTGGTCGGCGAGCTCGCCGAGGTGGTCGGCGGCGATGACCGCGTCGGAGAGCTGGTCGAGCGCGTCGGTGTGGACCTTCTTGATCGCGGCGATCAGGTCGTCGAGGCGCAACGGAGCGGTGTTGGGAACAACGGGATTCTCCATGCGTCAACCGTAGGTTGTCGATCCTCGGATCGTCAACCATCGGTTGACGCTATGTGTGGATGGTGCGCCCGGGCGGCCCCGGGTCGACTCACACGGCGGGCAGCAGTCGCTCCCGGACGGCGGCGATCTGGGCGGGTGTGACCCCCGCCGCGAGCAGGTAACCCGCCGGGTCGAGCCCGTCGAGCGTGGACTCCAGGACGGCCTCGGCGCTGGTCCCGGCTTCGGTCAGCACCGCGTCGATCCGCTGGTACGGGTCCGGCAGGCCGAGCATCCCGTAGAGCGGGCGGACGTTGGGGCCGCTCAGCAGGTAGTCCTCGACGATCGCGGTCCGGTCGACCCCGGCCAGGGCGAGCAGCAGCAGGGTGGCCAGCCCGGTGCGGTCACGGCCGGCGCCGCAGTGCACCACCAGCCCGCCGGGGCGGGCGCCGGCGATCGCGGTGACCAGCGCGGCGGCGGCGTGCGGGCAGTGGTCCAGGTACGGCCGGAGGGCCAGCGGGGTGCCGTCCAGGCGGCCGTAGGTGTCCCACCAGGCGGAGCCGGCCAGTTCGTCCAGCGGGACGCGGATCAGCTCGACGCCCTCGGGGAGCGGGAGGAGCGGCTTGTACTCCTCGGTGTTGCGCAGGTCGATCACGGTGTGGACGCCGTGGTCGAGGAGGGCGTCCCAGCCCTCACGGGTGAGGCGGTCCAGGTTGTCCGCCCGGGCCATCGCCCCGCGGGCGGTCAGCCGGCCGGAGGCGGTGGGCAGTCCGCCCAGGTCGCGGACGTTCAGGCAGCCGTCCCAGGCGAGGGTGCGGTCCTCGGTGGTGGTCAGCGCGTTCGTCCGCATGGTGGGGCTCCCCGGTTCGTCGTTTCGGGGGGTCCCGTTACCCCCTCGTTATAAGGACTCCCGGGAGATCCTGATGGTTCCTGGCTGTTCGCATCCTCGGAACCGGCAGTTCAGGCAGTGCTCAGGTGGTGCTCAGGCGGCGGTCGGGGCCTCGGCCTCGGCGCTGACCAGCTTCTCGATCGGCTCGACCGCGATCTGGCCGAGCATCGAGCCGCCCACGATCGCGCCGATCAGGAACACGGTGGACAGCCAGGCCATGGTCGAGACCGGCAGGGTGAAGGCGCCGACCACCCGGGCCGCGCACTCGGTCAGCAGTGCGGTGCCCCAGATCCCGGCGAACACCCGCTCGTGGCGGCGGAAGGCCTGCGAGGCGGCCGCCCGGCCCTCGACCAGCCGCTGCCAGGCGGCGGCCCGGTCCCGCTTGCCCTTGGTCACGAAGGGCATCAGCATCGGGGTCATCACCGGGCGGCCGACCAGCGCCGAGACCAGGATCGCCAGCGCCACGGTGCCGCTCAGCCCGCCGTCCTTGGCGATCATCATCCGGGCGTCGCCGGTGACGAAGGTGAGCGCCAGGCCCGCCAGGTTGACCACCAGCATCAGCGAGGCCCACAGGTTGAGCTTGCGCTCGCTCAGCAGGCCGAGGACGGTCCGGGCCGCCGGGAAGGCGCTGCTCCAGGCCAGCGCGGCGAACTCGCTCAGACCGCAGGCCGAGTGCAGCACGTAGTAGCCGACCAGCGGAGCGGCCACGTCCAGGGCGAGCGGGCGGAGCCCGGAAACCAGCGGGTTCTTCTCCTTGGCGGGACCGGTGGCGGTGGCGGTGGCGGCGCTGGCGGTCTGGCTGCTCATGGTGGGTTCCTCCCCGGCTGGCGGCCGCGGGCCCCTGCCCGCGTCGTGCCTCCAGTCTTTCCGGCCGACCCTCCGCCGGAGCAGTGCCGTCCGTTGCCGGATCCGCATGACAGTTGTCATGGTGTGCCCCATGACACCCCATCTGACCTGCATATTTACGGAAAAGCCCGCAGCTCGCGGCCCGGGCGCGAGGTGCTCGCGCAGCGCCCTCGCGTACAGCCCGTGGGCAGTCGTCATCGCGGTTCGTCCCTGGGGGCGGTCCCTCCGGCCTCGCTCCGGCGGGGTCGGCGATCCGCACGTGGACGCACGTACGGGTACGGGAGTGGTCACGGTGGGTCGCGGCCGAGGGCCGGGCGCATCGGCGGGCCCGGCGTTCGGACACAGTTGCGGCCCGGATCGATTCGCCTACCGACGACGTAGGCGGGAGCGGCGTCCCGGGGCTCCGGGTGGGCGACAGCCGTCGGCGGGACCTCGGCCCCGGCCGGACCGGTCCTTCGACCGGCGCCGACCCGTTCGCCGGGATGGCGCATCATGTGGCGGGTGCAGAGTGCAGAACACCCCGGAGCGGGCACCGGCGGACCGACCGGTGGGCCCGGACCAGTACCCCCCGACGGCCCGCCACCGGGCCGCGCCCCCACCCCCACCGACCTGACCGAGGCGGTGCGCGCCGCCCAGGGCGGGGACGAGGAGGCGTTCCGACTGCTGTTCCGGACCGTCCAGCCGGGCCTGCTGCGCTACCTGCGGGTACTGGTCGGCGGACGGCCGGAGGACATCCAGGACGCCGAGGACATCGCCTCCGAGGCCTGGCTGCAGATCGCCCGCGACCTCCGCGGCTTCTCCGGCGACGGGGACGGCTTCCGCGGCTGGGCCGCCACCATCGCCCGCAACCGCGCGATGGACCACCTGCGGGCCAGACGCCGCCGTCCGGTCGCCGACCTGCCCTTCGAATACCTGGCCGAGCTGGCGGCCGGGGACGACACCGCGCGTGCCGCGCTGGCCACGGTCGGCACCGGCGACGCGCTGGCGCTGATCTCCCGGCTGCCGCGCGACCAGGCCGAGGCGGTGCTGCTGAGAGTGGTCATGGAGCTGGACGCCGAGAGCGCCGCCCAGGTGCTCGGCAAGCGGGCAGGCAGCGTCCGGATGGCCGCCCACCGCGGGCTGAAGAAGCTGGCCAAGCTGCTGGAACAGCACGGCGCGGCCGGGATCCCCGCCGCCCGGAAGCCCGTCGAACAGCCCTCCGAGCAGCCCTCCGGGAAACCCGCGAAGAAAACTTCTCCGCAAGGTGTGACAGAACGCCGGGCCGCGACGCTGAAGGACATGAGATGAGCACCAACCGATCCCGTCGGATCGACCGTGATACTGCCGAGCAACTGCTCGGCGGTGCCGTGGGCGGCCCGTCGGCCGGGCAGGACGCCTCGCTCACCGGACCGGACGGTCCCGGGCACGTCGCCCGGGTGCTGGCCGCAGCCGTCGCCCCGGCGACGGCAGCGGAACTGGCCGGGGAGGAGGCCGCACTGGCCGCGTTCCGGGAGGCGAGTCTCACGCCCGACCCCGTAGTGACCCCCGTCCGGAGACGATCGATGGCAACCGCAGCGCTGGCCAGGGCCTTCAGCACGAAGGCCGCTGCCGCCGTGCTCAGCGCCACCGCGCTGTGCGGGGTCGCGGTCGCCGCCGGAACCGGGAACCTGCCGTCCCTGGGCGGTGGTGAGCCCGAACCGGAGCGCACCCCGCCCGCCGCGAGCGGAGTCTTCGGCAGCCCGTCGGGCACCGGCAAGGCCACCGGTTCCCAGCCGGGCGCCACGCCGTCCGGCAGCTCCACCCGGCCGTCCACCACCAACCCCCAGTCGTCCGGATCCTCCACCGCCCCGACGCCTTCGGCGAACGGGCACGGTGGCCAGGCGGCCACTCCGACGCAGGTCGCCCTGTGCCATGTCTTCGCCGACCGGACGGCCAAGGGCGACCGCCCCGGCCAACTGGTCGCCGATCCCCAGTTCGCTCAGCTGGTCGCCGCGGCCGGCAGCGCGGACGTGGTGGTGGAGTACTGCGGGGAGGCACTCGGCAAACCGGGAGGCGACTCCCACCCGGGCGCCGGCGCGCAGTCGCACGACCCCGGCCGGGCCACCGGCAACCCCGGCACCGACCCGAACACCGGCGTCGGCAAGGGGAACGGGGACGGAAACGCCAACGGAAACGCCAACGGCGGCCCCGGGAACAAGCCCGGGAAGCCCGGTGTGACGGTTCCGCCCGAACCGGCCGTGCCCACCCCGTCCGCCGCCCGGCCGAGCAAAACCGACAGCTCCACCACCGAGAGGTAACCCCAGAACTCCGGGTGGGCGGCGAGCGACTCCCCCCGGGCTCGCCGCCCCCCGGACCGAACCATCCGCACCACCTGCACCACCGCAACACCCCCGAAAGCTCCGGGTGGGCGGCGAGCGACTCCCCCCGGGCTCGCCGCCCCCCGGACCGAACCATCGGCACCACCTGCACCACCGCAACACCACCCGAAAGCTCCGGGTGGCCGGTCGGCTCCCCCGTGCCCGCCGTCCACCCGGCCGGCCCCGGCCGGACCGGCAGGCGCTCTCCCCGGACGCGCCGCCGGACCGACCGGCCCGGAACGTGCGGCCCGCCCGCCCGCAGTCAGGGCGGGCCGCACACCCCCGTGCCCGGACCGAACTGGACCGACCGTGACCGTCACTCTGCACGACCACGAGCCGGCGGTCGGGGAACCGCTGCCCGGTTCCCCGGCCGCCTCCCCTTCCCCCGAGGCCGCCGAGACCACCGCCTTCCCGGTCTTCGTGGACACCGACACCGCCGAACTCCCCTCCGTTGCGGCCAACCCGTCCACCGAGGACATCGGGGCCACCCCGGCCCCGGTGTTCGTGGACTCCTCCGGCCGCCGCCAGCGCCGGGTCCGTCGACTGGGCCTGCTACTGGCCGTCCCCGCGGCCGGCTACCTGGCGCTGCTGGTCAGCACCGTGCTGGGCGGCCCCACCGTCAGCGCGCCGTTCCTGCCGCTGCCACAGGCCCCCGTCGCCGTCGCCCCCGCGCCCACCCCCGTCCCGTCGGCGACCGACCCGGTCCCGACCGACATCGGGACGGAACGGCCCGACTCCGTGCAGCCGGGGTCGGCCCACCCGACCACGGCCGCCCACCGCCCCACCTCCTCGGCGGCCCCCAGCCACCCCGCGGCGCCCCCCGCCCCCGGGGGCCTCCCGGCGACCCCCACGGCGCACCCCACCGCCGCCCCGCCGCCCACCACCGGCAACGGAGGCGCCACCGCATCCCCCGGCGCCACCCCGACCCCCGGCCACGGTCGCCCGACCGACTCACCCGGCAACCGCCCGACCAAGCTCTGACGCCCTGCGGGCGCGCAGGGCGAACCCCGCGCGCCCGCAAGCAAGAACCACCCACCCCCCAGCACCCACCCACCCTCCCGAGAGCCCACCCCCGAACAAACACCCCCCGCCCCTGACCCCGGAAAGCACCCACCCCGTGAGCAACGCCCGCCGCCGCAGAGCAGCCCCGCCCGCCCGGCCTCAACGCCGCCGAGGCCACCGCGGCGTCGTCCGTCAGCCGAAGGGCCCGCTCCGCACCCACTGGCTGTTGCTGACCGCCCTGCTGCTCACCCTGACCGCCACCCTCCTCTTTCAGGGCTACACCCAGCACCTCTACGACGACCGTCCCGACGGTGACGCCGCCCCGGCCGCTGCCGGTACCGTCCCGGAGGAAATCCGTACCGGCGGACCGGTCATCGACACCCCCGCCGGGACAGCGCCCCGCACCGCCGCCCCCAAGCCCGGCACCATCGCCCTCACCTTCGACGACGGCCCCGACCCGCGCTGGACCCCGCAGGTCCTCGACACCCTGAAGCGGGCCGGCGTCCACGCCACCTTCTTCGTGGTCGGCACCCAGGCCGCCGCCCACCCCGAGCTGGTCCGGCGGATGGTCGCCGAGGGCCACCAGGTGGGCGTCCACACCTTCACCCACACCGACTTGGGCGCCGCACCCTCCTGGCGCCGCTCGCTGGAACTGCGCGAGGCCCAGCTGACCCTGGCCGGGGCCGCCGACGTCACCAGCTCGCTGCTGCGTCCGCCCTACTCCTCGACCACCGAGGCCCTGGACGACCCCGGCTGGTCCGCCGTCCAGCAGGCCGGCCGAGAGGGCTACCTGACCGTCCTCACCACCCAGGACAGCGAGGACTGGCGCCGCCCGGGCGTGCCCGCGATCGTCAAGGCGGCGACCGCCGGGCCCGGCGACCAGGGCCAGGTCCTCCTGATGCACGACGCCGGCGGCGACCGTCAGCAGACCGTCGACGCGCTGGGCCCGGTACTGGCTCAGTTGAAGGCCCGCGGCTTCCGTTTCACCACCGTGAGCGAGGCCGTCGGCCTGCCCGACCCGGTCCACCCGGCCGGGGCCGGCGACCACTGGCAGGGCCTGGCCCTGATCTGGCTGCTGAACGGCGGGAACTGGGTGCTCACCGCCCTGGGGTGGCTGCTCTGGGCGGCGGGTGCGGTCAGTGTGCTGCGCGCGGTCGTCGTCCTTTACAGCGCCCGCCGGCACAAGCGGCTGCGTCGCCGCGGCTGGGGCCCGCCGGTCACCGAGCCGGTCAGTGTGATCGTCCCGGCGTACAACGAGATCGCCGGGATCGAGCCGGCCGTCCGCTCGCTGCTGGCCTCCGACCACCCGGTCGAGGTGATCGTGGTCGACGACGGCTCCACCGACGGCACCGCCGACCTGGTGGAGTCGCTGAACCTGCCGTACGTCCGGGTGATCCGGCAGGAGAACGCCGGCAAGCCGGCCGCGCTCAACACCGGAATCGCCGCCGCCCGCGCCGAGCTGCTGGTGATGGTCGACGGGGACACCGTCTTCGAGCCGGACGCCGTCCGGATGCTGGTGCAGCCCTTCGCCGATCCCGCCGTCGGCGCCGTCTCCGGCAACGCCAAGGTGGTCAACCGCGGTGGTCTCCTGGGTCGTTGGCAGCACATCGAGTACGTGGTCGGTTTCAACCTGGACCGCCGGCTGTTCGACCTCGCCGAGTGCATGCCCACCGTGCCCGGCGCGGTCGGCGCCTTCCGCCGCTCCGCGCTGCTGGCCGTCGGGGGCGTGGGTGAGGAGACCCTGGCCGAGGACACCGACCTCACCATGGCCCTGTGCCGGGACGGCTGGCGGGTCGTGTACGAGGAGCGGGCCAAGGCCTGGACGGAGGCGCCCGCCTCGCTGAGCGCCCTGTGGCGGCAGCGCTACCGCTGGTGCTACGGCACCCTGCAGGCGATGTGGAAGCACCGCGGCGCGCTCACCCAGCGCGGGCAGGCGGGCAAGCTGGGCCGCCGCGGCCTGCTCTACCTGCTGATGTTCCAGGTGCTGCTGCCGCTGCTCGCCCCGGTCGTGGACGTCTTCGCGCTCTACGGGCTGGCCTTCCTCGACCCGGTGCGGATCATCGGCCTGTGGGCGGCGTTCCTGCTGGTCCAGATGCTGATGGGGGCGTACGCGTTCCGGCTGGACAAGGAGAAGCTCGGGCCGCTCTGGAGTCTGCCGCTCCAGCAGTTCGTCTACCGGCAGCTGATGTACCTGGTGGTGATCCAGTCCGTGTTCACCGCGCTGGCGGGCTCCCGGCTGCGCTGGCAGCGGATGCAGCGCTACGGCAGCCTCCAGACCCCGCCCACCGTTGTGCCGACCGCTTCGCCCGCTCAGGGAACTGCTCCGGACCCCGTTGGCGTCGGCGGCTATCGTGCACAGGTGCACGAGGCGGCCCGGAACCCCGGGCACGGCACGTGAGGGGAGTTCCAGGTGATCGGACGGGCGCTTAACGGGCGTTACGAACTCGTCGAGATACTCGGCGTCGGCGGCATGGCCACCGTCTGGCGCGGGGTGGACCGCGTGCTGGGCCGCCAGGTGGCCGTGAAGATCCTCAACGGGGGCCTCGCCGACGACCCGCGCTTCGCCGAACGGTTCAGCCGTGAGGCGCAGCACGCGGCCATGCTGGTGCACCCGAGGATCGTCATGGTCTTCGACTCGGGTGTGGACCAGGGCACCCCGTTCATCGTCATGGAGCTGGTCCAGGGCCGCTCGCTGTCCGCGATCCTGGCCCAGCAGCCGCAGCTGCCGGTGGAGCGCGCGGTCGGCATCGCGGCGGCGGTCTGCGAGGCGCTGGCGGTCGCGCACGCGGCCGAGCTGGTGCACCGGGACATCAAGCCCGGGAACATCATGATCACCGACGACGGCGGCGTGAAGGTCGTCGACTTCGGCATCGCCCGGGCCGGCTCCTCCAACAACCTGACCCAGACCGCGAGCGTGCTCGGCACCGCCGCCTACCTCTCGCCCGAGCAGGCCACCGCCTCCGCCCTGGACGGCCGCACCGACCTGTACGCGGTCGGCTGCGTGCTGACCGAGATGCTCACGGGCGAGACCCCGTTCACCGCCGAGACGCCGGTGGCGATCGCCTTCAAGCACGTCAGTGAGCAGCCCCTGCCGCCGTCCGCACGGCGCCCGGGCCTGTCGCCCGCGCTGGACGCGGCCGTGCTGCGGCTGCTCGCCAAGAATCCGGCCGACCGCCCGGCCGATGCCACCGCAGCGCGTGTCGAACTGCTGGCCACCGTCCCGGGCCTGGCGGTCGGCGATCCGACGGCGGAGCTGCTCGCGACCGCCGCTCCCACCCAGATGCTGCCGCCGGTCGCCCCGGTGAACCCGGACCAGCAGCACACCACCCTGCTCCCGCCCCAGCCGCACCGGCCCCCGGCCGCCGCCACCTCGGTGATGGCGCCGATCCCGGCCGCGCCGCCCGCCGCCCCTCCCGCGCCCGCCCGGAACCGCCGCAACAAGCCCCTGGTCCTCGGGGCCCTCGGCATAGCCGGCCTGGCCGGGATCGCCGCCCTGGCCCTCACCGCCTTCGACGAGCCGGCCGGCAACGCGGCCGCCAAGCCCGCCGCCAAGCCCGCGGCCACCGCCCCCGCCACCACCCCGGCGGGGGCGCCCACGTCCACCCCGACCGCCGCCTCCGCCGCCCCCACCACTCCGGCCCCCACCCAGTCCGTCCCGCGTAACCAGCCCGCGGCTCTCCAGCTTCAGTCCTTCCGCCAGGCCGTCGCCCAGGCCCCGATCACCAAGGAGCGCGACAAGCAGGCGGAGCTGCTGCGGATCCTCGACGACGCCGCCGCCCGCCTCAACGAGGGCAACCCGGACGACGCCGCCCAGGAGCTCAAGGCCGCCCAGAAGACGATCAAGGACCTGGGCAAGAAGCGCGCCATCGACGCCCCCACCTACGCCAACTGGAACGCCCGCCTCGGCGCCCTGTTCGCCACCCTCCACGCGACGGCCGACAACCAGGACGACTGACGCCGCTGACGCTGCGCCAGAATGTGCCCATGCTGACGATCGGTACCCTCGCCCTCGGCGTCTCCGACATGTCCCGCGCGGTCACCTTCTGGATGGCGGCGCTCAGCTACGTGCCGCGCGGCGGCCTGATCGAGGACGACTGGACGGTCCTCGTCCCCGCCGACGGCGGCACCGGCGCTCACCTCGCCCTCGGCTACAGCGAGTCCCCCGTCCAGGAGCACCCCCGCGTCCACCTCGACCTCTACGCCGGCGACGCCGCCGACCAGGCCGCCGAGGTCCAGCGCCTGGTGGCCCTCGGCGCCGAACTGGTCGACTGGGACAGCTATCCCGAGGACCCGGACTTCGTCGTCCTCGCCGACACCGAGGGCAACCGCTTCTGCGTCATCGACACCACCCACGGCTGAGGGTGGAGTTGTCCACAGCCTGTGGACAACTCCCCTCGGGGAGTGGACAGTCGGCCCGCCGGACTTCCTGATTCTGTGGCGGCCCCTCGCGTGGTGTGCGCGTGGGGCTGCCTGTTCACCTGTTCGCGTGGGCGACGCGGCCAGCGCCCGGGGCGGGGGCTACCGGAAGGCCGGGAGGTTGCGTGCGACCCACTCGCCGAACGGCCGGGCCGGACGGCGGAGGACGTTCTCCACGTCGGGGCTGATCGTCTGCTCGGCGGGCAGCGGGACACCGAGGATGTCCAGGGTGCCGCCGATGACCTCCCGCGGCATGAACTGCGCCATGTGGGTGTGGGCCTCCTCGCGGGAGAGTTCCACGAAGGCCACCTCCTCGCCCAGGGCCTCGGAGATCGCCGCGGCCTGCCGGCGGGGGCTGATCGCTTCGGGGCCGGTCAGCTCGTAGGTGCGGCCCGCGTGACCGTCCTCGCGCAGCGCGGCGGAGGCGACCGCGGCGATGTCCGCCGGATCGACGACGGGCAGTGCCACGTCGGCGAACGGGGCGAAGACCGTGCGCTTGGTGCGGACCGATTCGGCCCAGGCGAAGGCGTTGGAGGCGAAGCCGGCCGGGCGAAGGATGGTGAAGTCCGGCCCGGACGCGCGCACGGCGGCCTCGAACTCGCGCAGGCGGGTGTGCGAGGGGGCTTCCGGGCGGGTGGCGTTGATCTGGGAGGAGACCAGGACGACCCGGCCCACCCCCGCGGCCTCGGCCGCCTCCAGCAGGGCCTTCGGGCTCTCGCCGTGGGCGTTGAGTTCGCCGCCCAGCAGGATGAAGAGGGCGTCGGCGCCGTCGAGGACGGGCCGCATGCTCGCGGCGTTGCCGACGTCGGCCCGGGCGTGCCGGACGCCGGCCGGGAGTCCGGCGGGCTGGGGCTGCCGGGAGACGGCCGTGACCTCCTCGCCCGCCTCGGCCAGCAGTGGCACCAGCGTGCGTCCGATGTTGCCGGTGGCGCCGGTGACGACGATCATTGTGTTCCCCCTGAAGTGAGTTAGTTGACTGACTCGGAAGACCATAGCACCGGCCTCCGGGGTGCTGTCTATAGTTGGTTGGGTGACTGACTCAGTGAAGCCCAGGGCGGCACGGGCGGCCGACAAGCGCCGCCGGCTGACGGCCGCGGCGGCCCAGGTCCTGCACGAGCAGGGCGTCGAACGCACCACCCTCGCCGACATCGCGCGCGTGGCCGACGTCCCGGTCGGGAACGTCTACTACTACTTCAAGACCAAGGACGAACTGGTCCAGGCCGCGCTGTCCGAGCACAGCACACACCTCGATGAACTCACCGGCCGGCTGGACCAGTTGCCCGACCCGCTCGACCGCATCAAGGGCCTGATCGAGGCCTGGGTCGGCCAGCGCGACCTCGCCGCCCGTTACGGCTGCCCCACCGGCACCCTGGCCGTCGAACTCGACAAGCGCACGGACGGCACCCTCGACGCGGAGGCCGGCGCGGTGATCCGGCGGCTGCTCGACTGGGCCGGACACCAGTTCCGCGCCCTGGGCCTGCCCGACCCGGACGACCTCGCCGTCACCCTGGTTGCCGGCTACCAGGGCATGTCGCTCCTGGCCAACGCCCTGCGCGACCCGGAGATCATGACGAGCCAGGGCGCCCGTCTCACCCAGTGGCTCGACTCCCTGCAGTGACCTGGCCGAGAGCAGGCAGTCGGCCCGGCCGACTTCCTGCTTCGCGCCGGCCAGGTCGGCCGTCAACGCCGCGCGGGTACCGGGTTGTCCGGGCCGTCCAGCCACACCGTCTGGCCTCCGGGGGTGACGGTGAGCCCGAAACGGTCAAAGCCGGGGCGGCCCTGGTCGTCCCACCAGCGCCAGGCCGCCTCCACCTCGTTCCAGAGGTTCCGAGGGCCGGACTGCACCACCTCGTAGGCGGCGTGGTCCGGTTCCCAGTCGACGGTGGCCCAGGACGTGACGGCGGCGTCGTGCAGCCACAACGTGTACGTGCCATCGACGTACCGCTCGATCAATGGGAAGGCCTCCGGTACCTGCACGCCGACGGCGTACATGGCGAGCCAGCCGCCAACCTCATCCGGGGACAGGCGGGTTGAAGACTTCGCCCCATCGGCGGGCCACGGGCCGGACAGGTACTCCAGGCTGCCAGGCCGGGGTGTGCGCTGCCGGCGGAGCCGCATGAAGGCGGACGACCCGACGAACCGGCCGCTCGCCGTCCCGCCGTCGCCGACCGTGAGCCGAACCACCGCTTCCCCGCCGTACTCGGGCCCCCAGGGCGCCACGATCACCCCGCCGGGTCGGGTCTGCTCCACTCAGGCGTACGGCACCCGGCGGACGGAGCAGGTGGCGATCACCCGGTCGAAGGGCGCGCCGTCGGCGGAACCCTCCGACCCGTCGCCGACCACCAGCGTCGGCGAGTACCCCGCGCGCGCCAGCCGCAGCCCTGCTTCGGCCGCGCTGTCCTTGTCCACCTCGACCGTGACAACGTTCCCGCATCCGAGGCGGTGAGACAGGAGCGCGGCATTCCAGCCCGTGCCGTTACCGACCTCCAGCACCCGGATGCCGTCCGTGGCGTCCGAGGCGGCGAGCATGGAGAACACCATGGTGGGCATGGAGTTGGACGACGTGGGCGTGGCGCCCCGGGCTTCCCCGGTGTGGTCGCCGTCGTCCCATTGGGTCGTGAGGGGGGCGTCGGAGTAGACGGCGTTCCACCAGGCGGCCGGGTCGGCGTGCCGGTTCACCGCTTCGCCCTGACGCACGCCGTCAGCCTGGCCCGGCCAGACGACGTCAGGCACGAACCAGTGACGGGGCACGGAGTTGAAGGACGCCAGCCAGTCCGAGGTGAGGGACCCGTTCGCGATGAGCGCGGAGGCCAGCCGGGTCCGGCCGGCCTCCGCTTCGTGCTTCTCGCTCACGCGTCAGCGACCCGTCGCCGGGCCGCTGCCGTCCGAGGTGTTCCCACCCTCGTTGCTGCCGCCGCCACCGTGCTCTCGTAGCTGATCAGCACGGGTTCACGGTCCACGTCGCGCGGTGCGAAGTCGGCGAGCAGCGCGCGCGGTACGGTCACGAACCCTTCGCCGGGCTTGATGTTGCGGAACTGGGCCATTTCGTCGGGATCGGTCACGACGTCGCCCTGCACCACCACCTCTCCGGTGTCCACGTCCTCGTAGAGCGTCGGGCATCCGTCGTCCCCTGAGGTGTTTCCGATGTACCGCAGTCGTCGGCTCACAGCCGCTCCCCTCGCTGTCGGTCAGGCTGAATCAGAATGCCCGGGGATCGATGTGGAGGGGGTGCTGATTCTCGAATATTCTCCGGGGCAGCCGAAGGCCGGTAAGCGGGCGGCTTCCGCCGGGGTACGAGAGCTTCATGACGGCCCGGCGACACGAGTTGCCGCGAATGCGGGTGCCGAGCGGAGTATGAGCTGATCAGCTGCTGACGTGCAGAGGTTGAGGAGATGCCCGGTGCCGCGCGGCACCGGGCATCTCCCTGTCAGGCGTGGTGGTCGAACTCGCCGGCTTTGAGGCCGTGGAGGAGGGTGGCGAAGGTGGTGCGGGTGGTGCGGAGGATGGTTTCGCCTTCGTCGGACTCGCGGAGTTCGATCAGGCCGTCGATCGCGCGGACCTCCACGCATTCGTTGTTCGCGGCGCTGAAGCTGGACTTCTGCCACTGTGACCTACTCATACGTCTTCTTCACATCCTCCATGACGGATCGAATGAACTCACGTGATCCTTCTTCGGAGAGTGCCTTGGAGTCCAGACGAGAGAAGATCGCTCGGTGCTTGGCCAAGTCTGCCGGGGAGTCGAAGAAGAGTGCGCCTTGGGTTACGTCCATCTGGATGGTGTCCAGCTCAGCGACGGGCCCTTCGGCGAAGGTGAGGTTCTCGCCGGACCCCGGAAAGGTGTCGACGGCGAAGGGTACGACGCGGACTGAGATGCCAGGCTGCTCGGAGTCATCGAGGAGCGAGCTGAGCTGACCGGCGAGGACCTTGGGGCCGCCGAACTGCATCCGCAAGGCAGCCTCGTGGACAAACACTTGGAGGGGGATCGCGCCGGAGCGGACGACCTCTTGCCGCTTGATTCGGAAGGCTGTTCTGGTAGCGATGTCCTGTGGCGGCAGCGGAGGAAAGATTCGGTCGAACACGGCCGAGGCGTAGTCACTGGTCTGAAGCAGGCCGGGCGCGAAGGTGGTCGTGCAGATGGTCAGCCGCGTGGCACGGCTTTCAAGCTCTGCGACCTCAAGGAAGTCGATAGTCAGAGTACCGCGATACTTCTCCCACCAGCCTTTCTCGCGCTCCGAAGCCATGTTGACAAGGGCGTTGATCAGCGGCTGGTTGGCGCAGTTGCATGCAGAAGCGACGGTCCGCAGGCGCTCGGGGCTGACTCCGATCTTCGCCTTCTCCATCTGCGTCATCTGTCCAGGACTGATTCCGAGAGTGCGGGCGAGTTCGCTGCCGCCGAGGCCGGCTTGCTCCCGCATTCTCCGCAGCTCAGTGCCGAGTCGACGCTGACGGAGAGTCGGGTTGGAGCGAAGGGGCATGGCGTCCTCTCTGCCGGTGCTGGGGCCAGTGTGCCGCGCTGGCGGTGCGCAGGTCCATCTGGGCCGTTTCCACGATAGAGCGAATTTTTAGGCGCACTCCTCAAAACTCAGGCGCTGTCCGCTATGGTCAATGTCACGTCGATCCGACGGATCGTCAGTAACGCCTATCCGTCGCACCGCAGAGCAGTCATGCCCATCTGCCTGGCCTAGTTCACGGCGACGGATCCGCCGGTTCTCCACCTCACACCACGCCCGGGAGCTCTCCCATGCGTCACCTCAACACGCCCTCGTTCGCCCTCACCCGCCAGTCCCTCCGCGGCGCGATGATCCGCGCCGGCTGGCACCCCTCCGCCACCTTCGACGCCGAACTCGCCCTCTGCGAGCTGCTCGTGAACGCCTGGCGGCACGGCAACACCCCCGCGCCGATCATCGAGATCCTCTTCCTCGGCAAGGTCCTCCGGGTCTCCGTCTCCGACGAGAGCCCGGTGCTGCCCGACCAGCGAATCCCCGACCTCCTCTCGGAGTCCGGCCGGGGCCTCCAGCTCGTCGCGGGTCTCACCAGCCGCTGGGGCGTGGACCCCCAGGAGCGCGGCAAGCGCGTCTGGTTCGAGTGCGAGCTGGACGCGGCCTGATGTCCATCCGCCGCCACCCCATGAAGCCGACCGACCCCCGGATCCGGCACTACACCGACGACCACATCCGCACCCTCCTCGCCGAAGTCCAGGAGCGCGGAAAGAAGTTCGGCCTCATCTGGCCCTCCGCCGACACCGACAAGACCATCGACGGCCGCGTCCTGGTCCGCTTCAACACGGCGCCCGCCTCGACCCTCCTCAACCTCCTCTCCCTCCTCCTCGACGCCGAACGCGACTGGGACGCCCCGTGCGGTTCCTGATCGCCACGGCCTTCGCCGTCCTCCTCGCGCTCGCGATCGCGACCGTCGCCCTGGGCGTCATCACGGCCCTCCGCGCGACCCCGCCCGACGAGGACAGCTGACCGAGCCGGATGTGCGGCGGGTCGCGTGCACAGGCCCGCCGTGCCGGATTCAGTCCTGCCGCCGAACCCGCCGCTCCACGTTTCCGCGGATCGCCCGGGACGCCGTCCCGGCCGCCGCCGCGAGGAACACGAAGTTGTACCCGATCTGCAGCACCACGATGAGCCGTGCCGTCTGCCCCACCGGCGTGATGTCCCCGTACCCCACCGTCGCCAGCGTCACGATCGTGAAGTACAGCGCGTCCAACCGCGTCTCCAGCCCCGCGAACTCGGGCTTGTGGGAGCTCATCGCGTAGTACGTCGTCGAGAAGATGATCACCGCCAGGAAGATCAGGAAGGCCAGCCAGGGCACCGGCCGCTTCGCGGTCCCCCGCATCACCCCGATCATCTTGGCCAGCATCAGCCAGCTCAACCCACCCAACGCTCCCACGAAGGCCGACCAGCTCAGCACCGGTCGGCGGTCGCCGAACCACCTCAGCGGCAGCGTGAAGTACCCGACCATCAGCAGCGTGCACGCGACCAGCAACCAGGCCCAGGCCCGTAGGTCGGCAGGCGGGGGAGGGGGGTTCTCGGACATCCCGCCAAGCCTTCCCCACCAGCACCCGCCCCGCCCGTCCGACTACTCCGATCAGGCCAGCCCCTGCTGGATCGCCAACACCGCCAGCCGCACCCGGTTGGGGCTGTCCGGCGACCATGTCGTGCAGTTCGCGGGCGATCGCGGTGCGCTCGCCCATCCGGGCTCCCCATTCGGCGAGGGCCGGGTGCGTTCGGTCTCCCGGGCGCGCTCCTGGGCCGCCCGCCTCACCCGTTCGGCGGAGCGGATGTACCCGGCCAGCAGCACCGGCACGCCGCCGAACAGCGCCGCCCGCCGCCCGCCGAGCGCCGCGAGCAGCAGCGCGCCCGCGCCGACCGCCCGGTCAGGCGCCGTCAGCTCCCCCCGGCGGCCCGCCAGCAGCAGGTAGCCCAGCCCGGGGGTCGGACAAGGACCCCGGAACGGCGTTGAGCCCCCGGTGGGGTCCACCGGGGGCTCAACGGGAGCTCGTGCGACTCAGGCGGTCGTCTCGGGGCGCTTCGCCTCGGTGGCCTTGGTCACGTTGGTCGGCGTGACGGCCGGACGGTCGGCGGGCTGCTGCGGGGCAGCCGTGCTCTGGGCGGTGCCGGCCTCCGCCGAGGGGTCCTCCTCGCGCATCGCCTTGGTCTCCGCCTTCAGAATGCGCATCGACTTGCCGAGGCCGCGGGCCATCTCCGGCAGCTTCTTCGACCCGAACAGCAGGATGACGACCGCCAGCACCACGAAGATGTGCCAGGGCTCAAGACCGTTCCGCAGCATCCCTGGCCACCGGTCCCTTCTTGTCTAGAGTCACGGGGGGCGCTAGCGCCCATGCTCGCCAGTATGCCTGGACCTGACGGCGAACGGATACACCGGCCGGGAAACGCTGGCCAAAAACCAGGTGCTGCCCAATCGGACCGTGCGTGCGGGTGGGGGCTTTCCCAGGCGGCCGGTGTCCTGACCCACACCCGTACGGGCGCCGGTGCGATCAGTAGACGAACGGCACCAGGCGCTTCGACACCCCACGGTACTCCGCGTACGCCGGTCCGAAGGCCGAGAGCAGCAGCCGCTCCTCGGCGGCGATCCGCCAGCCGTACGCGCCGAGCAGCAGCGCGGTGACCACCGGTGCCGCCACCCAGCCCGCCGTACCGAGCGCGTAGCCGCTCCAGACCAGCAGGCTGCCCGCGTAACCGGGATGGCGGATCAGCCGGTACGGGCCGTCGCGGACGACGTGCTGGGTGTCCACGGTCCGCAGGGTGCGGGTGTAGTACCGGCCCAGGGTCCGCATGCCCCAGGCCCGCAGCGTCAGCCCGGTGGCGGCCAGGGCGACCCCGAACCAGCGGGCCCAGGTGGGCGGTTCGCCGATCGAGGCGCGACTGAACAGCGCCACGACCAGGGCGGACGCGAGGTAGCAGCCGATCAGCAGCCGGGTTGAGCCGCGGTCGCGGTCGTCCGCGTGCCAGCTGCCGGTGGCGGCGTCCTCGCGGTGGCGCAGCAGCAGCTCGTAGCCGACCCAGCAGACGAGGCCGAGCAGGGAGAGGAGGGACGGCAGGGACATGGCGGCTCCTGACGGTCGTGGTCACCCCTCCACGGTCCCTGGGCCGGCCCGCCGCGACACGCACCCGGGGGTGGACGCCGGGGCGTCCACCCCCGGGTGGACGGTCACCGGCCGGTCACTCCGGGCGCCGGGCCAGCAGGTAGCCGCGCCGGGTGGGCGCCTCCTCGGGCAGGCCCTCCCGCTCCAGCCGCGCCTCGACGGCGAACCCGGCCTCGGCGAGGCGGGCGGCGACCGCGTCGGTCCGCAGGAAGTGGAAGTCCACGTCGACCTGACGGCCCCACCACTGCGTCATCCGCCGCACCTCGTCACCCAGGTGGAAGGAGACCAGCAGCACCCCGCCGGGCCGCAGCACCCGCCGCATCTCGACGAAGGCGGGCAGCAGCTCCTCCGGCTCCAGGTGGATCACCGAGTACAGCGCCACGGCGGCCGCGAACTCCCCGTCGGCGGCCGGCAGCGCCAGCAGGTCGCCGGTGCGGAACTCGGCCTTCGGCTGCTCCCGCCGGGCCAGCTCGACCATCTTCGGCGAGAGGTCGACCCCCACCACCGCGGCCCCCTGGCCGACCAACCACCCCGTCACGTGCCCCGGCCCGCACCCCAGGTCGGCGACCGTCCCGCCGGCCGCCTCCTCCACGATCACCCCGAGCAGCGCCCGGTCCACCACCTTGGACGCCAACTCACCCCCGATCCGCCCCAGGTACTCCTCCGCCACCACGTCGTAACTACCGCGCACCCGCCCGTGACCCGTCACCATGCCCCCACCCTGGCACGCCCACCCTCCCCCGTACCGGGCCTTTCCGCACCCCGCCCGCCCGCTCCCGCCCCCGCGTCCAGCCCACCCGGCGCCGCTCCGCCCCCACCCGTCTCCCGCGGACGGCGGAGAGCCCCCGCCCGGGGTGGGCGGGGGCTCTCGATGACTCGCGTGGATCGCGGCCGACGGGTGGGTCAGGCGGCAGCGGCAGCGGCCTCGGGTTCGGGGGCCGGGGTGGCCGCCGGGAGGTGGCGCAGGAGGCGGTAGGCCAGGAGGGCCGCGCCGAGGGCGAACAGGAGGCCGACGACGGCGGCGACGTGGAGGCCGTCGGTGAAGGCGGTGCGGGCGGTCTCCAGCAGGTCCGCGCTGAGCTGTCCGGGCAGGTGGGCCGCGACGGAGACCGCGCCGCCGAGGGTGTCCTGGGCCGCGTCGGCGGCCTGGCCGCCGACGCCCGCCGGGAGGGCGCCGTCCAGCTGGTGGCGGTAGACCGCGGCGCCGGCCGCGCCGAGCAGGGCGATGCCGAGCGAGCTGCCGAGTTCGACGGCGGTCTCGGAGGTGGCGGAGGCGGCGCCGGCCTGCTCGACCGGGGCGGCGGAGACGACCATCTCGGCGGTCATCGTCATGGTCCCGACCGTCCCGGCGGCCAGCACGCCCGCTGCCGTGAGGATGAGCGCCAGCGGGGAGTGGGCGCCGACCTGGGTCATCATCGCGAAGCCGGCCGCGCCGACCAGGAAGCCGCCGCCCATCAGCGTCGCCGGGCGGACCTTGCCGGCCAGTGCGGAGGTGACCCCGATCGCCGCGCCGACGCCGACGCTCGGCACCAGCGACCAGAGCGAGGCGGTGAACGGGCTCATGCCCTTGACCAGCTGCAGGTACTGCGAGGTGAAGAGGGCGAAGCCCATCATCGCGAACATCGCGACGGTGTTGACGCTGATCGCCCCGCTGAAGGTGCGGATCCGGAACAGGCTCAGGTCGATCAATGGGTTGGCGGCGGTGCGCTGGCGCTGGACGAACGCACCGGCCAGCAGCAGCCCGGCGACGACGGCGAGTGCGGGCAGCGTGCTCCAGCCGTCCACGGCGAGGGTCTTGATCCCGTAGACCAGCGGCAGGATCGCGGCGAGCGAGAGCGCGGCGCCGGGCAGGTCGAAGCGGCCGCTGCGGGTGGCGGTGCGGTACTCGGGCAGCAGGACGGGCGCGGTCAGCAGCACCAGGGCCATCACCGGGACGGCGAGTAGGAAGGCAGAGCCCCACCAGAAGTGGTCGAGCAGCAGGCCGCCCGCGACCGGGCCGAGGGTGGCCCCGGCGGTGAGCATGCCGCCCCAGGCGCCGAGGGCGATCTGCCGCTGCTTGGGGTCGTGGAACATGTTGCGGATCAGCGCGAGGGTCGAGGGCATCACGGTGGCCCCGGCGGCGCCGAGCACGGCGCGGGCGGCGATCAGCTGCTCGGCGCTGCCGGACCAGGCGGCCAGCAGCGAGGCGCCGGTGAAGCCGGCGGCGCCGATCATCAGCAGCCGGCGGCGGCCGATCCGGTCGCCCAGCGCGCCCATGGTGATGAGCAACCCGGCCAGCAGGAACGAGTACATGTCCATGATCCACAGCTGCTGGGTGCCGCTCGGCGCCAGCGTGGTGGAGATGTACGGGACGGCGAAGAACAGCACGCCCATGTCCATGGACAGGACGAGCGTCGGGAGCAGGAGGACGGCCAGGCCGATCCATTCGCGACGGCCTGCGCGGCCGGTGGTTGCGGTCATGGAAAAGACAGTACGGACGTGTCAGACGCTTGTCTAGTACGAATGTGCAAGTCGATCGTGCAAGACATTCGTGCAAGACATCTGTGCAGCCCTTCCGTAGGATCAAGGGCATGGGAAACCGCGAAGACCTGATGGCCGGCGCCAAGCGCTGCCTGTACGAGAAGGGCTACGGGCGCACCACGGCCCGCGACATCGCGACCGCCTCGGGCGTCAGCCTGGCCGCGATCGGCTACCACTTCGGCTCGAAGGATGCCCTGCTCAACGCCGCGATGATCGAGGCGATCGGCGAGCTGGGGCAGGGCATGGGCGAGGTGGTCGTCGCCGCCAACGGCACCTCCGACGATCCGGAGGAGCGCTTCGCCGCCGCCTGGGAGGGGCTCAAGGGCGTCTTCGTCGAACATCGGGGCCTCTGGGCGGCCCAGTTCGAGGCGCTCGCCCTGGCCGGGCACGAGCCCGAGCTGGCGGCCGCGCTCGCGGAGGCGCAGAAGGAGGGCCGGCTCGGCCTCGCGGCGTTGTTCCAGGGGCTGCCCGAGGTGCCGGACACCGAGGAGGAGCTCGCCCGCGGCGCCTTCTACCAGGTCCTGCTGGCCGGGTACCTCGCCCAGTGGCTGGCCGCGCCCGAACTGGTGCCCAGCGGTCAGGAGTTCCTGCGCGGCCTGCGGCTGGTCAGCGGCAGTGTGCTGGGCGCCGCCAAGCCCTGACGGCCGTTACGCCCTGGCGGCCGTTACGCCCTGACCGCTGTCGCGCTGACGGCCGTCACGCGGTGACGGCCGTCAGCAGTACCACCGAGTCGACGTGGGCGAGCAGCCCGTGCCGCTCCTGCGGGACGGGCTCCAGCTCGCCGACGGACAGTTCCGTCCGCCGCCCGGCGATGGTCAGCGACACCCGGCCGCGTAGCACCTGGACGCTGCCGGCGGTGGGCGGGGTGTGCTCGTCCAGCGCGGTTCCGGCGGTCAGCGCGATCACGGTCTGCCGCAGCACGCCGTCGTGCAGCACCAGGTGGGCGCTGCGCCCGTGCGGGCTCTCGGCCGCCAGCGCCGCGTGCTCCACGGCGAGCTGTTCGAGATCGGGCATCGCGCCGCCTCCTCCTCACCCCGTAGCCAGGGTCGCGGACGCGCTGGCGAACCGCACCCGGAGGGGCCCGGAGCGGGGCACCCGAGGTGCAGCCCCCGCCGATTGCCCCCATCGTGGAGGTATGGCGACCAACCAGAGAATCTCCAACGGGTTCCAGGTCAACCGGTCGATGCTGACCGGCGGCGTGGTGCTCACCGGTATCGGCTCGGCGCTCGGCGCGGCCGGGACGGCGATGGTGTGCGTGGCACTGCTCACCGCCGGCCGCAACTGGCTGCGTAGCCTGGACACCACGCCGACCGCACTCGCCCATCGGGCCCTGCACGAGGCCAAGGTGGCCTCCTCGGCAGGCTGGGAGGCCTGGCGCGCGGAGCACAGCTCACCCAACTGAGCGCACCCGCCCGGTCGAGCGCATCGGCCCGTACGGAGACGGGCGCGGCGGGCCGTCATGGGGGCACGGCCCGCCGCAGCTTGGAACTTTCCCCGGGTTCCTACAACGCGCCTACAACCCCATCGACTTGGCGACGATGCTGCGCATGACCTCGCTGGTACCGCCGTAGATCCGGAACACCCGGTTGTCGGTGTAGAGCCGGGCGATCGGGTACTCCAGGATGTAGCCGTAACCACCGTGCAGCTGAAGGCACTTGTCGATGACGACGGAGGCCGACTCGGTGCAGAAGAGCTTCGCGGCGGCCGCGTCCGCGACGCTCAACTCGCCGTTCTGGTACAGCTCCAGTGCGCGGTCCACCATCGACTGCTGCGCCATCACCTGGGACTCGCAGTCGGCCAGGGTGAACTTGGTGTTCTGGAACTCGGCCACCGCCTTGCCGAACACCTTGCGGTCCTTGACGTACCGCACCGCGAAGCGCACCGCCGCCGCGGCCGCCGCGTAGGCGCCCACGGCGATCGCGAGACGCTCCTGCACCAGGTTGTGGGTCAGGTAGGAGAAGGCCCTGCCCTCCTCGCCGAGCAGGTTCTCCACCGGCACCTTGACGTCGCTGAACGCCAACTCGGCGGTGTCCGAGGTGCGAAGGCCGATCTTCTGCAGCTTGCGGCCGACGGTGTAGCCCGCCGACGTGGTGTCCACGCAGAGGATGGACAGGCCGGCGCGGCGGTTCTCCGGGTCGTACGGCGCGGTGCGGCAGACCACCAGGACCAGGTCGGCCAGCACACCGCCGGTGATGAAGGTCTTCGCGCCGTTCAGGACGTAGTGGGTGCCGTCCTCGGAGAGCCGCGCGGTGGTGGTGATGCCCGCAAGGTCGGAGCCGGCGCCCGGCTCGGTCATCGCGATCGCGGTCATGATGTCGCCGGAGACGAAGCCGGGCAGCCAGCGCTGCTTCTGCTCCTCGTTCGCGTACTCCAGCAGGTACGGCAGCACCAGTCCGGTGTGCACGCCGGAGGAGCCGAAGCTCACGCCCGCCCGGGCGGTCTCCTCGGCGATCACCGCCTGGTACTTGAAGCCGCTCTCGCCCGCGCCGCCGTACTCCTCCGGCACCTCGATGCCGTAGACGCCGAGTTCGCCGAGCTTGCGGTAGAAGTCGCGCGGCGGGTGGCCGTCGGTCTCCCAGCTCTCGTAGACCGGGACGACCTCGTTGGCGATGAAGTCCCGGATGGTCTCCCGGAAGGCCTCGTGGTCCTCGTTGAACACGGTGCGGCGCACAGCGGCGCTCCCTTCGACGGTGCCGGCCGGCGGACCGGCCAAGGCGGAACGGCCCAGGTGGTGGCCCCACAAGTTAATCTTCGGTAGCTTCGGCTGTCCAGAGTCGACCGGCCTGTGAATCCCGGCCGCCGGGGCTGCCAAGTGAATCCTTGCTAGCCTTCGGACGGCGTTCAGAGGAGTCCGCGAGGGAGGTGCCGCCATGGTGGTCCGACGGTCGCCCGGCCGGCGCGCCCAGATCCTCGCCGTGGCCGCCGACCGCTTCCACCGCAGCGGCTACCACCAGGTCTCGATGACCGAGCTCGCCGCCGGGGTCGGCATCACCGCGCCCGCGCTCTACCGGCACTTCCGCGGCAAGCCCGAACTGCTCGACCGCGCCGTCCGGCTGGGCCTGGACGCGCTCGCCGACGGCCTGCGCGCGGCCGGCACCACCGCCGGACTCGGCGCCGCGCTGGCCGCGGTGGCGGTCGGCCACCGCCCGCTCGGCACCCTGGTGCAGCGCGACGCCCGGCTGCTGCCGCCGGCCCGCCGGGCGGCGCTGCGGCGCGAACTCCGTACCGACGTCGCCCTGATGACCGCCGTGCTGCGCGCGGAGCGCCCCGAACTGGTCGGCGCCGACGCCGAGTTGCTCTGCTGGGCGGCGCTCTCGGCCTGCTCCGGGCTGTCCTACCAGTCGGCCGCGCCGCAGCCCCGCCGGGCCGAGGCGCTGCTGCGCGAGACGGTCGCGGCCGTCCTCGCGGTGTCCCTGGACGGTACGGCCGCCGGCCCCGAGGCCGTCCCCGGGCCGGAGCCGAGGCCCGGGGCCCGCCGGGAGGAGCTGCTCGCGGCGGCCGTCCGGTTGTTCCACCAGCGTGGCTTCGACAACGTCAGCACCGACCAACTCGGGGCCGCGGTCGGCATATCCGGCCCCAGCGTGTACCGGCACTTCGACAGCAAGGCGCACCTGCTCGCCGCCTCCCTGGTACGCAGCCGCGAGCGGCTCCGGCACGAGGTGGAGGGCGCCATCGCGGCCGCCACCGGGCCGGAGGAGGCGCTGGCGGCCGGGCTCGGCGCGTACGTCGACTTCGCGCTGCGCAACGGCGACTACCTGGGCGCGATGCTCAGCGAGACCGAGCGGCTGGCCCCGCCGGACCGGCGGGCCGCGGTGGACTTCCGCCGGGACTTCCTGCGCACCTGGGTCGAGCTGCTGCGGCAGGTGCGCCCCGCCTTCGACGCGGTGGACGCCCGGATCCGGGTGCACGCGCTGTTCGCGCTGGTCAACGACGGGGTGCGGAACCGTCCGCACAGCGCCCGGCCGGACCTCGGCGACTGCCTGCTGCGCCTCGGCCGGGCGGTGCTGGGACTGTCCTGACGCACGGGTCGGGCCGGGTGCCCGCCCCGTCCGCGCGGGGCGGGCACCCGGCCCGTTCGGTCCGTCCGTGTCGGCCTATCCGTCCGTGTCGGCCCAGTGGAGGGCCTACGGGTGGAAGACCCGGGCGTCGACGTTCCCGTTGCCCTGCAGGGCGCCGACGTTCCCGCCGTTGCCGGCCACGGCGAGGCCGTTGTTCTGGTTGCTCGCACCCGAGCCGGTGGCCGTCTGCTGGGTGTTGACCACGTTGCCGTGGACGGTGCCGATGATGTTGTTGGAGCCGACGTTGCTCACGACGCTGCTGTTGGAGTGGTCGATCGCGCCGGCGTTGTCGTCGGCGTGCGCGGTGGCGGCACCGACACCGACGAGGAGGAACGCCCCGAGGGCGGTGACGGCGGCGGCTGCGCGAATACGGGACACGCTGGTCTCCCTGAGCTGGAAGTGCGAGATGTGGCGCGATACCGGAGTGGCCGCTCCGTGGCGCCGTTGCCTGACGTCGCACGATCAGCATTCACCAGCGACGTGGACGAACTCCATCAAACGGGTGGCATTTCCCCCGATAGTGGGGGATCGGTCAATTCGTAGTTGACCGCAATGCGTCATCAGCTCGTCGTCTGTCCGTCATTTCGTCAGGAAGAAAGAAATGGTCGCCGGATTGTCGCACTGGCACACTGGGGACTCATGTCTGAAGGTGCCCCGACCGAGCCCACCCCCGCCGAGGACCTGCGCACCACCGAGGTCGATCTCGGCGGCCTGGTGAACGTCCTCGCCACCCACCTCTACTCCACCCCGCTGGTCGCCCTGCGCGAACTCGTCCAGAACGCCCACGACTCGCACACCCGCCGGCTCCTGGAGGACCCGGAGGGCGACCACCGCCGGCTGATCCGGGTGCGCGCCGACACCGAGCGGCGGACCGTCGCCATCGAGGACACCGGGGCCGGCCTCACCGAGCCCGAGATCCACTCCTACCTCGCCACCGTCGGCACCGGCTACACCCGGATGCTGCGCGAACTGACCGGCAACCAGGAGCTGATCGGCGCCTTCGGCCTGGGCTTCCTGTCCGCCTTCTCGGTCGCCGACGAGGTCACCGTCACCACCACCTCGCACCGCGAACCGGGACTCGGCCACCGCTACCGCAGCCGCGGCGGCGAGCAGTACCAGGTCGAGCCGGTCCCGGCCCGGCCGCAGCCGGGCACCGTGGTCGAGCTGGCGCTCAAGACCGAGCACGCCCACCTCGCCGACGAGCACGCCCTGCGCGAAGTCCTCGGCCGCTACTGCGTGTTGCTGCCGATCCCGGTCTACGTCGGCGAGGACACCGAGCCCGTCAACTCCGTCCAGGTGCCCTGGCGGCAGACGATCGACGGTGACCAGCACGCCGCCCGGATGCGCTTCGCCACCGCCTTCGGGCGTCGCTTCGAGCCGCTCACCGCCTTCCCCTTCGACCCTGTCGAGGACGCCACCGACGCCGTCGGCCTGCTCTGGGTCCAGGACGGCGGCACCTACGGCAGCAGCGACAACCGCGACCTCGCGGTCTACCTGCGCGGCATGCTGCTCGCCGAGGACGCCCGCGACCTGCTGCCCAGCTGGGCCGGGTTCATCGGCGGCGTGGTCGAGTCCAACCGGCTCACCCCCACCGCCAGCCGCGAGGACCTCCAGCGCGACGAGCACTACCGCGCGCTGCAGAAGGCCCTCACCGACGCCATCGTGGACGGCCTGTACGAGACGGCCCGGCTGCGGCCCGCCGCCTGGCGCCGCATCCTCACCCGGCACGGCCAGGACCTGCTCGGCGCCGCGCTCTGCGACGAGCGGCTGTTCACCCTGCTCGCCGACGACGTCCCGGTGCCCACCTCACAGGGCGACCTCACCGCAGGCGGGCTGCGCGCGGCCGGCGGGGGAGCGGTGCACGTCGCGCTCGGCAGCGGCGGCGGCTTCGAGGAGATGCTCTACCGGGCGATGCAGGTGCCGATCGCCCGCGGCGACCGCTACGCCGTCCTGCCGTTCCTGCGCCGCTACGCCCAGCTGCGCGGCTGCCGGCTGGTCGAGCTGGGCAGCGAGCAGGGCAACCGCGAACTCTTCCGCGACCCGGAGCGCCCGCTGCCGCCGGAGGAGTCGGCCTGGCTGGCCGGCGCCCTCGCCGACCCGGGCGAGCAGCTCGTCCCGGCCCGCTTCGACCCGCCCGGCCTGCCGCTCGTCCTGGTGCCGGACCGCGAGGCCGAGCGGAAGGCGCTGATCGAGGGCGACCAGGCCGACGCCCGGATCCCGTCCGCCGCGCTGCGGCTGGCCCGGGCGTTCACCGCCCGCACCGACGGCGGGGTCAAGGCCCGGCTCTACCTCAACCTGGCCTGCCCGGCCGTCCAGGAGCTGCTCACCGCCTACCGCACCGGGCACACCGGCAGTGCCACCGCGGCCGGGCTGCTCCGCTCGGTCAAGGTGATCATGGCCTCCGCCTCGGCCGGCCCCTCCGAGGGGGACCTCGGCGCCGCGCTGGCCGGCATCGGCACGGCGGTCTCCGCCCTGACCGCCGCCGTCCCGACCGGCCTGCCGTCCGTCCCGGACAGCCTCGGGGCGCTCTCGGAGGAGGCGTGACGGCCGCGACCGGCGGATTGTCAGTGGCTCGCGATAGACAACCGATCAGCACGACGCAGGGGGCGCGATCATGACCACCGACATCTGGGCCTGGGTCCACGACACCCACCGCCAGTTGGCCGAGGCCGGCCACCGGCGACTGGCCGACGCCGTCTACGAGCTCCCCGGCCACGCCAACGAGGGCCGCAACGAGCAACTGGACGCGGTCTACCCGGAGGCGCTGGCGGCCGCCCGGGCGCTCGGCCTGCCCTGGGTCGAGGTCTACCTGCGGCACTGGCGGATGCAGAACCTGCTGAACAAGCGCCACCAGGGCGAGCAGGCCCTGCCCGAGGCGGTCGACCTGCTGGAGTTCGCCCACCGCGAGGAGACGGCCGGCTGCCCGCAGTCGGTCTGCGTGGTGCAGGACTTCGCGATCTGCCACGCCCGGGTCGACGGCCCCGGCTACGTGCCGCAGCGGCTGGAGGTGCTCGGCGAGACGCTGGAGCGGATCGAACCCGCTCGCGCCTGCTTCGACTGCCTCTCCCGCGAGTACGCCGACGCGCTGGAGGACGACGGCCGCCCGGCCGAGGCGCTCAGCCACCTGGACACCGCGGCCACCCGAATACAGGCCGCCGGCCAGCGGCTCTCGCTGCACTTCCACCATGCCCGGGCCGGCGCCCTGCACCGGCTGGGCCGGCACGAGGAGGTGCTCGCGCTGGTCGACACCGCCGAGCAGGCCGAGCGCGCCCGGGGCCGCGAGCTCGACGAGAGCGACCGGCTCTGGGGCGGCCTGCTGAGGGCCCGCGCGCTGGCCTCGCTCGGCCGGATCGACGAGGCGCTCGCCCTGCTGCCCGCCCGCGAGGCCGCCGAGCGCCACGCCGACCTGCGCCGGGCCTGGACGGAGACGGTCGAGCTGCTGGTCGCGGCCGGTGCCTGGGAGAACGACGTCGAGCTGGGCGCCGTGCTGGCCGGCTGGGTCGGCTACCTGGACGGCACCGGCTCTCACCGCCCGTGCGTGGACCTGCTGCTGGCGGCGGGTCGGCTGGCGCTCGCCCGCGGCGCCCGTACGGTGGCGATCACGCTCGCCGCGACCGGGGAACGTAAGCTCACCCGGTTGCTGCGCACCGACGGCGTGGCCGAGGAGGTCGCCGCCCTGCGCGAGGCCGCCGAGGCGCTGCCGGTGCCCGAGCTGCCGGTGCCGCCCGGCGAACTGACGGCGCACCTGGCCGAGGCCCAGATGCCCTACGAGACCGGCGCCGACCTGCTCTCCGTCGCCCTGGACCGGTACCAGGGTGAGCAGGCGGGCGCCACCGAACTGGCCCTGCTGCTGGCCGCGGTGCTCGGCGGCCTCGGCCATGCCCGGCCCGCCGCCGACCTGCTGTGGCGGCGACTGGACGCAGACCCCGGCAACGAGGAGCTGATCGGCACCCTCGGCCAGGCCCTGATCGAGGCCGCGGACGCCGAGGGCGTGCGCCGCCTCGCCGACCGGCTGGCCGCGACCCGCCCGGCCGACGGGCACTGGATCCGCGCCCGCTGGGCCGCCGCCGAGAGCCGCTGGACCGACGTGCTGGAGCACTGCGAGGCGATCCTCGCGCTGGAGGCGAGCCGGATCAACACCCGCCGGCTGGCCGCCGCCGCCGCGACCCGGCTGGGCGAGCACGCCACCGCGCAGCGGCTCTACCAGGACCTGCTGGAGCACGCCCTGCCGGCGGAGGAGGCCTCGGAGGAGGAGGTGCACCGGACGGTCCAGGAGCCCGACCTCTGGCACCTGATCACCGCGGCCACCGCCAACCGGGACTGGGCCGTGGTCCGTTCCACCGGTGCGCGGCTCGGCATCGAGTTCGACGAGCCCGAGGGCCCGGTGGACGAGGAGTGGCAGCTCGTCACCGTCCGCGCCACCCGCACCAACGGTGCGACGGCCGACCTCCCCGCGATCCGGACCGGCCCGGCCACCGCCCGGATCCTGCCGGTGCTGGGCGACGACCTGACGCTCAACCACGGCGACGTGGTGGTGTTCGCGCCCGTCCTGTTGGAGGGCCCGCCGGCGGAGGACGCCCCGGCACAGGAGCGGGAGCGCTGGCGCCCGGTGTTCGAGCTGCTGACCCCGCTCGATCCGGCCGGCTACACCACCTACTGGATCGACGGCGCCTGGCCCGGCGACGAGGCCTGGGCCGCGCTGCGCGACGACTTGCAGGAGACCGGTTACGCGGTCTGGGCGTACAGCGGGGAGCAGTACCGCGTCCACGACCCGGCGGACGAGGGCGAGGAGGAGACGCTGCCCGGCATCTACGCCGCGCTCGGGGTGCCGCCGACCGCCGCGGCCGAGGAGGCCGACGCGCTGATGCACCGGCTCACCGCCGGCTGGGAGCACCCGCTCGCCTGGCTCGACCTGGCCGAGGCGGCGGAGGCGGACCTCGGCCGGCACGCGGAGATCATCGAGCGCTACGGGCTCTGAGCCCCCGCTCTCCCAGGCGCCCTGGCCCCGGCGGTCACCGACTGCCGGGGCCGGGGCGTTCCCGGCGTCCGTGCCCCGCACCCTCCGGCTGGTCCGCGCGCTGACCGTGCTGGCCGTGGTCGCCGGGGACCAGGTCCCGCCGTTCCGGCACGGCGACCACCACCCGCCACCGCGCCGGGTAGGCGATCAAGGCGCAGGCCACGGGACGTCGCGTACATGTGCGTCACACTGTTCGATCAGGCAAGGTGTAACCCGAGATCGAACGGTGGCCGGAGGCCACCAGGGGCGGCAAGGAGCGGAAGTGCCTAAGCGGGGCCGACCGGGTGCGGGCAAGCGGGCGAGGGGAGGCCGGGCGGTCCGTCAGGCGAGGCAGGCGCCGCCGAAGCCGGTGCACCCCGCCGACGCACCGCCCACCGAGGGCCTGCTCGGCCACCCCGCCCCGACCGTCGAGCCCACCACCGTCGTCCCGCTCGTCCCGCCCATCCCGGAGACCAAGGGCCTGCTGACCCCGGAGCCGACCCCGGAGCCGCGCGTCGAGCCGACCCCGGAGCCGCACCCCGACCTCACCGTCGAGGTGCGCCCCCGGGAGCCCCGCCCCGAGGAGGGGCGCCCGGCCCGCCGCCGCTCGGTCGCCGAGGACACCCTCACCCCCGAGGAGTGGCGCGCGGCCGGCTACACCCCGCCCACCGGCATCCCGATCCCCGAGCTCACCCCCGGCGCCCCCGGCGAGGCGCCGTGGCCGGACCGGATGCGCACCCTGCTGCGCACCCCGATGTCCGAGCGCCCCGCCTTCGAGCGGACCGCCCGCGAACTGCACCCCTCCGCGGGCACCGCCCGCAACGTGCCCCGCATCCTCGACCTGACGCTGCGCATCGGCGAGCTGCTGCTGGCCAGTGGCGAGGCCGCCGAGGACGTCGAGGCGGCGATGCTGGGCATCGCGCACGCCTACCGGCTGGACCGCTGCGAGCCGCAGGTGACCTTCACCTTGATCGGCATCTCGCACCAGCCCTCGCTGGTCGAGCCGCCGGTCACCGCCGACCGCGTGGTGCGTCGCCGGACCTCCGACTACACCCGGCTGAACGCGGTGTACGAGCTGGTCGCGGACATCACCGCGGAGAAGGTGACGGTCAACGACGCCTACCGCCGGCTGGCCCTGATCCGCCGCAACCGGCACCCGTACCCGGCCTGGCTGCTCTCCCTGACCACCGGTCTGCTGGCCGGAGCGGCGACCTTTCTGGTCGGCGGGCGGATCGACGACAAGGCCTGGCTGGTCTTCGCCAGCGCCTTCGTCGCGGCCGTCCTCGGCGACCGGCTGGCCTCCGCGCTGGCCCGCCGCCGGCTGCCGGAGTTCTACCAGTTCGTGGCGGCCGCGATGCCGGCCGCCGCCTCGGGCATCATCCTGTCCTTCAACGACTGGGGCCTGCGCGGCTCGGTCGTGATCACCGGCGGCCTGTTCGCCCTGCTGCCCGGGCGCGCCCTGGTGGCCGCCGTCCAGGACGGCCTGACCGGTTTCTACATCACCGCCGCGGCCCGTCTGCTGGAAGTGATCTACCTGGTCGCGGGCATCGTGATCGGCGTGATGGTGATCCTCTACCTGGGCGTCGGCTTCGAGGCGAAGCTGAAGCCGGACGAGAGCCTGGCGGGCATCAGCTACCCGCCGGTCCAGATGGTCGCCGCGATGCTGCTGACCCTGGCCTTCGCGATGCTGCTGCAGACCGACCGCCGCACCCTCGCCCTGGTCACGGTCAACAGCGGCATCGGCTGGGCCAGCTACGGCGCGCTGGTCTACAACGCGGGCGTCAACCCGATCGCCGCGACCGGGGTGGCGGCCGGCCTGGTCGGCCTCTTCGGCCAGCTGATGGCGCGTTCCCGCAACGGCTCGGCGCTGCCGTACGTGACCGCCGCGATCGGCCCGCTGATGCCGGGTTCGGCGCTCTACCTCGGGATGCTCGCCTTCGCCCAGGGGCACTCCAGCACCGGTCTGGTGTCGGTCTTCCGGGCGGCGGCGATCGCGATGGCGCTGGCGGTCGGGGTGAACCTCGGTGGGGAGATAGCCCGGCTGTTCCTGAAGCTGCCGGTCGGCGCCGAGCTCCCCTCGCTCTACCCGGCGATGCCGCGCCGGGCGGCCAAGCGCACCCGAGGGTTCTGACCGCGCGTTGACCCGTGGTGGACGCCTCTTGGGCCCCGGGCCATGTCACGGCAGGCAGGACGAAGGACCAGGAACGAAGGTAAGACCCATGACCACACTGCTGGACGGCTACCGCGAGCACATCCTCAACGCGCACAAGCAACCGCTGTTCCTGCTGCTGGTCGGTTTCATCACCTCCTTCGTCTTCATCCGGTTCAGCGTGCGGATGATCCGCGCCCAGGTGCGCTGGTGGCCGGGCAACGTCACCCCGGGCGGCCTGCACATCCACCACATGGTGTTCGGCCTGGGCTTCCTGCTGGTCGGCGGCATCGGGGTGTTCGCCACCTACGGCGGGAGCCCGTGGATCGAAGTGTTCGGGCTGGTCTTCGGCATCGGCTGCGGCCTGGTGCTGGACGAGTTCGCGTTGATCCTGCACCTGGACGACGTGTACTGGAGCGAGCAGGGCCGCAAGTCGGTGGACGCGGTGATCTTCGGCATCCTGTTCACCGCCCTGCTGCTGATCGGGTACGTGCCGTTCGGCGCCCTGCCCGGCGAGGAGACCAGGTGGGGTCTGATCACGGTGATCTCGGTGAACGCGCTGGCCTCGGTGATCACCCTGCTCAAGGGCAAGGTGTGGACCGGCCTGCTCGGGATCATGGTCCCCGGCCTGTCCTGGATCGGTGCGATCCGGCTGGCCCGTCCGAGCAGCCCGTGGGCCCGCTGGCGGTACAAGCCGCGCTCCCGGCGCCGGGCACGTGCGCTCCGGCGTGAGCGCCTGCTGCACCGGCGCGCCGACCGGGCCCGCACCTGGCTCTTCGACCTGATCGCCGGTGCTCCGGACAAGGTGTCCGCCAACCACCCGGCCGCCCACCGGGTCGCCGAGCGGATGGCCGCCCGGGCCAGCGCCCACCTCGACGCGCACGCCGCCCGGGCGCTGGCCCGCCGTCAGGCCCGGCTGGTCGACCGGCGCTCGGCGGCCGCCACCAGGGCGGTGACGCACCCGCTCACGGCGCAGGCGCAGCCCGGCGAGGGCGCCTCCGGGAGCGGCCCGGGCCGCTCCCGCGGGGCACAGCAGCGTCGTCGTGCGGTCCGGGCCGGGCGCAACCGGACGTACGGGCTCGGTGCGACCGGGCAGCAGCGCCGGCCTCAGCGCCACCCCCACCTGCGGACGCGCACCTATGGGATCCACCGGTAGTCCGTACGCCCGGCACGCCCTGCGTGCACCCGACCAGAGTTGACGCATGGTCGGATCATCGGATGGTCACCCGGCCGGCGGGGCGCGTCTGAGATGTGAAAAGCGGCTGAATTGAGAACATGATGGGCGAATGACCGTTCTGTCGCATGATGGGATGATTCGTCGGACCTCCCGCCGCCCGGCCGCCGTCCGCCCGCGAGCCGCTCGGCGTCCGCCGCCATCCCCTCCGGACCCGTGAGAAGGGATGTTCCGTGGCGCGCAGGCTCCTGCCGACCCTCCTGTTGTCCCTCACCGCCCTGCTCGGGTTGCTCCCCGCCGCCCAGGCCGCCCCGGCGGACCCCGAACCGGCGGCCGGCCGGGCCCGGGGCGATGACGGGGGAGAGGACCCGTACCCGACCACCGAGGAGATCGACCGGGCCCGCGCCGAGGCCGACGGCAAGGCCGCCTCGGCCGCCGCCCTGGAGGCCGAGCTCACCGCCGCCCGGGCCGAACTCGACCAGGCCGAACGCGGAGCCGAAGAGGCCGTCGAGGCCTACAACGGCGCCCAGCTCGCCCTCACCCGGGCCCGCGACGAGGAGACCGCCGCCGCCGGGCGCGCGGCCGCCGCCGAGGCCGAGCGCACCGCGGCCGCCGAGGACGCGGCCCGACTGGCCGCCGAAACGTACCGACAGGGCGCGGGCGCCGAACTGTCCGCGCTCAACGCCCTGCTCGGCGCCCACGGCCCGCGCGAGGCCGGCGAGCGAGCGGCCGCGGTCGGCGTGGCCAGTGGGCGCACCCGGCAGATCCTGGACGCCGCCACCTCCACGGCCGCCGCCGCCAGGACCGCCTCCGCCGCCGCCCGGACCGCCACCGAGACCGCCGAGAAGGCCGCGGCCGAGGTCGGCGCCGCCAAGGCCCGGGCCGAGCAGCGACTCGCCGCCCAGCAGGGCGAGGTCGCCGCCGCCACCAGCCGCCACGAGAACCTGCTCGCCGAACTGGCCGCCGCCCGGCACACCACCGTCGAGCTGGAGCGCGAACGCCGCGACGCCCTGGAAGCGGCCGCCGCGGCCGCCGCAGCCGCCACAGCCGCCGCAGCCGCAGCCGCGACCCCGGTGCCGCCGCCCCCCGCCGGCCCCTGGTCCGCCGAGGGCGCGGCCGCCGCCGTGGCCTTCGCCCGATCCAAGATCGGCCTGCCCTACATCTGGGGCGGCGAGGGGCCGAACGGCTACGACTGCTCGGGGCTGACCATGATGGCCTGGCGCACCGGCGGCAAACGGCTCAACCACTTCGCCGCCGACCAGTACGCCCAGTCCACCCCGATCAGCTACCGCCAACTGCGCCCCGGCGACCTGGTCTTCTGGACCAAAACCGGCCGCGCCGCCGACATCCACCACGTCGGCCTCTACATCGGCGACGACCAGATGATCGAAGCCCCCCGCGTCGGCATGCCGATCAAGCAGGCCAGCCTCTGGATCATGGGCACCCCGAACTTCTACGCCCGCCCGTAGCCACGAGGGCGGCCAGGGCGGAGCCGATCGACCCCGCCCGCCCGGCCCGGTCAGCCCCGCTCGGCGAGCTCGTCCTCCAGCCGACTGATCCGGCGGGCGGACGCCTGCCAAAGCCGGACGAAGGTGACGAGCACCGTCACCACACCGACGCGGACGGTGCCGCTGAGCTGGTCGTCGCAGTGGCTCCACCCGTAGTGGGCGTCGCAGGAGGTGAAGAAGGCCAGGTAGAGCGTCCATATCCAGCCCGCCAGCGCGAGCAGCGTCAGCAGCACCTGAGCGCCCTTGCCGAACAGGCTCTCCCACAGGTCCGCATGCCGTTTCGCCGCGGCTTCCTTCTGCGCGAGCAGCTCCGAGACATCCATGGTTCCCCCCCATCGTCCGTCGATCATGTGCCCCGCAGGCTACCGGCCGGTCGGGGCGCTCCCGCCCGAGCATGTCGGCGGCCGACGCTAGCGTGGCTGCTCCGACCATTCCTGAGGAGGAACCGTGCGGCTGCGGAACGTGGAAGCGGGCGACGTCGAGGCGTACGTCCGGATGCGATGTGACACCGGGATGATGGCCGAGCTGGGCGGGCCGCTCCCGCGGGAGGCGGTGGAGGCGCGGCTGCGCAAGGACGTCGAGCTGGCGGCGGCGGACCGCTCCTGGATCAAGGCGATCGTCCCGGACGGCGCCGACGACGAGGCGGCCGGCACGATCGTGCTCTGGCAGGACGAGGAGGACGGCACCGTCGTCACCGAGATCGGCTGGATGGTGCTGCCGGAGTACCAGGGCCGCGGCCTGGCCAAGGCGGCGGTGCGTGAACTGCTGGACGACGCCGCGCGGGACGGCCGCTGGGGCGAGGTGCACGCCAACCCGGGGGTGACCAACGGCCCGTCCAACGGGATCTGCCGGGCGCTCGGCTTCCGGCTGCTCGGCGAGCGTGACCTCGACTTCGCGGACCGGATTCTGCGCACCAACCACTGGGTCGTGACGCCGGGCGAGCACACCGGATCGGGGACGGTATAAATCGGATGCCACCCCCGGGTCACCGCCGTACGGTGGCCCGATGGGCAACATCATCGATGACACCTCCGCTGACACCGTGAACGGGCTCCAGGTCCGAGCCGTCTCCGTGGAGGAGGTGGAGGCCTGGAACCGGGCGCTCAACTTCGGCTTCCTGCGTCCGCACGCTGGTGTCGCGCCGGAGCTGCGCCGCATGCAGTGGGAGCCGGGCCGGATGCTGGCCGGGTTCGACGGGGACCGCCAGATCGCCACCTACCGCAGCTTCGACGTGGAGCTGACCGTCCCCGGCGGGGCCGTCGTCCAGGCCGACGCGATCACCAACGTCACGGTCAGCTCGACGCACCGCCGCCGGGGCCTGCTCAGCGCGATGGTGCGGCGCGACCTCGCCTCCGCCGCCGAGCGCGGCTGCGCGGTCGCCATCCTGATGGCCGCCGAGTACAACATCTACGGCCGGTTCGGCTTCGGCCCGGCCACCCGGGGCTGCGGCTGGAACATCGACCTGCGGCGCACCCGCGGTCTGCGCGAGGGCCTGCCCGGTGTGCCCGGCGGCCGGATCGACTTCGTGACCCTGGCGGAGCAGCGCGAGCTCGGCGCCGAGCTGTACGACCGCTGGCGGCTCACCCAGCCGGGCGCGATCGCCCGCAACGAGATCTGGTGGCAGCGCAACACCAACGAGATCCGGGTGCCGGGCGACGACTTCAAGGAGCCGTTCACCGCCGTCCACCGGGACGCCGACGGTGAGGTCACCGGTCTGGTGGTCTACCGGGTCGAGAACAAGTGGGACGGCGCCTACCCCGACTCGGTGCTCACCGTGGACGAGTTCATCGCCCTCGACCTGCCCACCGCGGTCGAACTGTGGCGACTGGTGCTGTCCGTCGACTGGGTGCGCAAGGTCGCGGTGGAGAGCGTCTCCCCGGACGACCCGCTGCCGCTGCTGCTCCAGGACCCGCGCGCGGCGACGCCGCACGAGGCGAACTCCGACTTCATGTGGCTGCGGCTGCTGGACGTCGAGGCCGCGTTCAACGCCCGGACGTACGGCGCCCCCGGCCGGTTGGTGCTGGAGGTCGAGGACCGGCTCGGCTACGCCTCGGGGCGCTTCGCGATCGAGGTCGCCGAGGACGGCACCGGCCGCTGTGCCCGGACCGCCGACGACGCCGATCTCGCCCTCGGGGCCTCCGAGTTGGGCTCGCTCTACCTGGGCTCCGAGACGGCCCCGAGGCTGGCCGCGGCGGCGCTGCTCACCGAGCTGCGCCCGGGTGCGGCGGCCGCCGCCGACCTGCTGCTGCGTGCCCCGCTGCGGTCCTGGACGCCGACCGAGTTCTGAGTCGCCGGTACGCGTCGGAGGTCGGACCGCGCAGCGCGGTCCGACCTCCGACGTCACAACGTCCCCTGGAACGGCGCTACTTGACGGCCGTCTTGCCGATCGTGGGGAGGATGAAGTCCTGGATCAGCCCCTTGGCGTCGCGCACGATCGGCCGGAACACCCGGTAGCGCGACAGGTTGATGACCCGGGCCGCCAGCGGCGTCGAGCGTCGGACGAACTCCCTGGTCCGCTCGGTGTCCTCGGTCCGGTCGAAGACCCAGTAGAGCACCACGACCATCAGGTGCAGCCAGAGCACGTCGGGCAGCAGCTCGACCAGCTCGGCGTCCAGCTTCGGCGCCAGCTCCGAGCCCTGGAGGACCTCGCGGAACAGCTCGACCGCCGTCGCCCGGGCCGGGTGGGACTCGTTGGAGAACGGACTCAGCGAGCTGGTCGGGTCGGCCGCGGTGCGGAAGAACTGCGCGGCGAACTCGTGGTACGGGGCCGCCGTGTCCAGCCAGGAGGTCAGCGCGATCCGCAGCCGCTCGCCGAAGTCCCGGGTGTGGGCCATGCGGCGCCTGGCGTCGGCCGCGTGGTCGTAGGTCATCCGGTCGTAGAACCCCTGGATCAGGAATTCCTTCGCCGAGAAGTAGTAGTAGGCGTTGCCGACCGAGACGCCCGCCTCGGTGGCGATCGCGCGCATCGTGGTCTTCTCGTACCCACGCTCCTGGAACAGCCGCATGGCCGTCTCCAGGATCAGCGCCCGGGTCGCCTCGCTCTTGTCGGTCTTCGGCTGGGCCCGGCCGCCGGGCATGGGCCCGGTGTCCGTGCCGGGTGCGGCCGCAGGCTCGGCCGCACCCTTCTCGTCGTCCGTTCGGTTCGTCGCTGCCAGGTCGTCCACGGCACGAGCCTAGCCGGAGAGGACGTTCCACCCGGTGTCGGTGTTGTCGGTGCTCGCGGCACCGGATGCCCCCTCCGCATCCGGTGCCGCGACCACCGCCCCCGTGATTTCGAACGCGTTCAAAAGCTGATGGGAACTGTAGTGGGTTCGATTGAACATGTTCAACTCCATCTCTGTGGGAGGCTCGTCACATGATCGGTTCAGGGCAGACCACCATCCGGCACGGCGGAGTGCAGGACGCCGCGGGCGTCGCCGAGCTGCACGCCGACAGCTGGCGCACCACGTACCGGGGGATCGTCCCCGACGAGGCGCTCGGGGACGGGCTGGCCACCCAGCGGCGCGAGCTGTGGGAGCTGCGCCTGGAGGCGGACTACGGTGAGCCGGAGAACACTCCGGTCCTGCTGATCGCCGAACAGGCCGGTGAGACGGCCGGGTTCGTCTATCTGGTGCCGCAGCCCGACGGTCGGGTGCTGGTGGACAACCTGCACGTCCGCCCCGGCCGCACCGGCGGCGGCATCGGCCGCGAACTACTGGTCGCCGCCCGTGCCGAGGTCGCCGAGCGGCACCCCGGGGCCGAGCTGTACCTGGAGGTGCTGAGCGGCAACACCCGCGCGATCGCCTTCTACGAGCGCGAGGGCGGGGTGTGGATCAGGGCGCAGGAGGGCGTCTTCCCGGGCGGCCACCTGCTGCCCGAGTGCGTATACGCCTGGCCGGCCGTACCCGGGCCGGCCACCGACCGGGAATCGGCCGGTGGTCAGTCGACGTCGTAGACCGTCACCGGTATGCCGCGCGCCGTCAGGCGGGCCGCCACCAGCGGTTCGACCTTCGCCCAGCGCCCGCCCGCCAGTCCGCAGCCGATCCGCGGCATGTGGACGGAGGCGCCGAGTTCGAGCGCGCGCTCGCCCAGGGCGGCCAGCGCGGTGTCGACCGCCTCGTACCGCACCGGCACTCCGGTGGAGCGCCCGGTCCGGATGCCGCGCTGGCCGACCATGTTGGCCACCCAGACGTACGGCTCGACCTGCACCAGTTGCAGGCCGCCGAGGCCGAAGTCGTTCTTCGCCCGCTCCCGGTGCCAGCGTCGGAACGCGGCCTCGGGCTCGGGCCAGCGTCTGGAGAGCGCGAGCACGAAGCCCTTGCCCCAGCCGCCGAGATCGTTGCAGACGTGCGCGATCACCTTCACGCCCTTGCCCTGGGGCGTGGTGGCATCGCCTCGGACGTAGGTGATTTCCGCCATGCCTCGAAGTTAGACGGAGGCACTGACAACCCGCTCGGGATTTTCCGGCGCCTGCTCCTTTCGCGCCGCCGCCGGCTGCTTTCGCGTCATCAGGTGCCGTCGCCCGGTCAGTGCGATCAGCAGGGCGAGCGCGGCGGCCGAGGCCGGCAGGGCGTAGCCGGTGCCGGGGGCGGCGTGTTCGGCGAGCGTCCCGGCGAGCGCCGCGCCGGCCGAGATGCCGACCACGATGCCGGACACCGCCACCGCCATTCCCTCGTTGAACTGCCGCTGCGGCAAAAGCTCCTGGACCAGCGTCATCCCGGTCACCATGGTCGGTGCGGTGGCGGTGCCGGCCGCGAACAGTGCCACCCCGAGCACCCCGAGCCCCGCCCCGCCCAGTCCGGCGGCGAGCGGCAGCAGCAGCACGCCGGCCATCGCGCCCGCCCCGATCAGGAAGCGCGCACCGGGCGCCCGACGCGGGGTCAGCAGCCCGAACAGCAGCCCGGCCACGCAGGAGCCGGCCGCGACCAGGGCCAGCAGTCCGCCGGCCGCCGCCTTGTGGCCGAGCGCGTCGGCGTAGGCCACGGTGGTGATCTCGGTCGCGCCGAAGACCATCCCGGTGGCCAGGAAGGTCAGCACCAGCACCCGCAGCCCGGGCACCCGCAGCGGGGAACCGTGCGCCCGCTCCTTCATCGAGGCCGAGGCCGGAGCCGGGGCCGGCGGCAGCGGCGGTTCGGTGCGCCGTTGGGCGGCGAACAGCAGGGCGCCGGCGGCGCCGAAGGTGCCGGCGGTGAGCAGTCCGGCCTCCGGGGCGAGCGTCGTGCAGAGCAGCATCGCGAGCACCGGTCCGGCCATGAAGCAGAGCTCGTCCAGGGCCTGTTCGAAGGAGTTGGCCAGGTGCCGGGCGGCAGGGTCGTCCCGGTACAGGTGCGCCCAGCGGGCCCGGGCCATGCCGCCGAGGTTGGGTGCGGCCGCGCAGGCCGCCCAGCAGAGGTACAGCGTCCAGTCGGGCGCGCCGAGCCGGACGCAGAGCAGCAGGGCGAGCAGCGGGACGACGTTGTACAGCGCGGCCGGCACGGCCACCCGCGACTGCCCGTACCGGTCCACCAGCCGTCCGAGCAGCGGCATCCCGATCGCTCCGGTGACCAGCCCGGCCGCCGAGACCGTCCCGGCCAGCGCGTACGAGCCGCGCCGTTCGGCGAGCAGCACCACCAGCGAGACGCCGTTCATCGACAGGGCGATCCGGCCGAGCATTCCGGCCAGGGTGAAGGCGGCGGCGCCGGGGGCCGAGAACAGCCGGCGGTAGGAGGCGAGGAGGGCAGGCGAGGGCAATCGGGCTCCTGAGCGGGGAGAAGGGGGGATGCCCCAAGCCTGACGGTGCCGGTGGACGGACGTCCAACACCTGTTTCGTCGCACTCACAACACGGTGTTGTTAATCTGCCGTCCATGCCCCGTGACCTGCACCCCCGTCTGCTCCGCGGTTTCCTCGCGACCGCCGAGACATTGCACTTCGGCCGGGCCGCCGAGCGGCTGCACGTCGCCCAGCAGGCGCTCAGTCGGGACGTCCGCTCCCTGGAGGGGCTGCTCGGCGAGGCGTTGTTCACCCGCACCACCCGCAGCGTCGAGCTCACCCCGGCCGGGCGGCTGCTGCTGCCCCGGGTGCGCCGACTCCTCGCCCTGCACGACGAGATCCTCGCCGAGGCCGGCGCCGGGGCCGCCGCCCGGCCGCTGCTGCTGGACCTCAACAGCGATGTCACCGGCCCCGACCTGACCGCCGGCCGGGTGCTGGAACGGGCCCGGGACGCCTGGCCGGAGGGTGATCTGCTGGCCCGCTTCCACGGCGGCCTGGCCGCGGCCGCCACCGAACTGCTGGCGCACCGGCTGGACGCCTCGTTCGGCCGCTTCGCCGGGCTGCCCGCCCCGGTGTGCGGCCAACTCGCGCAGCTGCCGGTGCGGTTGGAGCGGGTCTCGGTGATGATGGCGCAGACCCATCCGCTGGCCGGCCGCCCGGTGCTGCGGCTGGCCGAGCTGACCGGGCACCCCGTTGACATCTGCGCGGGCAATCCGGCCACCACCGAGTGGACCGACCTCGGCGAGCGGCTGCTGCGCGAGCACGGCCTGGCCGCGGCCGCGCCGTACGTCCCGCCGGTGGGTCTGGACGAGACCGCCCGCTACCTCGCCCGGCACGGCGACCCGATGCTGACCACGGTGGGCGGGCCGAGGATCCCGGGGGCGGTGAACGTGCCGCTGGTGGAGCCGGTGCCGCTGAGCCTGGTCAGCCTGGTGCACCGGCCCGGCGAGCGCCATCCGGGGCTGCGCGCGCTGGCCGCCGCGGCGGCCGAACTCGGTGCGGCCGAGGGATGGTTGCGCCGCCCGGCGGGCAGCTGGCTGCCGTCGGCGGACGCGGCGCTCGTGGGGGCATAGGACGCCGCCCCTGCCCCGGGGGGATGGGCGGGGGCGGCGGTCGGTGGGCGGCGACAGGGGCCGCCGGGGCCGTGGACGGCCGGGTCAGGCCGCCTTGACGGCGGAGATGTCGAAGCTGAGCTTGACCTTCTCGCCGATCAGCACGCCGCCGGTCTCCAGGGCCGCGTTGTAGGTCAGGCCGAAGTGGGTGCGGTCCACGACCGTCTTGCCCTCGAAGCCGACCCGCTCGGCGCCGTAGGCGTCGGTGGCGCTGCCGGTGAACTCCAGGTCGAGGATCACCGGGCGGGTGGTGTCCTTGATCGTGAGCTCGCCGGCCATCCGGTAGGAGTCGTCGCCGAGCAGCTCGGTGGAGGTGCTGCGGAAGCGGATCTCCGGGTAGGCGTCGGCGGCGAAGAAGTCGCCGGTGCGCAGGTGCTCGTCGCGCTGGGCCTGGTTGGTGTCGATGCTGGCGACCTTGATCACCAGGTCGGCCGAGGAGTTGCCCGGCGTGGCACCGTCGAGGTGCAGCTTGCCGTCGTACTCGGTGAAGCGGCCCTTGACGTTGGTGACCATCGCGTGGCGGACCGAGAAGCCGATCTCGCTGTGCATGGTGTCGATCGCCCAGTCGCCGGTCAGGTGCGACAGGTCCGGGCCGGCCGCGGTCGGGACGGCGACGGGGGCGGTGGTGGCGGTCTTGGTGCGGTTGAACAGGCCCATGGCTCCTCCTCGGGTTCGAAGCCATTTGTTTAGGCTTCAACTTCTTGGCTCCAGCGTATGCCGCTTTCGTTCAAATTTCAACCACAGGTCCGCGGTTTTCTTCCGGACCACCCGAACGGCCCATCGCGGCGGCCCGGCGGCCGTCGCCCGAGCGCCCGACGGCCGCTGTCGGACCGCCCCGTTAGGCTGCGAAGAACGGTTCCCCCGCCCCGAGAGGCCCCACATGTTCGTCCTGCACGCGCTCTGGCGGGCGGACGGACGGCTGGCCCTCTGGGCCGAGGACGCCCGCGCCCACCCCGGCACCGCCGAACCGCGGCCCGACCGGCCCGCCCCCCGCGCCCACCCCTACGCCTGCCCGGCCGGAGAACTGGCCGCCGTACTCGGCGGCATCGGGCCCGGCCTCGGCTGGGTCGCCGGGCAGGCCCCCGAACGCTGGGCCACCCTGCTGCTGCCCACCGTCGGCACCCTGCCCGCCCCCTCGCCGGACCTGCCGGTCACCCCACCGCGCGGCGGCGCCGTCCTCGCTCCCTGGCGGGTGCCGGCACTGCTCTTCGACGCCGCGGCCGCCGCCCAACTGCTCGGCGAGGTGCACGATCCGCACTGGGCCGTCACCGGCACCGACCTGCCCGGCACCGGCCGGGTCGAGGTGGTGTACGGGCCCTCGCTGCGCTGGCTCACCGGGGTGCACGACCTCGCCTGGCGGTCGGTCGGCCGCGGCCGGCTGCTGCCCCGGCCGGTGTCGACCGACGGCCGGCCGCAGGCCCGCTGGCGGCCCGACCCCACCCCGGCCGGGCGCCGGGAAGCCGCCGCGCTGGCGGCGGGTTGCCCGCCCGTTCTGCTGGGGGAGTGGCCCGACGGCGCCGGAACGGGCGAGGCACTGCTGGACGCCGCCCTCGGCGCCCTGGTGGACGCCGAGGCCCGCGCCGCACTGGCCGACCGGCCCTTCCCCTCCGCCGGCACCTCCGCCGCCGACCGGTGGCTGCACGCCCTCAGCACCCCCTCCGGCGAACTCGCCGACGTCCCTGCCGAGGAGTTCGCCGAACTGCGCCGCCGGATCGACGCCTGGTACGCCGCCGCCGAACCCGCCGAACCCGCGCTGCGGCTCTGCTTCCGCCTGCTCGAACCGCTCGGCCCCGACCCGGAAGACCCCGAGGGCCGTCCCTCCGACGACGCCTGGCAGCTGGAGTTCCTGCTCCAGGCCGTCGACGAGCCCTCCCTGCTGGTCCGCGCCGCCGACCTGCACGAGGGCGGCGCCGCGTACGCCACCCTCGCCCGCAAGGCCGCCGACCCGGCCGACGTCCTGGCCGCCGAACTCGCCCGCGCCGCCCACCGCTGGCCCGCCCTGGACGGGCTGCGCCACCGCTCCCGCCCGTCCGCCCTCCCGCTCGACCGGGCCGGCGCGCTGGACTTCCTGCGCACCGCCGCGCCCGCCCTCGCCGAGAGCGGCTTCGGCGTGCTGCTGCCCGCCTGGTGGCGCCGCCGCCCCCGACTCGGGCTCGTCCTGCGGGTCACCACCCCGCCCGCGCCCGGCACCCTCGCCGTCACCAGCCAGGTCGACCGGGACGCTGTGGTCGCCTTCCGCTGGCAGGCCGCCCTCGGCCCGGACGGCACCCCGCTCACCGAACGGGAACTCGCCGAACTCGCCGCCGCCAAGCAGGGCCTGGTGCGGGTCCGCGGCACCTGGTTGGAAGCCGACCCGACGCAGATCGCCGCCGCACTCGCCTTCCTCAGCGAACAGCGTGACGGCGTGCTGGCCGCCGCCGACCTGCTGCGGCTCGCCCTCGACCCCGAGGCGACGGTCGCCGGACTGCCGGTCACCGCCGTCCGCGCGGACGGCCCGCTCGGCGAGCTGCTCGCCGGACGCACCACCGCCGACCCGGCCGGCTCCGAAACCCCGGCTCTGCCACCGGACTTCCGCGCCGAACTGCGCCCGTACCAGCGGCGCGGCCTGGCCTGGCTGCGGACGATGTCCGGGCTCGGCCTCGGCGCCGTCCTGGCCGACGACATGGGCCTCGGCAAGACCGTCCAGACCCTCGCCCTGCTGGCCGCCGAACAGGCCGAGGGGGCAACCGGCCCGACCCTGCTGGTCTGCCCGATGTCCCTGGTCGGCAACTGGCAGCGTGAGGCCGAACGCTTCGCCCCCGGCCTGCGGCGCCACGTCCACCACGGCACCGGCCGCCTCGGCGCCGATCGACTCGCCGAAGCCGTACGGGGGGTGGACCTGGTCATCACCACCTACGGGCTGGTCCAGCGCGACCTCGCCGCGCTGCGCGCGATCCGCTGGCGCCGGGTGGTCGCCGACGAGGCGCAGCACATCAAGAACTCCGGCACCGCGCAGTCCCGGGCGATCCGCGCCCTGCCCGTCACCCGCCACCGGATCGCCCTGACCGGCACCCCGGTGGAGAACCGGCTCGCCGAACTGCACGCCGTGCTGGACTTCGCCAACCCCGGCCTGCTCGGCCCGGCCGAGCGCTTCAAGGAGCGCTACGCGATCCCGGTCGAACTGCACCGCAGCCCCGAGCGCACCGCCGAACTCCGGCGCCGCACCGCCCCGTTCGTACTCCGCCGACTCAAGTCCGACCCGGCGGTGGCGGCCGACCTGCCCGCCAAGCAGGAGATGACCGTCTGGTGCAACCTCACCGCCGAGCAGGCCGGGCTCTACCAGGCCGTCGTCGCCGACCTCCTGCAGCGGGTCGAGGGCATCCGGGGCGTGGAGCGGCGCGGCACCGTGCTGGCCGCGATCGGCAAGCTCAAGCAGGTCTGCAACCACCCGGCCCAACTGCTGCACGACGGCTCGCCGTTGGGTGAACGCTCGGGCAAGGTCGCCCGGCTCGCCGAACTGCTGGAGGAGGCGTTGGCCGAGGGCGACCGGACACTGGTCTTCACCCAGTACGCCGAGTTCGGCACCATGCTGCGCCCGTACCTGGAGCGCCGACTCGGCGAGGAGGTGCTCCACCTGCACGGCGGCGTCCCCCGCGCCCGCCGCGAGGAGCTGGTCCACCGCTTCCAGTCCCCGGACGGGCCGAGGGTGTTCCTGCTCTCGCTGCGAGCCGGCGGCACCGGACTCAACCTGACCGCCGCCAACCAGGTGATCCACCTGGACCGTTGGTGGAACCCGGCGGTCGAGGAGCAGGCCACCGACCGAGCCTTCCGGATCGGCCAGCGCCGGGACGTCCAGGTCCGCCGCCTGGTCTGCGTCGGCACCGTCGAGGAGCGGATCGACGAACTCCTCACCGCCAAACGCGCCTTGGCCGACACCGTGGTGGGCGAGGGGGAACACTGGCTGACCGACCTGCCGGTCGAGGCGCTGCGCGAACTGGTCGCCCTCACCCGCGAGGACGCCGTCGCCGAGGAGGAACCGTGACCGACCGACCGCAACAGCCCAAGGCTCCCGTGGTCAACGTCTCCGCCTACTGGCGCGGCGACTTCACCCTGCGTTCCGACCGGCCGGACGAGGATCCCGACGAACCCTCGCTGCGCCGCCTCGGCCGCTCCGGCATCACCGTGCACGGCCGCGACCTCGCCGCCCTGCTCGCCCCCGCGTACGAGACCTTCCGCAGCTGAACCGTCCACCCCTACCCTGCGGTAACGTCCCGAGGGTGACGGACACTTCAGACACCCGCCTCGCCGACTTCGAGCAGCACCGGCGGATGGTCTTCGGCATCGCCTACCGGATGCTCGGCAGCGTCGCCGACGCCGAGGACCTGGTCCAGGACACCTGGCTGCGCTGGAGCCAGGTCACCGGCCCGGTCGCCAGCCCCGGCGGCTACCTGGCCCGTACGGTCACCAACCTCTCCCTCAACCGGCTGGACTCGGCCGTCGTCCGCCGCGAGTCCTACGTCGGCCCCTGGCTGCCCGAGCCGCTGGTCACCGAGCCGGACGCGACCGACGGCGTCGAACGCGCCGAGACCGTGTCGCTCGCCCTGTTGGTGGTGCTGGAGAGCCTGTCCCCGCTGGAACGGGCGGTGTTCGTCCTCAAGGAGGCCTTCGGCTTCTCCTACCTGGAGATCGCCGAGGCCCTGGACCGCACCGAGGCCGCCTGCCGCCAGGTCGGCAGCCGGGCCCGGGCGCACGTCCGCGCCCGCCGCCCCCGCTACGACGCCCCGCCCGAGCTGCGCCGCCGGGCCACCGACGAGTTCCTGGCCGCCTGCGTCGGAGGCGACCTCAACCGGATGCTGGAACTGCTGGCCCCCGACGTCACCTCCTGGAACGACGGCGGCGGCGTGATCACCGCCGCGCTGCGGCCGATCACCGGCGCGGAGAAGGTCGCCCGCTTCATCCTCGGTGTGCTCCACAAGCTGGGCGAGGACGCGGGCGCCCGCCCGGTCCTGGTCAACGGCGAACCCGGCGTGCTGATCACCGTGAACGGCGCGGTCGACTCCGTCTCGGTCCTCGACTTCACCGAGGGGCCGGACGGCGAACCGCTGATCTCCGCGATCCGCGCCGTCCGCAACCCCGAGAAGCTCGCCCACCTCGCTTGACCCTCGACCAGGTCGAGCCCGGAGAGTCATCGGCATGGAGAGCGAGCTGCACAGCATCGGCGAGCTGGCCCGCGCCAGCGGCCTGGGTGTCGGCACCCTGCGCTACTACGACGGCGCCGAGGTGCTCACCCCCGCCTGGGTCGACCCGCACACCGGCTACCGCTGGTACCGGCCCGGCCAACTCGCCGACGCCCGGCTGCTGGCCCGGCTGCGCCGGGTCGGCCTGCCGCTGGCCGGCATCCGCGCCGTGCTCGGCACCGGCCCCGGCAGCGGCGCGGCCCGACAGGTCCTCGACGCGCACCTGCGCCGGCTGGAGGACGGCCTGGCCGACGCCCGCCGAGAGCTCTCCCTGATCCGCACGATGATCGAGCAGAGGGAGCAGCCGATGACCACCACCCCCACCGGGACCCGCCTCACCGTCCCCGCCGACGGCCTGGCCGCCGCCCTGGACGCGGTCCGCTTCGCGGTCAGCGGAGACCCCGAACTGCCCTCCCTCGCCGGGGTGCTGTTCGAACCGGACGGCCCGGTGCTGCGCCTGGTCGCCACCGACCGCTACCGAATGGCCCTCGCCGAAGTACCCGCCACCGGCACACCCGACCAGCCGACCGCCGGCACCATCGTCCCGACCGCACTGGTGGACGCCCTGCGCGCCCTGCTCGCCGCCGACCCCACCCAGGCGGCCCTCACCCTGGCCGACGGCCACTTCCGCGCCGAGGTCGGCGGCCACCGGATCGAGGGTGCCGCGCTGGACTTCGACTACCCCGACCACCACGCCCTCACCCGGCTCGACCCGCAGCACCGGATCGCCCTGCCCGCCGCCGAACTGCGCGCCTCCGTCGAGACCGGCGCCACCCGCACCCTCCCCTCCGGCCCCCAGGGCACCGACTGCGCGGTCACCGTCCTGACCCTCACCGAGGACGGCCGCCTCGCCGTCGCCGCCGACCTCGGGGCCCAGCAGGTCCAGGTCGCCGTCAACCGCGACTTCCTCCTCGACGCCCTCCGCGCCGGCCACCCCGAGCAGCTCCTGCTCGAACTCGGCGGCCCGATCGCCCCGCTCGCCATCCGCACCCCCGGCCAGACGGGCACCTTCTCCGTCCTGATGCCCGTCCGCCTCCCCGACACCGTGTAACCCCCGGCCCGCCCACGGGCGAACCACTGATCGCCTGCGCCGAGGCCGTCGGCGCCCGGCTACTCCGGCCGCCCGGTTACCACCCGGGCGGCCGACACCCCGCCGCCGTCAACGCCGCCCTGTGCGGACTCCGGTCCTGAAGCGGCTCTGCAAGGATCCTCCGCATGAGCACCGACTCCGAAGTCCCGACCCCCGACGGCGGCCACCTGTGGGCCGAACGCCGCGGCGCCGGCCGCCCGGTGGTGCTGCTGCACGGCTCCGGCATGGACTCCCGCCTGTGGGACGCCGTCGCCCCCGAGCTGTCCCGCCACCACGACGTGATCCGCTACGACGCCCGCGGCCTCGGCCGGTCCGCGCCCCCGGAACGGACCTTCGACGACGTCGAGGACCTGCGCGCCGTCCTGGACCACTTCGACCTCGACCACGCCGCCCTGGTCGGCCTGAGCATGGGCGGCGAGACCGCACTGGACTTCACCCTCGCCCACCCGGAACGGGTCACCGCCCTGGCCCTCGTAGGCGCCTCCGTCAGCGGCCACGACTGGCCGCCGTCCCCGGAGACCTCCGCCTACACCGAAGCCCGCCGCCAAGGCGACGCGACAGCGCTCGCGGACCTGGAACTGTCCGTCTGGGCCGCCCTCGGCCACACCGCACCCGGCGGAACGCTGATCGAAACGATGGTGCGGGAGAACGCGACCCGCCGCATCACCAGCGAACACCACCTCGCCGGCGCCCCGGCCCGGAACGCCGAATCCCAGCTCGCCCGGATCACCGCCCCCACCCTGGTCGTCCACGGCACCCACGACCACCCCGAGATCGCCGCCATCGCCGCCCGCCTCGCCACCGACATCCCCGACGCCCGCCACCACGTGCTCCCGAACGCCGACCATTACCTCCCCCTCCGCACCCCCAACCACCTCACCGCCCTCCTCCTCACCCACCTGGCCTAACCCCCACAACCGCCCTGACCCCCACCCACACCACCCCACCCACTCGCCCACCCCCACCCACTCGCCCACCCCCACCCCCTCCACCCCGTCCCCCTCTAGCGAGAGGGACGCGCTGCGGGAGGGGCGGTGGAGGGGGTGGCCCGGAGAGGGGCGTTACGGGTGATTTTCAGACTGCCAACGACGCTCGGCCCCCACCCACAGCATCGGCAGTCTGAAAATCACCCAGCCCCCGGAGCGGCCCCCCCCGGAACCGCCCCGCTCCCACCCTCCCGAGAGCCCCCCACAAACACCCCCCCCCGCTTGCCCCCGCTAGCGCCCTGCTTGCAATTGCAAGCACCCTGCTGCACCCTGTCCCCATGGCCTCACTGAACGTCGGCTCGCTAGGCGAGTACATCCGCGAGCAACGCCGCAACGCGCAGTACTCGCTGCGCCAGCTGGCTGAGGCCGCCGGCGTGTCCAACCCGTACCTCAGCCAGATCGAGCGAGGGTTGCGCAAGCCGAGCGCGGAGATCCTGCAGCAGATCGCGAAGGCGCTGCGGATCTCGGCGGAGACGCTCTACGTCCAGGCCGGGATTCTGGAGGAGCGGCGGGGTGAGGGCCTGGAGCTCAGGGCCTCGATCCTGGCCGATCCGCTGATCAACGAGCAGCAGAAGCAGGCACTGCTCGCGGTCTACGACGCCTTCCTCAAGGAGAACGCCGCTTCGGCCTCCGGTCCGACGACCGACGCCGCAACCATCCAGAACACCCCCCGGGAGGACCGGTAACCATGCCGATCACCGACGACATCAAGAAGACCCTCACCGACCCGACCCCGCTGTACGCCCTGGCCGGCGCCGGGGACCTCGCCTACGAGAAGCTGCGCGAGGTGCCCGGCAGGGTCGAGGCGCTGGCGGCGGACCGCAAGGGCGCGCAGGACAAGGCCACCGCCAAGCTGCACGAGGCGCAGGAGCTGCTGGTCGGGGCGCCCGCCAAGGTCACCGAGGCTGTCACCGCCCTCCCCGCCGATCTGAAGGCCCTGCAGGAGCGGGCCCAGGACTTCGCCCTCCAGCAGGTGGCCCGCGCGGTCGAGTTGGCCGTGAAGGCCAAGGAGACCTACGACGAGCTGGCCGAGCGCGGCAAGGTCGTGGTCGACAAGACCCGCCCGCAGGACGGCGTCACCCAGCCGGCGGCCGAACTCGGTGAGCAGCCCGCCGAGGTCGAACCGGTCGGGGACGCCGCCGCCGAGCCCGCCTCGAAGAAGTCCGCCCGGGCCAAGAAGAGCAGCATCCCCGACCAAACGGACTGACCCGCGCCCGCACAGCGGGGCACATCCGCTGGCGGCGGGACGTTGACAGCACTGCGGACGGTCGCCGTGCCAGGATGGGCGACGGCCGGGGTGCGGCAAGCCGAGAGACGTAGGAGATCGCGATGACCGGAGTGTTCCAGATTCTGGCCTTTTCCTACCTGAACCCGTTCTGGTGGATGGCCGTGGCCATCCTGGGCTACAAGCTCTTCGCGCTGCTCGACGCGGCCACCCGCCGCGAGGACGCCTACCGGGCGGCGGACAAGAAGACCAAGGGGTTCTGGCTGGCCGTCCTCGGGCTCAGCTTCGGGTGGGACCTGCTGTTCGGGGCGAACTTCCTCGGCAGCATCGGGACCCTGGTCGGCCTGGTCGCCTCGATCGTCTACGTGGTGGACGTCCGCCCGGCGATCCGGGCGCTGACCGGTGGCACCGGCCGGGGCGGCCGCAGCAACACCGGCCCGTACGGCCCCTGGTAGGCCGCGACAGTCGAAGCGGAGGACAACGCCGCAGCCCGGGACGGGAGTTCACCCGCCCGGGTTGCGGCGTTTCCGCAAGGGCCGCTCAGCCGGGAACAGTCGGGAACCGGCCGGGGAGTCAGCCGGGGAGTCAGCCGAGGATCAGCTGCACGGGATTGCGTTCCAGCAGCAGCACCGCGACGTCGTCGGTCAGCGCGCCGCCGTTCAGTTCCTCGACCTCGGCGATCGCGCTGTCGACCAGTCGGCCCCGGGTCAGTCCGGCGGACTGGTGGTCGGCGATCAGGTCGGCCAGCCCGTCCTGCCCGAGGCGGCGGGACCCGGCCCCGACGCGGCCCTCGATCAGTCCGTCGGTGTAGAGCAACAGCCGCCAGCCGGGCCGGAGGTCGAGCTCGTGCGCGGGCCAGGCGGCCTGCCCGTCGTGGCAGGGCAGCAGGCCGAGCGCGGGACCGGCGAGGTCGGCGGGCAGGGAGACCGGGGCGTGGTCGTGGCCGAGCAATAGCGGGGCCGGGTGCCCGGCGAGGTAGAGCCGGGCCCGTTCGCGGGTGCCGAGCGCGTCGAGCCCGGTGTCGGTACCGCCGGGCTCGATGACCAGCATGCAGAGCGTCGCGAAGATCTCGTCGCTGCGCCGTTCGTGCTCCAGTACGTGCTGGAGGGTGGTGAGCAGGGCTTCGCCGGTGAGGCCCGCGAAGACCAGGGTGCGCCACGCTATCCGGAGCGCGACGCCGAGCGCTGCCTCGTCCGGGCCGTGGCCGCAGACGTCGCCGATCACGACGTGGACGGTGCCGTCGTCGGTGCGCACGGCGTCGTAGAAGTCGCCGCCGAGCAGGGCGCGGCGGCGGCCGGGGCGGTAGCGCCGGGTGAAGGAGAGCCCGGCGCCGTCCAGCAGCGGGGTGGGCAGCAGGTGGCGTTGGAGGCGGGCGTTCTCCTGGCCGCGCAGCTCGGCCTCGACCAGGCGGCGCTGGGACTCGTCGGCGCGTTTGCGTTCGACGGCGTAGCGCAGTGCGCGGGCCAGCAGCGGGCCGTCGGTCTCGTGTTTGAGCAGGAAGTCCTGGGCGCCGGCGGCGACGGCGGCGGCGCCGAGTTCGGCCCCGGCGGCGTCGGTGAGCACCACGACGGGGATGTGCGGGGCGCGGCGGAGCAGCTCGTGCAGGCCTTCCAGGCCGTCCGAGGCGTCGGAGGGGTGCGGTAGGTCGGCGGGGGAGGCCAGGTCGAGCAGCACGCAGCCGAACCCGGGGCCGCGGGCGCGTCCGCGTCGGGCGGCGGAGGAGGCCTGGGCCAGCAGCCGGGTGGCCTGGTCGAGGCCGCGGGCCCAGTGGATCTCGATCGAGGTACCGCTGTCGGCGACCGCGGCCTTGATCAGCTGGGCGTCCGAGGCGTCGTCCTCGATGACCAGCAGCCGCAGCGGTGCGGCGCCGCCGTCGGCGGGCCCGTCACCCGGTGCCGGAGCGTTTCCCACGCCGGCCGTGGGCGACGGGTGCCGCACGCCGTGCGCGGCCCGGACCGCCTGCGACCGGGGGTGAGGTATCGGGGGAACCGCCGTTGCCGGACCCGTCGTCGCCGGGTGCTTACGGGCATGGCCGACGGGGGCGCCGTCATGGGCGCCCGGCAGGTCCGCGGCACCAGGTGCCCGCCCGTCTCCCGTTGCGGGCATCGGTGGTTCCTCCCTTTCCCCGACTGCGTAACGGCCGGCGTCCGTCCGCAGTGCCCTCCTGGCACCTCGCGTCGGGGAACTTCTCGCGACCATAACGTGATCTCCGGGGATTTCTCTGGCCGACCGGCGCCGTTGTGGCTATTGCCACGCCGGTGGCGGTGTGGTGATCGGACTCGGACGACGGCTCGGATCCCCGCCCGGCGGCTGCCGGGAGGGCCCGGGGAAGGGGGTAGGTGATGGTGACGCGGATCACCCTGGTCGAGGGTGACATCACGGAACAGCAGGTGGACGCGGTGGTGAACGCCGCCAACTCGTCCTTGCTGGGCGGTGGTGGGGTGGACGGCGCGATCCACCGCAGGGGCGGGCCGCAGATTCTGGAGGAGTGCTGCCGGCTGCGGGCCTCGCACTGGGGCAAGGGGCTGCCCACCGGGCGCGCGGTGGCGACCACGGCCGGGCGGTTGCCGGCCCGGTGGGTGGTGCACACCGTCGGGCCGGTGTACCTGGCGGAGGAGTACGAGGAACGGGCTGAGCTGCTGGCCTCCTGCTATCGGGAGTCGCTGCGCGTGGCGGCGGAGTTGGGGGCGGCCACGGTGGCCTTCCCGGCGGTGTCGGCCGGGATCTTCGGCTGGCCGCCGGTGGATGCGGCCCGGATCGGGCTCGGCACCGTCGCCCGGGTGCTCGACGGCGGCGACGCGCACGCGGGCGCGGAGCTGGCGGAGGTGCGGTTCGTGCTGTTCGGGTCGGAGATGTACGAGGTGTTCGAACGGGCCCTGGGGGAGCTGCTCGGCCAGGGCGACTGACGGCGGTGCGCGACTGGGCGTGACGGGCGCCGAGCGGCGTGTGGCGGCGCCGCTCGCCAGCCTCCATCGTGGCGTGACGAGGCGTCAACACGCCAGAGATATTCGATAACTCGTTCGAGTGAATGCAGTGCATCGCTCACCAGAGCTGCCGGGCGTCGCCCACCGGAGCCAGGGCGCGCCGCCCACCGGAGCCGGGGGCGTGCGCGACTACGGCGCGAGTGCCGTCCAGGGCACCGTGACCTCGCCCTGCCGCCACCGCCCGCGCGGGTCCACCAGCGGCCAGCTGCCCGCCAGCGCCGTGCACGCCGCCACCCAGCGCTGCCGCGCCCCGAACGCCCCGTACGGCGCGGCGGCCGCCCAGGCCCGGTCGAACTCGGTCAGGAAGGAGTGCACCGGCTGGCCCGGCACGTTGTGGTGGATCAGCGCCTTCGGCAGCCGTTCGGCCAGGTCGGAGGGCTGCTCCAGACCGCCGAGCCGGGCCGCGAAGGTCACCGTCCGGGGCCCCTCCGGGCCGAGCGCGACCCAGACGTGCCGCCGCCCGATCTCGTCGCAGGTGCCCTCGACCAGCAGCCCGTCCGGGGTCAGCCGGGCGCACAGCCGCTCCCACACCCCGGCCACCGCCGACTCCTCGTACTGCCGCAGCACATTGGCCGCCCGGATCAGCTGGGCCGGCGCGCCGCCGTCCAGCGGCACCTCGAAACCGCCGCGCCGGAAGGTGAGCAGCGGCGGCTCGGCGTACGGCAGCGCGGCCGTGACCCGCTCCGGCTCGATCTCGATCCCGACCACCCGGACGTCCGGCCGCACCGCGCGCAGCCGCCCGGCCAGCTCCACGGCCGTCCAGGGCGCCGCGCCGTAGCCGAGGTCGACCGCCACCGGCGGCCGCTCGGCGGCGCGCAGCGTACGACCCAGGGTGTGCGCGATCCAGCGGTCCATCCGGCGCAGCCGGTTGGTGTTGGTGGTGCCCCGGGTGACGGTCCCCACCGGACGGCCGGTCCGTCCGCGGGCGGGCGCGGTGGTCGCGGGGTCGAAGGAGGCAGCCATGCCCAGAAGGGTAGTCGGGACGGCGACGGCACCTCCTGGGCGGCGGCACCCCCCGGGACGGCGACGGCACCGCCCCTGACCAGCGGGGCTGCCGCGCCGGCCGGGGGAGCCAGCCGGTCCCTGTCATCTCACCGCCCGGACCGGGAATGCCGGACGGCCGCCGCGTGGTTGGCACACTGGTGGTGTTGTGTGCCCGGACGGGGCAGCGCACACCGGACATGCGGCGGCCCGTTCACGCGGACCGCCGAGACGGGCCGCACACGAGGAGGCTTCAGCCAGGTGATCCAGCACCCCGTCCGTTCGGTACGCCGTGCCCAGTCGGCCGCGCCCGCGCTCGGGCGGCTCCAGTCGTTCGTCCCGGGCCGCCGCCGCCCGCGCCGGATAGCCATGCTGAGCGTGCACACCTCGCCGCTGCACCAGCCCGGCACCGGGGACGCCGGCGGGATGAACGTCTACATCGTCGAGCTGGCCAAGCGCCTGGCCGAGCTCAACATCGAGGTCGAGGTCTTCACCCGGTCGATCTGCTCGGACGACGCGCCGACCGTCGAGCTGGCCCCGGGCGTGCTGGTCCGGCACGTCACCGCCGGGCCGTACGAGGGCCTGGTCAAGGAGGATCTGCCGGCCCAGCTGTGCGCCTTCACCCATGGGGTGCTGCGCACCGAGGCCGGCCACCGCCCCGGCCACTACGACCTGGTGCACTCGCACTACTGGCTCTCCGGACAGGTCGGCTGGCTGGCCGCGCAGCGCTGGGGGGTGCCGCTGGTGCACACCATGCACACCATGGCGAAGGTGAAGAACGCCGCGCTGGCCGAGGGCGACACGCCCGAGCCCGCGGCCCGGGTGATCGGCGAGACCCAGGTGGTCGAGGCGGCCGACCGGCTGATCGCCAACACCACCGAGGAGGCCGCCGAGCTGGCGTTGCACTACGGCGCCCGGCCGGACCAGCTGGCCGTCGTCCACCCCGGGGTGAACCTGGACGTCTTCCGCCCGGGCGGCCCGCCGGCCGCCGCCGCCGCCCGGGCCCGGCTGGGCCTGCCGCAGGACGCCGCCGTGCTGCTGTTCGCCGGCCGGATCCAGCCGCTGAAGGCGCCGGACGTGCTGCTGCGGGCGGTCGCCGCGCTGCTGGAGCGCAGTCCGGAGCTGCGCGAGCGCCTGGTGGTGCCGGTGGTCGGCGGTCCGTCCGGCACCGGGCTGGCCCGGCCGGAGAGCCTGCACAAGCTGGCCGCCCAGCTGGGCATCGGCGACGTGGTGCGGTTCCACCCGCCGGTCGGCCAGGCCCGGCTCGCGGACTGGTACCGCGCGGCGACGGCCCTGGTGATGCCGTCCTACAGCGAGTCCTTCGGGCTGGTCGCGCTGGAGGCGCAGGCCTGCGGCACCCCGGTGGTGGCGGCCTCGGTCGGCGGTCTGCCGGTCGCGGTGCGGGACGGCGAGACCGGCACCCTGGTGAACGGCCACGACCCGCTGGCGTGGGCCCGCGCGCTGGAGCCGTACGTCACCGACCGGGCGCTGGCGGCCCGGCGCGGCGCTGCGGCGGGCCGGCACGCGGCCGCCTTCGGCTGGGACACCGCCGCGGCGACCACCGCGGAGGTGTACGCCGGCAGTATGGCCCGCCCCGCCGGCCGGCTGGCCGGGGCCCTCCGCCGCTCGGTCTGAGCCCGCGCCGAGCCCGGCCCGCCGCGCGGTGCCGGGCCACGCCCCGCGGGCTGTGCTTCACCGGCTGCGCTTTACCGGTACTGGCGAGTAACGTCACCCCCATGGCAATCCGCACCAAGGACGAGGCCCTGACCCTCCTGCGCACCGCCCTGGACGAAGCCGGGGTGGCCTGGGAGCCGGCCGCCACCGACCCGTACACGCTGGTGGCGACCCTCCCGGGCACCCGCAAGCTGAGCACCACCTGCGCCCTGCGGGTCGGCGACCACACCCTGTCGGTGAACGCCTTCGTGATCCGCCGCCCCGACGAGAACCACGAGGCCGTCTACCGCTGGCTGCTGGAGCGCAACACCCGGCTGTACGGCGTCGCGTACGCGATCGACCGGCTCGGCGACGTCTACCTGGCCGGCCGCCTGCCGCTGGAGTCGCTCACCCCGCCGGCCGTGGACCGGCTGCTCGGGACGGTGCTGGAGAACGCCGACGAGCCCTTCAACACCCTGTTGGAGCTGGGCTTCGCCTCGGCGATCCGGCGCGAGTGGGAGTGGCGGACCAAGCGCGGGGAGTCCACCCGCAACCTGGCCGCCTTCGCCCACCTGGCCGCCCCGACGACCGACTGATCCAGGGCCACCGGGGCCTGTCCCTCGGGTCCTCGCCGGCTCCGACAAGGACCCGAAGGACAGGCTCTAGGCGCCCGCCGGAGCCTTCTCGGCCTCCGTCGCGGGCGCCGCCACCTCGGTCACCGCGTCGGTGCGGCGCCCGGCCGCGCCGGTCCGGCGGGCCAGCGCCACGTATCCGAGCGCCGCGACCGTGCCGACCGCCCCGCAGGCCAGCCAGAGCACCGCCGGCCCGGCGTGCTGGAGCAGCAGCCCGCCGCCCGCCGGGCCGAGCAGCGAGGCGAGCGACCAGGACAGCGAGTAGACGCCCTGGTACCGGCCGCGCGCATGGGTGGGCGCCAGCTCGGCGATCAGGCCCATCATCACCGGTGTGTGGAGGATCTCCCCGACCGTCCAGACCCCCACCGAGAGCGCGAACAGCCACGCCGAGGACCCGGCCAGCGCGGCCAGCCCGAAGCCCCAGCCGGTGAGCAGGCAGCTGGCGATCAGCAGCCCGGTCCGCGAGCGGCCCTCCATCCACCGGGTGAGCGGGATCTGCAGCACCACGATCAGCAGTCCGTTCAGTCCGATGACCAGCCCGTACTCGGTGGACGTGATGCCCGAGGCACCCATGTCCACGGCCAGCGTGGTGCTGCCCTGCTGGAAGAGCAGGGCGACCGTCAGGGTCAGTCCCACCAGTGCCATGAACGGGGCGTCCCGGAGCACGGTGACCAGGCTGGTCTTCGGCTCCTCGGCGCCGGCCGCCTGGCCGGGCGGGGTCTGCGGCTTGGTCTCCGGGATCCGGATGAAGATCACCACCGCGCAGATCAGCGTGGTCAGCGCGTCCAGCAGGAAGAGCGTGAGGTAGCCGTGGGTGGCGATCAGGCCGGCCGCGGCGGCCGAGAGGCCGAAGCCGATGTTGATCGCCCAGTAGTTCAGCGAGTACGCCCGGACCCGGTCCTCGGCCGGGACGAGGTCCGCGATGATCGCCGAGGTGGGCGGCCGGGTCGCGTTGTTGCACAGGCCCACCAGGAAGGCCACCACGGCGATCGCCACCTGGCCGTCCATGAAGCCGAGCACGGCGGTGGACAGCGCGGTGCCGAGTTGGGCGGCGACCAGCGTCGGCCGGCGCCCGATCCGGTCGGTCAGCACGCCCGCGCCGACCGCCGAGATCGCCGAGCCGAGGCCGAACAGCGAGGCCACCAGACCCGCGTAGGAGGGCGAGTACCCCCGCTCGGCGGTCAGGTAGAGCGCGAGGAAGGTGACGACGAACGATCCGAGGCGGTTCACCAGCGTGCTCACCCAGAGCCACCAGAACTGCCGTGGCAGCCCGCCCACCGTCTCCCGCACCACCTTTCGGATCCGGGGGTTGCTGACCAGGCTGACGAGCATGTGGGGGCTCCCGATGGCAGGCGTCCGCTGAGCGGCAGGGGCGGGCCCGCTCAGCCGACTCGTGTAAGTGGCGGATGCGCAGAGCGCACATTACCGTCGGGGCCAAGGTCCCCACCAGGGGTTTTCCGGCCCTCCACTAAGCTGGGGCCCATGGCTGACACGACGTACCGACTCATCCTGCTCCGCCACGGCGAGAGCCAGTGGAACCAGAAGAACCTGTTCACCGGTTGGGTCGACGTCGACCTCAACGAGAAGGGCGAGAAGGAGGCCGCCCGCGGTGGCGAGCTCCTGTCCGCCGAGGGCCTGCTCCCCGACGTGGTGCACACCTCGCTGCTGCGCCGCGCCATCCGCACCTCGCAGATCGCCCTGGACAAGGCCGACCGCCACTGGATCCCGGTCAGCCGCAGCTGGCGCCTGAACGAGCGCCACTACGGTGCGCTGCAGGGCAAGGACAAGGCCCAGACCCTGGCCGAGTTCGGCGAGGAGCAGTTCCAGCTGTGGCGCCGCTCCTACGACACCCCGCCGCCGGCCCTGGCCGACGACAACGAGTACTCGCAGGCCGGTGACGCCCGCTACGCCGAGATCCCGAGCGAGCTGCGTCCGCGCACCGAGTGCCTGAAGGACGTCGTCGAGCGGATGCTCCCGTACTGGTACGACGCCATCGTCCCGGACCTCGCCGCCGGCAAGACCGTCCTGGTCACCGCCCACGGCAACAGCCTGCGCGCGCTGGTCAAGCACCTCGACGGCATCTCCGACGCCGACATCGCCGGCCTGAACATCCCCACCGGCATCCCGCTGGTCTACGAGCTCGACGCCGACTTCAAGCCGGTCGTCGCCGGTGGCCGCTACCTCGACGCCGAGGCCGCCGCCGCCGCCATCGAGGCGGTCAAGAACCAGGGCAAGAAGTAGGCCCGAAAGCGTGAGGCCCCGCCGCCCGGTTCGCCGGGGGCGGGGCCTTCGTCGTTCAACCGGCCGGCGTGGAAGGCGAGTTGGGTTCGACCCTAAATGGTTCAGACCATTGACGGGTGGCGGCGGAGGCTCCTACCGTGAGGGCGCCGGGCCGGCGCAGGCATGCCAAGGGTTTCCCCATGTCCCGGGCCGCCGCACCCCCACGCGCGCGTCTGCGCCCCGGTGTGTTCTCCACCCGCCCCCACGGAGGAGCACCATGCGCACACGTCATCTGGTCGGAGCGGCCGTCGCCGCGCTGGCGATCCCGCTCACCCTGGCCTTCCCCGCCCAGTCCCACGGGTACATCACGACGCCGCCCAGCCGGGCCGCGCTCTGCGACGCCGACGCGAGCGCCGTCCCCTGGGACTGCGGCGAGATCCAGTGGGAGCCGCAGAGCGTCGAGGGGCCGAAGGGCTTCCCGTCCGCCGGGCCCGCCGACGGCACCATCTGCGCCGGCGGCAACGCCCGCTTCGCCGAGCTGGACGACCCACACGGCGGCGCCTGGCCGACCACGCCGGTGACGGCGGGCCAACGGCTCACCTTCACCTGGGCCTTCACCGCCCGGCACGCGACCACCGACTTCAGGTACTACCTGACCAAGCCGGGATACGACGCGAGCCGGCCGATCACCCGGGACAGCCTGGACCTGACGCCCTTCCTGACCGTTCCGTACGGCGGGCAGCAGGTGCCGAGCACGCTCAGCCACACCGCGACCCTCCCGAGCGGGCGCACCGGCCACCAGGTGGTCGTCGCGGTCTGGACGATCGCCGACACCGGGAATGCCTTCTACTCCTGCACCGACGTCCGGTTCTGACGGTCCCGGCCACCGGAACGGACCTGACCACCGGAACGGACCTGACCGCCGGAACGGATGAGGGGCACGGCCGCCGGGCGGCCGTGCCCCTGCTGACTCCTCGGCGGCGGATGCCTCAGTGGCCGCCGCAGCAGCCGCCATCCGCGCCGCCGCACTGGCAGGGCGCACCGGACTGGCAGCCGCAGCCGCAGCCCGGTCCGCAGCCGCAGCCGGCCGCGAGGACGGGCAACAGCTTCGGGGCGGGCGGCTCGACGGTGTTGTGGGCTGGTGCCGGTCGGGTCGGGTTGGCCTTCATCGAGCTCTTCCCTCCTTCTGACGGGCACACTCCTGTGCCCCCAACGTCGAGTGAAGCCGCCGATCGGAGGGAGCGTCAATGGGCGCGCAGTGGTGGGATGCGCGGAAGGCCGTGCACCCACAACACCCTCGCCGCAGGTTTACTCCCTCCCGGGGGTGAGCGGCGGTCACTACGCCCCGGCGGCCTCCGCGGCCTCGGTGGCGGCCACGAACTCGGCCACGTGCTCGCCGGTCACCAGGTACACCACGCGCTTGGCGACCGACACGGCGTGGTCCGCGAAGCGCTCGTAGTAGCGGCCGACCAGGGTGATGTCGACGGCGGTCTCGATGCCGTGGTGCCAGCGCTCGTCGATCAGGTGCGACAGTAGCTCGCGGTGCAGGCTGTCGATGGCGTCGTCGTCCTGCTCCAGCTCCAGAGCCTTGTCGACGTCCTTGGTGGCGATCACCAGACCGGCCTTGGCGACCAGTCTCTGGGCGAGCTGGCCCATCTCCAGGACGGTGGCGTGCAGGTCGGCGGGCACGGCCGACTCGGGGTAGCGCATCCGCGCGACCTTGGCGACGTGCCGGGCGAGGTCACCGCAGCGCTCCAGGTCGGCGCTCATCCGCAGCGAGGTGACCACGATGCGCAGGTCGGTGGCGACGGGCTGCTGCCGGGCGAGCAGATCGATGGCGCGGTTCTCCAGCTCGTGGTGGAGGTCGTTGATCTTCTCGTCGGCGGCGATGACGCCCTCCGCCAGCGCCAGGTCCGCGTCGAGGAGTGCGGTGGTGGCCCGGCCCATGGCCGAGCCGACCAGTCGCGCCATCTCGACCAGGCTGTCGCCGATCGAGTCGAGTTCCTCGTGGTACGCGTCGCGCATGTTCTCTCCTCAGTAGCTGTGTCGGTGGCGGTGCCGACCGGCCAGCCCGTCCGACCGTCGTTTCGGCGTTCGGGCGACCGCTGCTGGTGGCGCGAATGGTACGCGCACACCTGAGACCGTGGCGGCTGTTCGGCGCACGGTTCTCTCCCACACGGGCTGCATGGCCAACTCTGTGCCGTTCGGGCGACGACGCACGGCCGGTGCGATGAATCGGCGGCTACGTGAAGGTGAATTCTCGGCAACGCGTGGTCGATGCCTTGATCCAACCCTTGGGGAGTGGCCTGGCCGTGCGCTTACGCTGGCCACATGGACGTGAACGTGGCCGCTGCCGCTGCCTGTGCCATAGCCGGGCTCGGCGTAGGCCTCACCGCCTCCATCGCCTTCCGTTGGAGCGAGCGCGAGCAGGCCAAGGGCAGGCACGCCAACGGCAGGCATTACGGCCGGTACCAGGCACTGGGCGCCGGCACCCCGGAACCCCCGCTGCCGCCGGGGGTCGACACCGTACTCTCCGTGCTCCGCTCCTGCGCGATCGTGCTGGGCGAGGGCGACGAGGTGGTCAAGGCCAGCTCGGCGGCGTACGCGATGGGCCTGGTGCGCGGCGGCGCGGTCGCCGTGGACCAGATGCTCGCGCTGGCCCGCGCCACCCGCCGGGACGGCGAGATCCGGCAGGTCGAGCTGGAGGTGCCCCGCCCCGGAGCGGCCCGCGCGGCCGAGCCGCTCGCGGTGTCCGTCCGGGTCGCCCCGCTGGGCTCCCGACTGGTGCTGGTGCTGGTCGAGGACCAGACCGAGCGCCGTCGGGTGGAGGCCGTCCGCCGGGACTTCGTGGCCAACGTCAGCCATGAGCTCAAGACCCCGGTCGGCGCCCTGTCGCTGCTCTCCGAGGCGGTCGCCGACGCGGCCGACGACCCGGAGGCGGTGCAGCGCTTCGCCGGCCGGATGCAGGTCGAGGCGACGCGGCTGGCCAGCCTGGTGCAGGAGATCATCGACCTCTCCCGGGTCCAGGACGACCGGCTGATGGTCGACCCGGAGCCGGTCGCGGTGGACGAGCTGATCGCCGAGGCGATCGACCGCTGCCGCCAGCAGGCCGCCGCCAAGCAGATCCTGATCGCCGCCGGCGGCATCGCCGGGCTCTACCTGCACGGCAACCGCGGCCAGCTCGCCGCCGCGCTCGGCAACCTGGTGGAGAACGCCGTCAACTACAGCCCGCCCCGCACCCGGGTGGCGATCGCCACCCGCCGGATCTCCAGCGCCGCGGCGCTCGGCGAGGCGGACGGCGAGCTGATCGAGATCTCGGTGACCGACCAGGGCATCGGCATCTCCGAGAAGGACCGCGAGCGGGTCTTCGAGCGCTTCTACCGGGTCGACCCGGCCCGCTCCCGGCAGACCGGCGGCACCGGCCTCGGCCTGTCCATCGTCAAGCACGTCGCCGCCTCGCACGGCGGCACCGTGTCGGTGTGGAGCGTCGAGGGCCAGGGTTCGACCTTCACCGTCCGCCTGCCCGCCGGACAGGCGCCCGGCGACGACGAATTCGACGAGGACCGGCTCGACGAGGACCTCGACACCGAGGACCTCGGCGACGACGGACTCGACGGCGAGCCCGGCGACCACACCGCCCGGCCCGCCGCCGCACCCCGAACCGTCACCGCGGACCGTACGCACGGTACGGCCCGTTCGCTCCCCGCCGGGGAGCGGGAAGAACCCCTGACAACCACAACCCAGCGCGCCCCGGAGGCCTGATCGTGACCCGAGTACTGGTGGTCGAGGACGAGGAGTCGTTCAGTGACGCCCTCTCGTACATGCTCCGCAAGGAGGGCTTCGAGGTGGCCGTCGCCGCCACCGGCCCCGACGCCCTGGAGCAGTTCGAACGCAATGGCGCGGACCTCGTCCTGCTCGACCTGATGCTGCCGGGCCTGCCGGGCACCGAGGTCTGCCGCCAGCTCCGGGTGCGTTCCAACGTCCCGGTGATCATGGTGACCGCCAAGGACAGCGAGATCGACAAGGTCGTCGGGCTGGAGATAGGCGCTGACGACTACGTCACCAAGCCGTACTCCACCCGTGAGCTGGTCGCCCGGATCCGCGCGGTGCTGCGCCGCCGCGGCGAGGACGGCGGCGCGGGCGACAACGGCGGCGGTCCGGGTGCCCTGGAGGCGGGCCCGGTCCGGATGGACGTGGACCGGCACGTGGTGACCGTGGACGGCGCCAAGGTCGAGCTGCCGCTCAAGGAGTTCGACCTGCTGGAGATGCTGCTGCGCAACGCGGGCCGGGTGCTCACCCGCATGCAGTTGATCGACCGGGTCTGGGGCGCGGACTACGTCGGCGACACCAAGACCCTGGACGTCCACGTGAAGCGTCTGCGGGCCAAGATCGAGCCCGACCCGGGCGCGCCGCGCTACCTGGTCACCGTCCGCGGCCTCGGCTACAAGTTCGAGCCGTAAGCCGTAGACCGCGGGAACGTACGGACGCGGAGGGCCCCCACCGGTACCGGTGGGGGCCCTCCGCGTGAGCGGCCTCCCGCGGGCCCGGGAGGGCCCGCGGGAGGCGGTGTGCCGCGTCAGTGGGCGGCCGGAGCGGTCGCCGACGGGGTGGCGGGAGCGATCGGAGTGGCCGCACCGGTGGTGGCGCCGGCCGCCGGGGTGCCGGTGGCGCCCGGGACGGTGGCGCCGGCGGACGGGGTGGCCGCCGGGGCGGTCGCGACCGGGGAGGCCGGGGTGACGCTCTTGGTCGGGAGGGCCGCCGGGGTCGGGAGGGCCGCCGGGGTCGGGCCGAAGCCCGCGTAGATGCCCGCGTTCGGGCTCACGCCGGCCTGGGTGTCGACCTTCTGGCCGTCCTTGAAGGCGAAGGTGGTGGTGGCGAAGCCGCCGACGTGCGCGGAGGCCGAGGCGACGGTGGCGGACGGGTTGCCCTGGCCACCGATCGCCACCGAGCCGCCGGCCGGGACGACGATGCCGGACAGCGGAGCACCCGCGGCGTCCGCGAGGGTGGCGCTGCTGGTGCCGACGGTGATCGACTGCAGCTCGGCCGGGACGGCGGCCGTGTTGGAGATGTTGACGACCACGTTGGCGGGGCCCGTGTAGTCACCCGAGGTACCCACCCCGGTGACGACCACGATGTTGTTCAGCCGGAGGTTCGTCCCGATGGTCGCCGCCGCGTTGTCGGGCTTGATCTGCAGGGTGTCCGGCGTGTTGCTTGCGGCGCAGGACGACAGCGAGGCGATGGCGATGGCGGTGATGGCGGCGATGCTGCCGCGTCGAAGGCTGCGGCTCACGGCGGCGGCTTCTCCCTAGGTCACGTGTCGACAGGTCAGGTCTCAGATTATCGACCTCACTTATGCGCTCCTCACGGGGTGGTCCCCGTGTCGCACTCCCGGGGCCGCGCCGGGGCCGTCCGGCGGTACCGGCGTCATGTCCGGGTCACGGCGGGGACAAGCTTCGACCAAGATCGAATAACGATTGGGTCGCGGCTCGAAAGATGGCGAAAGCTCAAGATCCAATCACGGCTGCGGGGGTGTTGCGCAAGGGTTTCGTCGGACGCCGGAACCGCCTCCGACCTGCGGGAAGCCCGTCTCGAACATCGGTCGCAGCACGTCATGGGGGTCCTTGTCAAGCCCCGAGACCGGCCCTGACCTGCGAAAACGCCCTTCGGGTGCGCCGCGAGGCGTGTTATTCTGGAAAGCCACGGAAGGGGTCCTGTCACATGACGTTCAAGGTTGGCGACACGGTGGTCTACCCCCATCACGGGGCCGCGCTGATCGAGGCCATCGAAATTCGCCAGATCAAAGGTGTGGACAAGACCTACCTGGTGCTCAAGGTGCAGCAGGGAGACCTGACGCTCCGCGTGCCCGCCGAGAACGCGGAGTTCGTCGGCGTGCGCGATGTGGTCGGCCAGGAGGGTCTGGACCGGGTCTTCGAGGTGCTGCGCGCACCGTACACCGAAGAACCGACCAACTGGTCCCGTCGCTACAAGGCGAACCTGGAGAAGCTCGCCTCGGGCGACGTTATCAAGGTCGCCGAGGTTGTGCGCGACCTCTGGCGTCGCGAGCGCGAGCGCGGCCTCTCGGCCGGCGAGAAGCGGATGCTCGCGAAGGCGCGCCAGATCCTCGTCAGCGAACTCGCGCTGGCGGAGAACACCAACGAGGACAAGGCGGAGACGCTGCTCGACGAGGTCCTCGCCTCGTAGTGCAGTCGGGCTGCCGCCCACCGCTCACAGCGCCCGGTGCCGGCGCGCCGCTCCCAGGACGAAGCGTCCAGGGGTGGTGCAGTGGCACTTCGGGCGCTGAGGCGTGTCCGGACGACGCCTCCCGCCCGAGCCGGTCCAGGCCTGCAAGACCGTTTCCACGGAGTTGTGCGGCGGGCGGTGGACCGTGGTTCTTCGGAAGGGGCCCGGGCGCCCGCCGGGCACGCCAAGGCCATACCCACTTCGCCGAAGGAGTGAAACCTGAACGCCTCAGCAGCAGTCGCAGCAGCAGTGGTGCCCGCCGCCGGACGCGGTGAGCGGCTGGGGCCCGGAGCCCCGAAGGCCCTGCGGGAACTGGGCGGCGTGCCGCTCCTGGTGCACGCCGTACGGGCCCTGGCGCGCAGCCGGGCGGTCGGCCTGGTCGTGGTCGCCGCGCCCGCCGACGGGGTGGCCGAGGTGGTCGCCCTGCTGGACAGCCACGGACTGGACGGCAAGGACATCCGGGTGGTGGCCGGCGGCGCGACCCGCCAGGAGTCGGTCCGGCTCGGACTGGACGCGATCCCGGAGGACGTGGAGATCGTCCTGGTGCACGACGCGGCCCGCCCGCTCGTCCCGGTCGAGGTGGTGGACGCCGTCGCGGCCGCCGTCCGGGCCGGGGCCGAGGCGGTGGTGCCCGCGGTGCCGCTGGCCGACACCGTGAAGCGGGTCGAGCCGAACCCGGGCCGTCCCGAGCCGGTCGTCGACACGCCGGAGCGGGCCACCCTGCGCGCGGTGCAGACCCCGCAGGGCTTCGACCGGGCCACCCTGGTCGAGGTGCACGCCAAGGCGCTGGCCGAGGAGGCCGCGGGCGGCGCCGACGCCCCGGCCGTCACCGACGACGCCGGCCTGGTGGAGCGCTACGGCGGCCGGGTCGTCGTGGTGCCCGGCCACGAGGAGGCGTTCAAGGTCACCCGTCCGTTGGACCTCGTACTCGCCGAGGCCGTACTCGCCCGCCGGAGGGCCGCCGATGCCTACTGAGCCGTTGATCCCCCGGGTCGGGATCGGTACCGATGTGCACGCCTTCGAGGCGGGCCGCCCGCTCTGGGTGGCCGGACTGGAGTGGCCGGACGCCGAGTTCGGGCTCTCCGGGCACTCGGACGCGGACGTCGCCGCGCACGCCGCCTGTGACGCGCTGTTCTCGGCCGCCGGAATCGGCGACCTGGGCGCCCACTTCGGCACCGACCGCCCGGAGTGGGCCGGTGCCTCCGGGGTGAAGCTGCTCGGCGAGGCGGCCCGGCTGGTCCGCGCGGCGGGCTTCGAGATCGGCAACGTCGCGGTCCAGGTGATCGGTGTCCGGCCGAAGATCGGCAAGCGCCGGGCCGAGGCGCAGGCCGCGCTGTCCGAGGCGGCCGGTGCGCCGGTCTCGGTCTCCGGCACCACCACCGACGGTCTGGGTCTGACCGGTCGGGCCGAGGGGCTGGCCGCGATCGCCACCGCCCTGGTGTACGAACGGCGTTGAGCGGGGTGTCGGTCGGCGGGGCGGAAATACCCGACTGCTGACGGGTGTTCACCGGGTGCTGCGGGGCTCGGATCGATAGTGTGCGAGACGGGCCCGCGCGGAGCTCGCCCCGGGTCCGGGTCCGGGTCCGTACCGCCGCCGACGAGAAGAGGTTTCCGATGGGAGTAGAACTTTCCGACAAGGCCAAGGCGTTGCTCGACGGCAAGAGCTTCGCCGTGATCTCCACGATCCAGCCCGACGGCAGCCCCCAGTCCTCCGTGGTCTGGGTCAAGCGGGACGGCGACGACATCCTGTTCTCCACGGTCGAGGGCCGCCGCAAGCACCTCAACCTGGTGAAGGACCCGCGTGTCTCGCTGGTGATCAACCCGCCGGAGAGTCCGTACGAGTACCTGGAGGCGCGCGGCTCGGTGACGATGACCACCGAGGGCGGCCGGGAGCTGATCAACGAGCTGGCCGCCAAGTACCGCGGCGTGGACGCCTACACCTGGGACGGCCCGGACGACGTCCGGGTGGTCGTCCGGCTCAGCCCGCGCAAGGTGGTCGGCGGCATCTGACCGGCACGGCCGAGTCGCGTTTCCCCGGGGATGCGGCCCGTCATTCCCGGGGAATGTCGCGGGGCACCCCCCGCTGCCCACTACGCTTGACGCTGTGAGCATTCGTCTGTACGACACCAGCACCCGCCAGGTACGCGACTTCGTCCCGCTTGTACCGGGTTGTGTCTCGATCTACCTGTGCGGCGCTACCGTCCAGTCGGCGCCACACATCGGGCACGTCCGGTCCTACCTCAACTTCGACATCATGCAGCGGTGGTTCGCCTACCGCGGCTACCAGGTGACCTTCGTCCGCAACGTCACCGACATCGACGACAAGATCATCGCCAAGGAGCGCGAGCTCGGCACGCCGTGGTGGCAGATCGGGTACGAGAACGAGCGCGCCTTCAACGAGGGTTACAACGCGCTCGGCTGCCTGCCGCCGACCGTCGAGCCGCGGGCCACCGGGCACATCCCCGAGATGATCGAGATGATGCAGGGGCTCATCGAGAAGGGCCACGCCTACGCGGCCGACGGCAACGTCTACTTCGACGTGAAGTCGTACCCCGACTACCTCGCGCTCTCCAACCAGAAGCTGGACGACCTGCGCCAGCCCGAGGGCGAGGGCGAGACCGGCAAGCGCGACCAGCGCGACTTCGCGATGTGGAAGACCGCCAAGCCGGGCGAGCCGAGCTGGGAGACCCCGTGGGGTCGCGGCCGTCCGGGCTGGCACCTGGAGTGCTCGGCGATGGCCCACAAGTACCTGGGCCCGGCCTTCGACATCCACGGCGGCGGGCTGGACCTGATCTTCCCGCACCACGAGAACGAGATCGCCCAGTCCAAGGCCTACGGCGACGACTTCGCCGCCTTCTGGGCGCACAACGCCTGGGTCACCATGGCCGGCGAGAAGATGAGCAAGTCGCTGGGCAACTCGGTGCTGGTCTCCGAGATGGTCCAGCGCTGGCGGCCGATCGTGCTCCGCTACTACCTGGGCGCCCCGCACTACCGCTCGATGATCGAGTACAGCGAGGAGTCGCTGCGCGAGGCCGAGGCCGGGTTCGGCCGGATCGAGGGCTTCATCCAGCGCGCCGTCGAGCGCTGCGGCGAGATCGACGCGGCGCCCGAGGTGCCGCCGGCCTTCGCCGAGGCGATGGACGACGACTTCGGCGTGCCGCAGGCGCTCGCCGTCGTCCACACCGCCGTCCGCCAGGGCAACAGCGCCCTGAACGCGGACGACAAGGAGAGCGTGGTGGCGCGACTGGCCGAGGTCCGTGCGATGCTCGGTGTACTGGGCCTCGACCCGCTCGACCCGCACTGGGCCGGGGCGGAGCGTGGCGAGGACCTCCACGGCGTGGTCGACTCGCTGGTCCGCTTGGTCCTGGACCAGCGGCAGGCGGCGCGCGAGCGCAAGGACTTCGCCACCGCGGATGCCATCCGCGACCAGCTCGGCCTGGCCGGGCTGGCCATCGAGGACACCCCGTCCGGCCCGCGCTGGACGGTCAACAACCAGTAACCCCATCTGACGATCGGGGTGAGGGTGGGCCGTACCGGACCGGTGCGGCCCTCCCGCATGACGTAGCGCATGCCGTCGGCCGCCGCCGCACCGAGCGGAGCGGCCGGGCATGCCGGACAGACAGGAAGTACAGCCATGGCCGGCAACAGCCAGCGCAGGAACCGCCGCAACCCCGGATCGAAGAAGGGTGCGTCTGTCGGTACCGGCGGGCACAGCCGGAAGGCGCTCCAGGGCAAGGGCCCGACCCCGCCCGGCGCGGAGCGCAAGGGCCACCCCAAGCAGCGCGCCGCCAACGCCGCGATCAAGCGCGAGCGGGACGCCAAGGCCCGTGCCGGCATGCGCCGCGCCGGGGCCGGCCGGGGCGGCCGGGGCGGTGCGGGCAGCGCCGAGCTGGTCTTCGGCCGCAACTCGGTGGTCGAGGCGCTGCAGGGCGACGTCCCGGCGAACGCGCTGTACGTCCAGCAGTTCATCGACACCGACGACCGGGTCCGCGAGGCCTTCCAGGCCGCCAACGACCGCGGCATCCCGCTGATGGAGGCCCCGCGCCCGCAGCTGGACCAGATGACCGGCGGGCTCAACCACCAGGGCCTGGTGCTCCAGGTGCCGCCGTACGAGTACGCGCACCCCGAGGACCTCCTGGTGGAGGCCTCCGACGCCGGCCAGGACGCGCTGATCATCGCCCTGGACGGGGTCACCGACTCGCGCAACCTGGGCGCCGTGGTCCGCTCCGCCGCCGCCTTCGGCGCGCACGGCGTGGTCATCCCCGAGCGCCGCGCGGCCGGCATGACCGCCGGCGCCTGGAAGACCTCCTCCGGTGCCGCGGCCCGGCTGCCCGTGGCCCGCGCCACCAACCTGACCCGCACCCTGGAGGCCTACCAGAAGGCCGGTCTGATGGTGGTCGGCCTGGCCGCCGACGGTGAGGCCGAGCTGGGCGACCTGGAACTGCTGACCGGCCCGGTCGTGATCGTCGCGGGCAGCGAGGGCAAGGGCCTGTCCCGGCTGGTCTCGGAGACCTGCGACATGCGGGTGCGGATCCCGATGTCCGGGCTGACCGAGTCGCTGAACGCCGGTGTCGCGGCGGGCATCGTGCTGTACGAGGCCGCGCGGCTGCGCGCCAAGCGCTGAGCACACCCGGTGTTCTCTCCGCAGGCGATCTTCTGAATTCTCCGCGATCCCAGTGAAAAGCGATCGGGCCCGACCGGGTCCGATCGCTTTTTTCATGATCACTTCAAGTATGCGCCGGACATCCACCCGGGAGAGTGTCCAAAGCGGCCGTCGCCCGGTTAGACGGGCGTGGACACCAGAACACCTCGGCGCCCCCTGTTCGGCGGCGGCAGTACCGGGATAGACGCGGGCCCCGGGCTCGACACCGTCAAGGTGCCGTCGGACCCGGCGCGCCTCAGCAGCACCCAGGCGAGCTTCCGGCTCCGGCTCGGCGCCCCGATGGCGCCGCTGATCGAGGCCCCGGCCGGACTGCTGTCCAGCGGCGCCGCGTTCGGCGACCCGTACGCCAACCAGGGCCTGATCCGCCGTCCGCTGGTCACCCCGCAGGTCGTCGTGCCCGCCTCCGCCGTCCCGGCGCTGGTCGGGGCCGGCGGTGCGCCGCGCCGCAAGGGCCGGGTCACCGCCGTCACCTGGACCGGCCAGGCGGCCCCCGGGGACCTCGCGGCCACCCGGCTGCTGGAGGCGGTGCGCCGGAACGGCTCCCCGACCGGCGGCGGTGTCGGCCTGGCCGAGGCGGACACCCGGGTGCTCCCGGCCTACGCCGGGGCCCGGACCGTCCCGCGCCAGCCGCGCGAGGGCGCCGGCACCGCCACCGACGCGGGCGTCGGCCCGGTCGGCGAGCCGCACGGCTGGACCCCGAGCGGCGAGCTGCCCGAGGTCTCCGCCGTCGAGGCCGAGGGCAAGCAGCCCTGGTACCCCGGCCGCCGGGTCGACCTCGGCCTGGTGCTGCTGCCGCTGCGCGCGGTGCTTGGCTCGCTCTCGGTCTACGCCGGGTTCAGCAAGCTCTGCGACCCGGTGTACTTCGACGGCGGCGAGCGCGGCTCGATGATGCGCTGGCTCTCCTCGCTGCACCCGTGGAAGGTCGCCGAGCCGCTGCTCGCGTTCGCGATGGCGCACCCGGTGGGCTCCGGCCTGGTGGTGTCGTTCACCGAGATCGTGGCCGGCGTGCTGACCATCCTGGGCCTGTGGCAGCGGCTCGCGGCCGGGGCGGCGATGCTGCTCTCCGCGGTGCTGCTGTTCACCGTCAGCTGGCGGGCCGTGCCGGTCTACGACACGCCGGACCTGATCTTCCTCGCGGCGTGGAGCCCGCTGCTGATCGCCGGGGCGCCGTTCGCCTCACTGGACGGGCGGCTCAACCTGGAGGCCTGGCGCCGCGTCGGCGCGGGCGCGCCGGGCGCGCTGCGCCGCCGGGTGCTGCGCCGGGGCACGGTGGTCACCACCGTCGTGGTCGGCCTGACCCTGCTGCTCGGCTCGATGCTGGGTGCGGCCGTTCGAACCGGTGCCCGGCCGCACCAGGCGCCGGCCCGCCCGGCCACCGACTACGGCACCCCGGTCTGGCCGTCGGGCAGCCCGTCCGGCGCCCCGGGCGGCCAGGGCACGTCCACCTCGCCCTCGCCCGCCGCCCCGCGCCCGGCCACCCCCACGCCGAGCGCGACCGCCTCGTCCAGCGCCCCCGGCGCCAAGTCGGCCACCCCCACGCCGAGCGGCAGGCATTCCGGCAAGACGGAGAACGGGGCGGGCTCCTCCCCGGCGTCGGCGGCCCCGTCCGCGGCCTCCGCGGGCGGCTCCGCGCAGGCCCAGCGCAGCACCCCGGCCGCCGGCGGCTCGGGCGCCGCGTCCAAGCCGAGCCCGAGCAGCGGCTCGGGGCTGCTCGGCGGGGTGCTGGGCAGCGGCCCGCTGGCCGACCTGTCCGGCGGTGGGAACTCCTCCCGGCCGGGGGCGCCGACGGCGACCTGACGTCCCGTCCCGTCCCCCGGCACGACGGCCGGGTGCTCCGTGGGGGAGCACCCGGCCGTCGTGCTGTCGGCGGAGTCGTGCCGTCAGCGGGAGATGTCGCGGTGCGCGGCGAGCTCCTTGGCCGCCTCGGTGAGGTCCTTCGCCGTGTCGATGGCGCGCCAGTACACGCCCTGCGGCAGCTGGTAGCCCGCCAGCCGCTTGCCGCGGGCGAGTTGGGGGAAGGTGGTGCGCTCGTGGTCGCCCACGTCCGGCAGCAGCTCGGCGAACTCCGGGCTGAACACGTACAGGCCGGCATTGATCAGGAAGGGCGAGGGCGGGGCCTCGATGAAGTCCAGCACATTGCCGAACTGGTCGGTCTCCACCGCGCCCCAGGGGATCCGCGGCCGGGCCAGCGCGAGCGTCGCGACGGCGTCCCGCTCGTGGTGGAAGGCGGCCATGTCGCGCAGGCTGAAGCGGGTCCAGATGTCGCCGTTGGTGGCGTACCAGGGCTCGTCCGGGCGGGGCAGCGCCTTGGCCGCGTACTTGAGGCCGCCGCCGCGCCCGAGCGGCTCCTCCTCGACCACCGTACGGACCCGCAGCGGCAGGTCCGCCCTGTCGAGCCACTCCTCCAGCACGTCGGCGAGGTGCCCGCAGGACACCACGACGTCGGTGACGCCCTCGGCGGCCAGCCAGGCCAGCTGGTGGCCGAGGATCGGAGTGCCCGTCCCCGGGATCTCGACCAGCGGCTTGGGGCGGTCGTCCGTGTAGGGGCGCAGCCGGGAGCCCTGCCCGCCGGCCAGGATGACGGCCTGGGTGACGGGCGTCGTGGTCGGCCGGGGCTGGTGGGACTGCGGGGACACGAGGTCGGCGGTGGGGCTGGAGTCAGCGGTCATGCCTGAACGATAAGACGCCTGCGGCGTTCTTCGTCAGCCCACCGTCGTCGACCGTCAGCCGACGACGCCCGCCGCGAAGGAGCCGTCGCAGACCGGGCGGGCGAAGGAGCGGGCTCGCTGGACGTCGCCCTGGTACTTGCGCACCGCGGCCTTGCCCAGCTCGGTCGCCAGCGAGGCGCAGTACGGCGTGAGTGAGGGCTGCTCGCGCATCGAGCGTTCCAGCAGGTCCAGCGCGGCCGACGGGTTCTTGGCGCGCAGCTCGTCCAGCAGCGCCACCCGCAGGGACTCCTGAGGGGCCAGCCCGTCCGTCTTGGTGGTGGCGGCGGCGGAACGCCCGATCCCGGCGCCGTCACCGCTGGACGCCGCCACGACCTGCTGGTCGAGCCCGGTCGGTGGGGCCCACGGGACCCGGGTCACGGCGAGGGTGCCGGTGGTCACCAGGACGACCGGCAGGGTCAGGGCGACGGTCTGGCCGATACGGCGCACAAGCTGCTTCACCCTCAGGAGAGTAGCGGTGGGTGCGGGCCGGATCGCCCTCCGTTACACCATCGAGTGACGCGGTGTCCGGGTTCGTCCCTGCACCGTGTTGACGCGGGGGTGTACGGACGGAGCCCGCCGGACCGGGGAGGGTCCGACGGGCTCCGTCGGGGTGGTTCGCTGGCGCGTCAGTCCGCGTCAGTCGCAGACGCTCAGGCGCGCACCGGTGCTGGTGGCGAAGACGTGGGTCTCCTGCGCGATCGGCACGACGTGGATGGTCTCGCCGCGGGTCGGGATCTGGCGGCCGGGCACGCGGACGACCAGGTCCTTGTCCACGCCGCCGATCTGGGTGGTGCCGTAGACGAAGCCGTCCGAGCCGAGCTCCTCGACCACGTTCACGGTCACCGCGACGCCCTCGATGCCGCCGGCCGGGACGATCTCGAAGTGCTCGGGGCGGATGCCGACGATCACCGTCTTGTCGGAGCCGGCGCCGGCCAGGTTCTCGCGCGAGATGTTGACGACCGAGCCGCCGAACTTCACGCCGCCGTCCACCAGCGGCACCTCGACCAGGTTCATGGCCGGCGAGCCGATGAAGCCGGCCACGAAGAGGTTGGCGGGCTTGTCGTACATGTTGCGCGGGGTGTCGACCTGCTGCAGCAGACCGTCCTTGAGCACCGCGACCCGGTCGCCCATGGTGAGCGCCTCGGTCTGGTCGTGGGTCACGTACACGGTGGTGATGCCCAGACGGCGCTGCAGACCGGCGATCTGGGTGCGGGTCGAGACGCGGAGCTTGGCGTCCAGGTTCGACAGCGGCTCGTCCATCAGGAAGACCTGCGGCTGGCGGACGATCGCGCGGCCCATCGCGACGCGCTGGCGCTGACCGCCGGAGAGCGCCTTCGGCTTGCGGTCCAGGTAGTCGGTGAGGTCGAGGATCTTCGCCGCCTCCTCGACCTTGGTGCGGATGTCCGCCTTGTTGACGCCGGCGATCTTGAGCGCGAAGCCCATGTTCTCGGCGACGGTCATGTGCGGGTAGAGCGCGTAGTTCTGGAACACCATGGCGATGTCCCGGTCCTTCGGCGGCAGGTGGGTGACGTCCCGGTCGCCGATCCGGATGGCGCCGCTGTTGACGTCCTCCAGGCCGGCCAGCATGCGCAGGCTGGTCGACTTGCCGCAGCCCGACGGGCCGACCAGAACGAGGAATTCGCCGTCCGCGATCTCCAGGTCCAGCGCGTCCACCGAGGGCTTGGTCGCCCCGGGGTAGATGCGGGTCGCCTGGTCGTACGTGACAGAAGCCATGGTTGTGCTCTCCTTCACCGGCAGGAACGTGCCGGACGATCCGAGTAAAGGGGGGTGGTTCGTCTCCGTCGGTCCGTCAGTGGTCTGAACCACTAAGAGAACCGACTCCCGGCGACGCTACCTGCGCTTTCGCCGCTTGTCAGCCCCCTCCGCCCCGTTTTCGGCATCGGTTCCATCACGCCCGCCCGCCCCGCCAACCCCCGGATATCCCCCCACCCCGCCACCTCGGCCCGGTAGACTGCCCCCGGTGCCGCCGTGATCCATCGCGGACGGCCACCGTGCCTCCTTAGCTCAGCTGGCCAGAGCACCGCTCTTGTAAAGCGGGGGTCGTCGGTTCGAACCCGACAGGGGGCTCTCGTTTCCACCCCGGATGAGCTGCAGGTTTGGCCTTCTGGGGGCTTTATCGCCGGCCTCGGACTTCGCGTCCGAGGCCGTTTGCGTGAGCGATGCGTGAGCGGATGGCCCGGTGAGCTGGGTGTTCGCGATGGACTGGGCAACCTTGCGCGGCCTGTTCGCCCGGGGGACGAGCCGGGCCGCCGCCTCGGCGATCGCCCGGTCGACCTGCGGGAGCAGAGTTGTGTACGTGTCCGAGGTGATGCCGATCGAGGAGTGGCCGGGCATCTCCTTGATCGAGTGCAGGTCAGCGCCCGCCGCGTGAGCGAGCGTGGCCGCGCCGTGCCGGAGATCATGCAGCCGGATTGGCGGCAGGCCGGCCTCCTCGGCCAGCTCGCGGAACCGGTCGGTCACGGCGGTCGGGTGCAGCCACTCGCCGTTCTCCTTGGTGAAGACCCGGCCGGTCTCGACCCAGGCGGTGCCCCACTTCTCTCGGTTGGCCTGCTGCCGTTCGCGGTGCGCCTCCAGGACGGCCACTGTCTCGGAGTCGAGGGCGATGGTGCGGGCGCCCGCGTCGGTCTTGGGATCGTCCTCGTAGACCGCCCAGCCGTCCACGACGAGCTGCTTCGCCACCGTGAGGAGCCCGGACTTCAGGTTGGTGTCGGCCCACCGCTGGCCGCACGCCTCGCCTCGCCGGAGCCCCCGGAAGGTGATCAGGTGGAACAGCGCGTACAGGCGGTCGCCGGCGGCCTGGTCGAGGAAGGCGCCAGTCTGCTCCGGCGTCCAGACCATCACGGGCGACGGGCGCTCGCCGGTGAGCTCCCAGTGCTCGATCCGCTCCTCCGTCCACACGAGCGGCTTGGGCCGCTTCGCGGACTCCAGCTCGACGTGGGAGGCCGGGTTGAAGGTGATGATCTGCCGCCGGATCGCGGCGTTGAGGCCCGCACGGAGCGTTGAGCGGATCCGCTGGCAGGTCGCTGCGCTGACGGTCCGGCGGAACGGCTCCATCTCGGCCATGGCAGTTTTGAGGGCCTTGCGCTGCGCGCGGAACTCTCGCCCCTTCCAGGGGATCTGCGCCAGCTCGTCGATGGCGGCGTGCCGCTGGGCGTTCGCCTCGGCGATCTCGATGTTCGCCTCCTCGATGGTCGCGAACATCTCCTCCAGGTGCCGGACCCGGAGGCGGTCGAGCCGGACGTGGCCGATTCGCGGCTTGATGTGGAGCCGGATGCTGCTCTCGTCGCGGCTGATCGCGGTCTGGCGGCCACGCTTGCCCGCCAGCCACTGGTCGAGCCACTCGCCTACCTTCAGCCGGTTCTGGAGGTCCTGCCCGGAGGCGAGCCGGCGCCGGATCTCCTCGATGTCGGGCAGCGGGGCCTTCTCGTGGGCGACCTTCTCCAGCAGGTCGGCTATCTGCGCGAGTCCCTCGGGGTCGTCCGCGTCCGGGATGTGCAGCAGCTCGCGGACCTGATCGAGATCGGCCTGGGCGGTCTTGCGGGACTCGTAGCCGGAGCGGTTGAAGGAGCGGCGTGAGCCGTCCGGGCGGTTGGGCAGCTCCTGGCGTACCGCGTAGGAGCCGTGCTTGCGGCTGCTGAGCTTCGGGCAGGCCTTACCGAGCGGCTTGCCGGTGTCGGCGTCCCGGCAGTAGCAGCGGTGGTAGGTGGAGCCTTTCATGGAGTTCCTTCCCTCATCTGGTTGTCCTCCTGCTCGTTGTCGAGGAACGCGAGGTGGCTCGGAAGCGGAGGGGGAGTCAGCTCCAGCTCGCGCATGCGACTCCTGATCGGCGCGAGTTCCGAGCGGACGGCCTGTACGAGGCGGCCGAACGTGGCATCGGCGTCGGGCGGCCAGCTCTCCCTCTGGCCCGCGAACTGGAGCTGCCACGCGTCGTGGTGCCCGGTCCGGATGCGACGCTCGACGTTCGCGTACTCGCGGAACACGGCCGCGTCTCCGTAGTCCAGGTCCTCTCCGGTGAACCAGCTGAACGCCGTCCACGGGTCTCGGCTCTCGCCCGGGAGGCAGCCGACTTGGGCGCTCCCGCCGAGCGGGAAAACCAGCTCGGCCGGCGGCGTGTCGACCGCCTTGGCGAGAACGAGTAGCTCCGGGACGGTGAGGGTCAGCCGGCGCCCGGACTCCCAGTTCGCGATGACGTTGCGCGGGATGGGGTGGCCCAGCTCCTCGCAGGCATCGGCCAGGTCCTGCGCGGTCATGCCCAGCTCCTTCCGGCGCCTGCGAACCTCAGCGATCACGACTTTCGTAATCCGTGCCGACCAAGATTCCACTTCGTCGTGTGTCATATCGACACTTTATGGCCGTGCAAGCTGCTCCTCGATCCCGCAGCTGCGGGATCCCCCGACCGGGGTCTGCCCTCACGAATGGAGACAGCTGTGCGAACTGAGACCGGAAACCAGGAGGTCATGGGCATGGGCCGGGTGGAGTTGCTCGCGTTGCCGGCCGCGATCGACCTGGACACCGCGAACCGAGCCATCGGCCTCGGCCGCAGCAAGGGGTACGAACTCGCACGACGGGATGCCTACCCGTGCCGCGTGCTGCGGCTCGGCAAGAAGTACCGGGTGATCACCGCAGATCTCCTGCGACTGCTGGGCATCGACGTCACGCCTGGCGGTGAGGCTGCGTGATGACAAGGCCGCTGGTCGGTCCACGAGGTTGTCTGCCGTGAGAGGACTGCCGCCAGAGCAGTGGATCTTCCACCAGGGCGGTCGTATCGTCGCGTCGCCCGCCGGTCGTACGGCTGCGCAACGTAGTCCATCCGCCTGCGAGTTGAGCCCACTCAGCTCGTTCACCCGAGCAAGCCGGGAATGCGACGGCCCTCGGTGCTACCAACACCGAGGGCCGGACGAAGTCCCCAGATCAGCGAATCAGTTCAACCGGTGGCAGCGCGACGGTCCAGGTCGTGCGCCCCAGCGAGGAGCTTCACCGTGAACTCTACTTCTCCGCAGCCCACACCGGGAGGCCAGGCGCAGGACTGGCCACCTGTGGCCGTCCCGGGTTTCCGACCGGCGGTCGGTCAGAACGACGTACTGACCGACCGGACTGACCGGGATGCCGGTGCTCTGACCGGTCAGGTCACCTCCGAGGCGGTCAGTGACCGGGTGACCGAGGACGCCCCGGTCATTCCGCCCACCCCAGGCGCTGAGCTTTACACAGCTGCGGCGACGCATTCGCGAACGGCCTGGCGCTGCGCGGAGTCAGCCGGCCACAACGGCCTCCGGGCCTGGATCCGATCCGTCCAGTCCCTGATTGCCTACTGGCAGCAGGACCACCGCCAGGCCGCCGAACTGGCCAGAGCGGGACTGCCGTACACGGACAGCGGGACGATCGCAGCCCGCCTGCTCAGCCTCGAAGCGCGGGCCACCGCCGCGCTCGGCGACAGCGCGAGCGCGCTACGAGCCGTGGAGGCGGCCGAGGCCGCACGGAGCGCAGTAGCCGCTGTGGATCTCCCAGGCGTGTTCACGTTTCCCGAGGCCAAGCAGTGGACCTACGCCGGCACCGCCCTCCTTGCCCTGGGTAGCCAGCGTCACGTGAACCGCGCCATCGAGGCATCCTCAAGGGCCATCGCCCTGTACGAGTCCGCACCGCAGCAGGAACAGTCCTCCGGCGACCTGCTGGCGGCCCGCCTTGACCTCGCCAACGCCCACCTCGCCCACGGGGACCTCGACGGTGTGCAGGAGAAGCTCGCGGTGGTGCTGGACGCCGCACCGGACCGGCGAACAGCGAGCATCTCCACCCGGCTTCGAGCCCTGAGCACTCGTCTCGCCGAGCCCGCCTACGCAGACTCCCCGCTCGTCCTGAGTCTCCGTGAGAATGTCAGAGAAGCCTGCTCTCGACCCGCACTCACGAACCCTCCGGAGCTGCCCCAGTGACGAGCAACACTGCACAGCAGGACGCCGCAGTCGCCGACAAGTCGATCCTCGCGAACAGCGCATACGCCGACGGACGCCACCTGGCCGCCCGCCAGTCCATCTACCGGTGGCAGCAGCCGCAGTGCGACCTGCCCGGGATCGTCGTCGAAGAACTGGCCGACACCAGCGGGATCGTCCTCGACATCGGCTGCGGCAACGGCAAGTTCGTCAGCCGCCTTCACAAGGACCGCCCGGACCTTCAGGTCGTCGGGATGGACATCTCGGCGGGCATCCTCGCCGACGTCGCGAAGCCGGTCCTGGTGGCCGACGCCCAGGCCCTGCCCTTCGCTGACGACAGCGCTGACGCCGTGCTGGCCCTGCACATGCTCTACCACGTCAGCGACATCGAGGCCACAATCAAGGAACTGGCCCGCGTTCTTCGGCCCGGCGGCATCCTCATCGCCTCGACCAACAGCGACACCGACAAGCAGGAACTGGACCAGCTCTGGGCCAGGGCCGCAGGAGACATCCTCGGGATTCCCGAGGGGCCGGCACGGGTCTCCCTCAGCTCCCGGTTCTCCCTGGAGAAGGCCTCCGGCTACCTCGGTACGGCGTTCAAGGACATCCGGGTTCGAGAGTTGCCCGGCATCATTGAGGTCACCGACTCTGCACCGATTGTCGCCCACCTGGCCTCGTACGGAGCGTGGGCCGAACAGTGCGGCGTCCCCTTCGATGAAACCGTCAGCCGAGCCGCCGAGATCGCTGCTGCGACCATCGATGTCCGAGGCTTCTTCAAGATCACGTGCCTTGGCGGGATCTTGGTATGCCAGCTGTAGGAACATGTCGTGCCTGCTCCTGCGGGCAGAGCAGGCACAACCTCCGCTGGATGGGCCTCGAATCCGTAAAACTGCAGGTCAGGCCATGTTTGGTGCTGCGCTTCGCTGCAGATGAGTTAGAGCTCAGGAAAGCGGGGGTCATCGCACTCCCTGGCTGACAGGTCTGGAAAGCCGCAGGCCAGAGCCGTTTCCTGGAGTGCAAGCCGCCGCGGGTGACCTTTGCCGCCGAAAAGCGGGGCTCCCCTGATTGGGCTAGCTGGACGTCGCTGGCCGGGACGGTGACCTGGCCTTGGCGGCAGGAGCCCAGTACACATTCAGTACACACCGCTTTTCGCGAGGAGCAGCCGGAAGGTCGGCTGGCGGTCAATGTGAGGTCGGGAGCCGCCGAACTGCCCCCTGGTGGGCCGTTCTGGGGGCGACCTGGTCGGCGGCGGTGTGTCCGAGGGTGAGGCCGGCTGCGATGGCCAGGCCGATGGCCGCGGCTTGGCCGATGGTCAGGAGCCCAGGAGCGAGCTGGCCGTGGCTGAGGTGGAGCATGCCTTGGTAGATGGTGTAGCCGGGAGCGAGCGGTGCGATGCCCGCGATGGTGAGCAGCAGGGCCGTGGTGTTGGTGCGGCGTGCGAGGGTCTGAGTGGCGAGGCCGACGAGGGTGGCCGCGACTGCTGCGGCCAGGGGCGGTGGAAGGCGGAATTCCTGCCAGAGCACGAGGTGGACGGTCCAGGCCAGCGCGCCGGCCAGGCCGGCTGTGAGCAGGTTCCACCGAGTCCCCTGGAGGCAGAAGGCCAGGCAGACGCAGACCATCGTCGCGGCCAGGATCTCCGGGGGGAGTGCGGCCCAGCCGTGCAGGGCGAAGCCGTCCGGCTGGACCTGCGGGGCCCGCAGCCCGGAGTGTGCTGCGACGTAGAGGGCCGCTCCCACGCCGGCGACGATCGCCGCGACGGCCATCGCCACTTCCAGGGCGCGCGCCGCAGCGGTGACCAGGTAGCCCGCGATGGCGTCCTGCACCCCGCTGACGAAGGCCAGGCCCGGCAGCAGCATCGCAATCCCGCCCGCAACGACCAGCGGTGCCTGGGTGGTCGTGCCGGTGAGGAAGAGCCCCGTCGCGGTGGCGGTGGCGACCGCTCCGCCCAGGACCACCTGGTGGAAGTCGGGCACGCCGCGGCGCGACAGGTAGATGTTCGCGCGGTCGATGAAGGCGGCCACCACGGCGGCGGCGGCGAACACCGTCGGCCCGCCGCCCAGCATCACGGTGAAGAAACCGCCCAGGCCCGCCCAGGACAGGGTGACCTGCCAGGCGGGGTGGGCCGGTCGGGCGGCCTCGATCTGCGCCAGGCGGGACCGCGCCGCGCGGACGTCCAGGCGACCCCGCCCGACCTGCTCGACGAGGCGGTGGACGGCGTCGATGCGCGAGTAGTCCAGCGTGGCGGTGCGCACGACCCGAACCTCGGTCATGGGCACCGCGCGCGGCCCGCTGCGGTAGGACAGCGAGAGGGCGCCGGCGGTGACGTCCGCGGTGCATCCGTGGAGTCCCATGCCCGCCGCCATCGCGGTCGCCGTCGCCACGACGTCGGCGGCCGGTGCGCCGTTGGCCAGCAGTAGTTCACCGGTGCGCAGGGCGAGCAGCAGGAGCTCGCCCGGGTACTCGTCCGCCGGGGGAGCCAGGCGGGTGAACCGACGGACGGGCACCGGCTGCTGCGCGGGGGTCATCGGGCCGCACGCCCCTCGGGCAGAAGGCAGACCTCGGCGATGGCGAAGTGGCGGAGCGTCTCGAAGTTCTCGGGCAGGCCGAGGCGGCCTTCGGGGATGTGTCCGGGACGTTCGGCGAAGAGGCCACGTGCGTGGGCGAGGTAGCCGGCCAGCGCCTCCTCGCCGTGGTGGAGCCTGCCTCCGGGGGCGTTCGGGGTGTCGACAAGGAAGTCGGCCAGGCTCAGCGGGGGTTCCTGCGGGGCGAGGCGGTGGCGCCAGAGGCCGGCGTCGAGGGTGAAGCGGTAGTCGGTGAGCAGGCGGTGGCCGTGGGTGGCGATGAGCTCGACCGCCTCGATGACGAAATCCCGGACGGTGTCGGACATGAAGTACGGGAGGCTGATCCGGGTCCAGCCGGGCTTGATGCCTTCGTGGCCCTGCTCGACGATCTCCTCGCGCAGGGCCGCCGAGTGGTCGTCGCCGATGTCCAGCAGCCGGTGCCCGTACGGGCCGGCGCATGAGCAGCCGCCGCGGGCCTGGATGCCGAACAGGTCGTTGAGCAACGCGACCACGAAGTTGTGGTGCAGATAGCGGTCCTGGTGCCGGATCAGGAAGGAGACCAGGGGCAGGCGTCGCACGTGGGTGGGGCCCAGGATGACGATGTTCGGGTTCTGCCGCCAGCGGGTCAGGACCGCCTCCCGGGCCCGCTCCTCCCGGGCGTGGATCAGCTCGGTGCCGACCGCCTCCTTGATCCCGAAGGCGAGACCGGCGCGGATCGACTCGACGATGGCGGGGGTGCCGCCCTCCTCCCGGGCGACCACGTCGTCGAGGTAGTACTGGTGCTGGGGGTCCACGAAGGCCACGGTGCCGCCGCCCGGCATGGTGGGTACGCGATTGCGGATGAGGCTTCGCCGGACGATGAGCACGCCAGGGGACTGCGGGCCTCCGACGAACTTGTGGGGTGAGAGGAAGACGGCGTCCTTGTGGTCGATCCGGCCCGGTGCCGACTCGGTGACACGGATGGGCACGTACGGGCCGGCCGTGGCGAAGTCCCAGAAGGACAGCGCTCCGTGAGCGTGCAGCAGGGCGGCGATGCGGTCGGCGTCGGTGAGGATGCCGGTCACGTTGGAGGCGGCCGAGAAGCTGCCGATGCGCAGTGGCCGGTCCATGTAGCGGGCGAGCTGGGTGCGCAGGTCGTCCTCGTCGATACGGCCGTCCGCATCCAGCTTGATGACCACGACGTCGGCGACTGACTCCCGCCAGGGCAGCTCGTTCGAATGGTGTTCGTAGGGGCCGACGAAGACGACGGGCCGTTGGTCCGCGGGAATGGCGTGCGCCGGGCCGTACCGCTCGGCCAGCCCGACCGGACTCTGCAGCTCCAGGAGGCCGATGAGCTTGTTCACGGCCGCCGTGGTCCCCGACCCGCAGAAGAGCACGACGTGGTCGTCGGTGCCGCCGACCGCGCGGTGGATCAGCCGGCGGGCGTCCTCGCGCAGGCGGGAGGTCTGCAGCCCGGTCGCGGAGCTCTCGGTGTGGGTGTTGGCGTAGTGGGGGAGGACCGCCGAGCGCAGCCAGTCCTCGACGAAGTCCAGCGAACGCCCGGAAGCCGTGTAGTCGGCGTAGGTGATCCGCCGGGGCCCGTACGGGCCCTGCAGCACCTCGCCGTCACCGATGAGGCCGTCCCGGATCCGGGCCAGCAGCGCCGTGGCCGGGCTGGTGGCCGGGCTGCTGCGGCGAGGCCGACGGATCAGTCCGAACGGCTTCCTGAGGGTCGTGAGGACAGTGCCTGCTTCCGTGCTTTCTTCCACGGACCGCCTTACGACGGGTGCTGGCCGAAGGTTCAGCGTGACTGTGGCCACACACAGTCACGATCGGCGGCCTTCCTCCTGGAGGCGGTCCTGCCGGGCGGCCTCGGCGGCGATCTCGACCCTCGACCGGAAGGAGAGCTTGGTGAGGATGTGCGAGACGTGGGTCTGGACCGTCCGGGGGGAGAGCATCAGTTCTGTGGCGATCTCCGGGTTGGACCGGCTGTCGGCGATCCGGCGGGCGACGCGCAGTTCCGTCGGGGTCAGGCTGTCCCAGCCGGAGGTGGCCCGGGCCCGGGGGCCACGCGCGCCGAGGCGGATCCCGGCCGCTCGCAGCCGGGTCCGTGCCCGGCGCAGCCCCCAGGCGGCACCGAGCGCGCCGTAGGCGGTCACCGCCTGCTCCAGTCGGAGTCTGGCCTCCGCCGAGCGCCCCTGCCGGGCCAGCAGCTCGGCCGCGTCCTCCAAGGCGTTGGCCTGTCGCAGCGGACGGGAGGCGGCCGCGTAGTGGTCGGCGGCTGCCAGCAGGGGCGCCGGATCGGCTTCGAGCAGTGCGGCGGCGTGCCGGGCGGTGTGCTCCCAGGAGGCGATGCCGGGCCCTCGGGACGGCGCGGTGCCGGCGAGGGTGGCGGCGGCCTCGGCGGTCGCGCGGTCACCGACCGCCAACGCCAGCCGGACGACGGTCGGCAGCCATTCGAAGGGGTCCTCCGGGCCCGTCACGAGCTGCGGGTCGAGGACGGGCAGCAGGGCTGCCAGGGCCTGGTCCGGTCGCCCGGCGCGTTCGGCGGAGATCGCACGCGCCATCAGGAGCCAGTGGGCGGCTGCGCGGTCGGCGGGAGTCTGCGGTGCGTGGTCCCGCAGGAGTCCCAGCTGCGCCTCGCACGTGGACGCGTCGTCCTGGAGGCCGGCCACCAGCGCGGCCAGGCCGCGTGCCTGGACGGCCGCGTGCCGGAATTCCTCCTCGCCCAGGTGCTCGATCTCGGCGAGGGCCTCGTCCCACTGCCCGGTGCGGAAGCGGTGGGCTGCGATCGCGACCGTCGGGCCCTGGCCGTACGCCTGGGTGGGGTAGCCGAAGCGGCGGATCTCGGTGATCTCGTCCTCGGCCTCGGGGATGCGGTCCTGGAGGCCTGCGATCACCAGCCGTTGCGTCCGGAGCAGACTCTCGACCCGGGGATGCGGGGCCCCGGCGCAGAGCGCCAGGCCGCGCCGGCTCAGTTCGAGGGCGCCGTCCAGGTCGCCGTCCTCGACCCGGGCCAGCACCACCTGCATCCAGGAGGCGTAGGCGACGGCGAAGCACTCGCCCGAGCGTTCACCACCGGCCACCGCGGCGGCTGCCGTCTCGGCGGCCTGGTCGGGCCGGTCCGACCGGAACAGGTAGAAGGAGTTCTCGGCCTGCAACCGCGCCCTGGACCGCTCACTGATGCCCACGATCGCGGTGGCGGCGGTCAGCAGCTCGGCGGCATCCCGGGCCCCGGTGCCGGTCGACGAGCGGGCATGGAGCGTCTCGCCGAGCATCCAGGAGGCCTCGGCCGCGACATCGGGCGCGCAGGACGGTACGGCCAGCAGCTGACGCGCAGCCACTTCGGCTTCGTCGGGCCGACCCAGCGCGTTGAGCGCCTCGACCGTACGCAGGCGCAGGTCGGTCCGATCCCTTGCCGGACCGTCCCCGTCGATTGCCTGCGTCAGCAGTTCCAGCGCGACACCCGGTGAGCGGGTGACCAGTTCGCGGGCGTGCCGGGTGATCCAGCCGTGCAGCCACGCGTCGGTGGCCATGGACGCCGAGTGGATCAGATGGCCGGCCACCTGGTCGAGCGGCGCACCAGCCAGATCGAGCGCCTCCGCCGTCTGCCGGTGCAGTGCCCCGCGCATGGCCTGCGGGGTGCTCTCCACGAGCGCCTGCCAGATCATGTGGTGCCGGAACCTGAGCCGCTCTCCGGCCGGGTCCAGTACGCCGGCGGCGAGTGCCTCCTCAAACACCGGAACCAGGGCGACCAGCGAACGGCGCGACACCGCCGCGAGGTCGGCGGGCCGGAACTCGATGCCCAGCACGGCGGCGATCCGAAGGGCCGCGCGAAGCTCGGCGGACAGCCGCTGGACCCGATCGGTGATCGCCGCCCCGAGCGAGAGGTCGTGCTGTCCGGGCGTGAGCTCGTACCCGTGCCGCCCCTCGGTCAGTCCGCCTTGCCGGCGGAGCAGAGCCGTCAGCTCGGTGAGGTGGAGCGGATTGCCACCGGCCCGGTCGAGCGCCCCCAGCACGGACGCGCCTACCGGGCCGCCCAGCTGACCGGCCGCCAGAGCGGCCGCCTCGGACGGGGCCAGCGGTTCCAGATCCATCACGAGGCCACCACCGCGCTGCACCGTGTGCAGGACGAGGGCCTCGGTGTCGGCGCCGGTGCCGGGCGTCACGGAGGCCGCCACTACGAGCGGAAAGTGTTCGGCATGGCGGGCGATCCGTAGCCAGAGCGTCGCCGAGGCGTCGTCCGCCCGGTGGAGGTCGTCCACCACGACGAGCACCGGGTCGGTCGCGCACTGCTGTTCCACCACCTGGAACAGCCGCTCCGCGGTGGCCGGCACCGGATCCGTCCCCACGCCGGCCGCGTGCCGGGCCGGGGCCGCCACCGCGGCTCGGTGCTCCGCCCGCAGCTGCCCGGAGCACGGCTGGTCCCGCTCCAGGAGGTCCAGGAACGTCCCCAGCGGGAAGTGCCGCTCCGACTCGTTCGCCGTGCTCCAGAGCACCGCGAAGCCCGACTCCCGGGCGCGGTCGGCGCATGCCCGCAGTAGGGCGGACTTCCCGATCCCGGCCTCACCACGGAGCAGGACAGCACGTCCCCGGCCGGCTGCGGCGGCGGAAAGGACATCGTTGAGCTGTGAGGACTCGGCCCTGCGACCGATCAGCGCTGCGGTCGCCCCGGTGGTTCTCATTCTGGGAATTATCGCATTGGCCGGCTTTCGTCAGGTTTCGGGACTTCGTACCGGCAGGAGCCCCGCCCGAAGAAGCCGTACCCGTGGGTCTGGGAGACTGGCCCGCATGCCGGGCCAGCCCGGCAAGCGCGAGCCCGAGGCGCTGAGCAGCTGTGATGGTCGGGCGACGGTGAAGTGGATCTTGATGGTAGTGACAGTGCAGGGCCGTGCCGCCGAGCGGGCGCGCCTTGAACTCATGGTTCGGCGACTGACCGAGGGCCGGGGCCAGGCGATGGCGCTCCGCGGTGAGCCGGGTATCGGGAAGTCGGCGGTGCTCGGCCTCGTCGATGCCCTGTGCCGGTCCGCCGGGATCACGGTTCTGCGCGGCGCGGCCAGTGAGATCGACCGGTCGGTGCCGTTCGCCGTGCTGAGCGAGTGCCTCGACGCGGGCGCCGCCGAACACCCGGGGGTCGTCCGGATCCGCGGTCTGCTGCGGGGTGACGAGCGGGTCGGGGCGCCGGCCGGCGCCGTCGGCCAGGAGTTCCTGATCGCCGAGGCCATCCTGTCGACCCTGGACGACTGGTGCTCGACCGAGCCGCTGGCGCTGTTGGTGGACGACCTGCACTGGGCGGACCCGGCCAGCCTGGCGGTCATCCGCCGGCTGACCCGCGCTCTGGACCAGCTGCCGCTCCTGGTGGTGGTCACGTGCCGGCCCACGCCGGACACCGCCACCGTCACCGGGTTGCTGCGCGACCTGGCGGAGTCCGGCGTCCCGATCACCGATCTCGCTCCGCTGGCCGAAGCCGAGGTCGCCGCCCTGGTCGCCGACCTCGCCGGTGGCCTGCCGGGTGACCGGCTGAGGTCCCTGGTCGCGGGTGCGGCAGGCAACCCGCTCTACGCGGCGGAGCTGGTTCGGGCGCTGTCCGGTGCCGGCCGGATCGAGCTGCAGGGCTCGACCGCGGAGATCGGCCCGGAGACCTCCCTCGTGCCGGCCTCACTGAGTGCGACGATCCTCCATCGGATCGACTCCCTGAGCGTGCCGACCCGCGAGATGCTCCGCCTGGTGGCACTGCTCGGCCGCGCGTTCACCGCGGCCGAGATGACCACCGTCCTCCAACTCCCGGCCACCGACCTGGTCGAGCCGGTGGTGGAGGCGCTCGCGGCGGGAGTGCTGGAGGAGCGCGGAGGCGGATTCGCGTTCCGGCACGACCTGATCCGCCAAGCAGTGGTGGAGAGCCATTCCCAGGCGGTCCGGACCGCTCTGCACGAGCAGATCGGGGTCTCGCTGGCCGAGGCGGGTGCGCCCGTCGAGCAGGTCGCCGAGCACGTACTGGAGGCCGGCCGACTGGGACCGCGGGACCTGGCTTGGCTGCGCGTCTCGCTGGATCCGCTGCTGGTGCGAGCGCCGGTGCTCGCGGTCGAGCTGCTGCGCCGTGCCACCGCGACGGCGAGTGCCGGCTTCCAGGACCTGCACTTCGAACTCGTCCGGGCACTGCTCTGGGCCGGACTGCCGGCCGAAGCCGAACAGGCCGCCAGAGCCGCACTCGCGCGCCCCCTCCCGGTCGACCGGGAGGGCATGGTGCGCGGGTGGCTCGCGCAGGCGCTCCTGCAGCAGGGGCTGCTGCCGGGGACGGTCGCCGAGGTCCGCTCGGCGCTCGCCCTGGAACGCCTCCCCCGGAACCAGGCGGCGCTGCTCCACGCGCTGGAAGCACAGACCCTCCACCTCATGATCCGTCCGGAGGAGGCGGAACGGGCCGCGCTCCTGGCGGTGCGGAACGGGCGGGAGAGCGGCGACGGCTTCGCGACGGCGTACGGTCTCACGACCCGGGCCGCCGTCCTGCTGGTCACCAGGCGGGTCGAGGAGGCCCTCGCCCTCACCAGCGAGGCCCTCGACCTGCTGGGAGAGGCGGGAACTTCGTCCGACGTCCAGCTCTCCCCGCTGCTGGCCCGGGGCTACTGCCTGGCCGACCTCGACCGGCCGGCAGAGGCGCACGCGGACTTCCGCGCGGGCGCCAGGGAGAGCGAGCGGGCCGGTGTGGCGCTGCTGCCCTGGTACCAGTCCGCCATCGCCAACCTTGAATACCTGCGCGGGAATTGGGACGACGCTCTGGCCGCCGTCCAGAGCGGTCTGGACACCGTCGACCCCTTGGACGTCGGCCCCGATCTGCGCGCGATCGCCGCGCAGATCCACGTACGCCGAGGGCAGCGCAGCGAGCACACCGACGTGATCATGGCTCAGGCCGACGACCTGCGCGCGCACTCCTACACGGAGTACCTGCACTGGTGGGTACGAGCCCTGGTACGGGACACCGAGGGCGACCTCGCAGGGGCCTTCGGCCTCCTCGAACCGTTTCTGTGGCGGTCGGGCGAGCTGCGGAGGGTGGTGACCCTCGATCACCTCTTCCCGGACGCCGCCCGGATGGCCTTCGGCCTGGGCCGCTCGGACCGGCTGACCGCGCTCGCCGCGTCCGCCCAGGAGCTGGCCGACCACCAGCCGTCCCCGAACAAGCTCGGCACCGCCGCGCTCTGCCGGGGGCTGGCGGAGGCGGACAGCTCCCTGCTGGCCGAATCCGCCACGGCCTACCGAGCGGCGGGGCGCCCGCTGTACGTGGCGTTCGCCCGCGAGAACGAGGCCGTCCTGCTGGCCCGCGCCGGCGCGGCGGACCGGGCCGCCGCCGCGTCGGCCGAGGCCGTCGACGGTTACCTCGCACTCGGCGCCTCCTGGGACGCCCGCCGGACGCGGCAGCGCCTGCGGGCGGAGGGAGTCACCGTCAGGAGCCGGAAGGCGGCCGCCAGGAGCGAGACGGGCTGGGAGGCGCTGAGCGGGACCGAGCGCACAGTGCTGGCCATGGTCGCGGAGGGCTGCTCCAACCCGCAGATCGCCGAGCTCCTGTACATCTCCCGGCGGACGGCGCAGCTGCATGTGTCGCGCATCATGGCGAAGCTCGGCGAATCCTCGCGGGTGGGGCTCGCGGTGACGGCGGCGCTGCGACAGTCGCAGTGAGCCACGGGGTGCGGCGCGGGCGCGTCGGCGCCGCACCCCCTGGCGGGCCTGGCTAGTCGTGCGAGAACCGGAGGTTCGGCAGGAGCCGGCCGAGCCAGGCCGGCGTCCACCAGGCGGCGCCTCCGGTCAGCCGGAGCAGGACGGGCAGCAGGACCAGACGGACGAGGGCCGCGTCGAGCAGCACCGCGAGGCCCAGGACGATGCCCATCTCCTTGGGCGGCAGCGGACCGGAGAGCGCGAAGGTGAAGAACACCGCGACCATCACGGCTGCCGCCGCGAAGATCACCCGCCCGGAGTGGGCCAGCGCGCCGACCATCGCCTCGCGCGGGTCGCCGCTGCGCTCGTAGTGCTCCTTGGCGGAGGCGAGCAGGAAGACGGTGTAGTCCATCGCGATCGCGAAGATCATCGCGAAGAAGAACACCGGCGCCCACCCGTCCAGGAACCCCTGCGGAGTGAAGCCGAGCAGTCCTGCCCCGTGCCCGTCCTGGAAGACGAGCCGGGCGGCGCCGAAGGCGGCGGTCGTGGCGAGCAGGTTGGTGACGGTGCCGAGCAGGGCGACCAGCGGCGCCTGCAGGGCCAGCAGGAGCAGCACGAAACCGAGCGTCAGGATGACTCCGACGACCAGCGGGGTCCTGGCGTCCAGGACATCCTGCAGGTCGAGGTTCTCGACGGCGGCGCCGCCGACCAGGGCCTGTCCGGGCAGGTGCCCGCGCAGGTCGGCGACGGTCGCCCGCAGGGCCGGGTCCGAGGGATCGGCGGCCGGGACGGCCTGGATGAGCGCCAGGCCGGAGCCGTCGGCCGCGTTCGCCGTCGGCAGCACGACCGCCACCCCCGGGGTGTGCTTGAGGACGGCGGCGGCCTGCTCGGCCTGGGCCACGGGAGTCAGGATCTGGAGGGCGCCGGGAGCACCTGTGCCGAACGCCTTCTGAACGGCGACGTAGCCCGTGCGGGCCGAGGAGTCCGCCGGGATGACGGTGATCGACGGCATGGCGGTGCGCAGCCCGATCACCGGCGCGGCGAGTGCCAGCAGGGCGAGCAGGGCCGGGGCGCCGTACCGCAGCGGGTGCGCCCACAGCCGGGCGGCCCACGCGGCGAAGCGGGGCGAGCCGGCGGCGTCCTGGCGGCGGGTGAACGGCAGCGCCGCCGCGTCGACCCGGGCGCCGAGCCTGCCGAGGACGGCGGGCAGCAGCGTCAGGGTTGCGGCCAGGACGAACGTGACCGCGATCATGATGCCGAGCGCCATGGACCGGAAGGCGGGTGACGGGACGAGCAGGACCGCGGAGAGGCTGACCAGGACGGTGACACCAGACAGCGCGACGGCCTTGCCGGCGGTGTCCATGGTCTCGCCGACGGCACGCCGGGCGTCGCCGTGGCGGGCGAGCGCCCCACGGAACCGGACGACGATGAACAGGGCGTAGTCGATGCCCAGGGCGAGGGCGAACATCATTGCGAAGTTCATCGCCCAGATCGACGTCGGCGTCAGGTGGTTGAGCAGCACCAGCGCACCGGCCGAGGCTGCCAGGCCTGCCATGGTGAGCAGCAGCGGGAGTCCGGCGGCGATCAGCGAGCCGAACGCCAGCACCAGGATCGCGAGCGTCACCGGCCACGACAGCATCTCCGACTGCATCATCGCGTCGTGGTTGGCGGAGTTGAAGTCGCTCCACAGGACGGAGGCGCCCGTGGCGCTCACCTGGACACCGGCCCCGGACAGTGCCCCGAGCGGACCCTTCAGGTCGTCCGCCGCACGGACCATGGCGTTGGTGTCGGCCTTCGCGCCGGCCAGCACGACTTCGGTGCGCCCGTCGGGGCTTATCGTGGCGCCGGGTTGGGGCGGCACCACTTCGCCGATCCGCGGGTCGGCCGTCAGCAGCGCCGTCGCCCGGCCGAGGACCTGCTGGACGGCGGGGTCGGTCACCGGCCGGTCGGCGACGATGACGACCTGGAGGGCCGAGGAGGCGTTTCCGTCGAAGTGCTGCCGGGCGAGTTCGCGGACGCGGACCGACTCCGAGCCGTTGGCCTGCCAGCCGGCGCCTGCCAGCGAGGAGGTCACCTGCGGGGCGAAGGCGCCGAGCCCGGCGACCACGACGAGCCAGAGCACGGTGACCAGCCGCAGCCGGCTCGCAGCCCAGAGGCCGAGACGGCCCAGCAGGCCTGGCGGGCCGCTCCGTTCGGGACGACGGCTCCCATGCTCGCCCCCCGTCGCACGGGGATTCCCGGACAGCGCCGGGCCGTCGTGCGGAGCGTGCGAGTGATCAGTCGTTGTCATGCGGGTCTCCAAGGGTGGCAGGTGTGGGCAGGGGGGTTCCGGTCGGGACGCCGGACGGAGCGCGTCGGTCAGGTGACCGGCTGGTGCTCCCGCAGGGTCGACCTGAGAGAGCGGAGGGCGTAGTGGCACCGGGATTTGACGGTGCCCGGGGGCACGCCGAGGATCTCGGCGGCGGCGTTGACGGAACGGTTCTCGAAGTAGACCTGGGTGACCACGGCGCGATGACGATCGCTCAGGGACTCCAGCGCCTCGCGGACCCACCAGCTCGTCAGGAGTACGTCGATCTCGTCCGCGACCGCGCTCTCGCCGATGACCACGTCGAGGTCGTCGGAACCGACCTCGACGGGCCTGCGCCCGCGTGAGCGCAGCTGGTCGATGAGCAGGTTCCGGGCGACTCGGTAGAGCCAGGGCAGCGCCGTCCGGTGGTCCGCGGACAGGATCTCGGGGTGGTGCAGGGCGCGTATGAAGGTCTCCTGCGTGAGGTCCTCGGCCAGCTGCGGATCCCCGAAGGTCCGCTTGGCGAGGTAGGACAGGACCGCAGGTCGGTGCATGGCGCTCAGGTTGCGGAACTTGACCTCTGACATCCGGGCGGCGGTCGGGGAGCCGTTCACCTGCGTCGGCCCGCTCGGGGTGAGTGTTCTCATGAGGATCCTCGTGAGTTCGATGAGGGGTGGCTGTGCCGGTCGGGCCGACGATCGAGGTTTGCACCGGGGGGTGGAGGGGAACATCCGTCAGCCGAGTACGTTCGGGCGGCCCGGTGGCGGGGAACGCCGCCCTGATCGGCCGCACCAGGGCGTTGCAGCACGCGAGGATTCTCATCGGTCGGGCCGTCTGACCTGCGGATATGTGCCGGTCGGCGGATATCCGGCCGAGACCGCGCCGGTGCAGGGGCGCGGGTCGTGACCGGCGGTACCGAATGCAGAGGGGGCGACGCCGAACGGCGTCGCCCCCTCTGCTGTCCCCCCGGGTGTCAGCCGGCGGACGTCAGCGCCGGGACCGGCGCAGCCTTGGGGGCGCCCGCCGCCGACTCGTCCTCGGCCTCGGCGCGGTAGTCCTCCGGGCTGGTCTCGTCCTTGCCCTGCGGGGCGCCGAGGGCCCGCAGCAGCACGGTGAGGGCGAGCGCGACGAGCAGGTTGAGGGCGAAGGCGGTCAGGCCGATGTAGCCGGTCTCGCCGATGAACGGGATCACCGCGGTGCTGCCGCCGAAGTGCCTGGTGGCCGGGGTGGCGATCCCGTACGCCTGCCAGGTGCCGTACACCATGCCCACAGCCCAGCCCGCCAGCAGCGCCCACCGGTGGAACCAACGGGTGAACAGGCCTGCGGCGACGGTCGGCAGGGTCTGCAGGATCCACAGGCCGCCGAGCAGCTGGAGGTTGATCGGAAATTGCTTGTCCATGCCGACGACGAACGCCAGGGCGCCGAACTTGACCAGCAGGGAGGCGAGTTTGGCGACCTTGGTCTGCTGCTCCGGGGTGGCGTCCGGCTTCAGGAACTCCTTGTAGACGTTGCGGGTGAAGAGGTTGGCCGCTCCGATGGACATGATCGCGGCCGGGACGAGTGCCCCGATGCCGATGGCCGCGAAGGCCACGCCGGCGAACCAGCCGGGGAACAGCTTGTCGAACAGCTGCGGGATGGCCAGTTGGGGGTTGTAGCCCTTGACGCCCTGGCCGACGCCGGCGGTGACGGCCATGAAGCCGAGCAGCGCGAGCAGACCGAGCATCAGCGTGTAGGCCGGCAGGATGGCCATGTTGCGTCGCACCGTCCTCCGGGACTTCGCGGCGAGCACGCCGGTGAGGGTGTGCGGGTACATGAACAGGCCGAGTGCCGAGCCGAGCGCCAGCGTGGCGTACGCCCACTGGGCCTTGGGGCCGGGCACCAGTGAGCCGGTCGGCTGGTGGGTGACGGGGTTCACCGCCTGGAACTTGGCCGCGGCAGTGTCGAAGATGTGCCCGTAGCCGCCCAGCCGCATCGGGAGGTAGACCACCGCGACGATGATGACGATATAGACCAGGGTGTCCTTGACGAAGGCGATCACTGCTGGCGCCCGAAGGCCGGAGGAGTAGGTGTACGCGGCCAGCACCGCGAAGGCGATCAGTAGCGGCAGATCCCGGACCAGTGGGTTGGCGGCCTGGCCGCCGCCGATCCCCAGCACGTTCAACACCGTTTCCAGGCCCACTAGTTGCAGTGCGATGTAGGGCATGGTGGCGAGAATGCCGGTGAGCGCCATGGCCAGGCTCAGCGCCCGGGAGCCGTAGCGGCCGCGCACGAAGTCGGCCGGGGTGACGTAGCCGTGCACCCGGGCCACCGACCACAGCCTGGGCAGCAGCAGAAACACCAGCGGGTAGACCACGACCGCGTACGGCACCGACCAGAAGCCGGCCGACCCGGTGGCATACACGGCCGCCGGCACCGCGACGAAGGTGTAGGCGGTGTACACGTCGCCGCCGAGCAGGAACCAGGTCGCCCAGGTGCCGAACGAACGGCCGCCGAGGCCCCATTCGTGCAGGTCGAGAGCGTTGTCCGCCCGTCGCCAGCGTGCGGCCAGGAACCCGAGCACGGTCACCAGGGCGAGCAGCAGCAGGAACACCGTGAGCGCGGGGGCGTTCATCCCGTCGGCGAGGTGCGTCATCGGGCGTCACCGCCGTTCAGTGCCGCGCGGTGCTTCTCGTCCCGGGAGAGCAGCAGATGAGCCGCAGCGGTGAAGACCGCTGCCAGCGGCACCCACATCAGCTGGTACCAGTAGAAGAACGGCACCCCGCCGAGCGTCGGGGTCGGCTTGCTGTACGAGGAGACCCACAGCAACGCGACCACGGGTACGGCCAGCGCGATGCCTGCCAGGAGGCGCTCCGCGGTCAGCGCCGGCACCGGTTGCGAGCTCGGCTCCTCCACCATCAATGGGAAGTCGAATGACATGTGGGCAGCCTCCGGGCAGTTCGGGTCGAGTTCGGTTCTGCGGCCGAACAGTGCGGCAGCCTGGGCGGTCGGTCCGTCCGGGGCCCTCACGGCGTGATCCGGCCGGACCGACCGCACTTACGACCGGCCGCCCGCCGAGGTTCAAACCGGCGGACGGCTGTTCCAGGCCGTCCGAGGCAGACCTCGCAGCCCGGTTCGTCCGCTGCCCACAGTCGAGGAGACCGGCAGGCCGCGCCCGCCGAGAACATGCCGCTTGAAGGTGGGCAGTGCGAGGGGTCCGCACTCCGCGCCGCAGCGGTCCGCCAGAGGACACGGCGGCTGACCGGCATGTTCGAGTCCGGCGGCAGCTCAACGAGCCACTCGGCAGAGAGGGTCTTCGCTGGAGGGCGTAGCTGTTCTGCTCGTCACCCCTGGTGACCGTTGTAGTCGTACCGGTCGAGCGCGCTCACCGGGCGGCAGGACGCTGGAGGCCCCGGTTGGTTCCTTGCGGGGACGATCGGGGCCATACCTTCTGGGACGCGATGAGGACTACCCGCGATAGCGTGCGGCGGTTGCCGAGTGGACTCTGCGGAGTTCTCCGGGGTACGGATTCGGTATGCATGAGGGCGAGAAACGGCGGGAGAGCGGGAGAGTTGCCGAGGGCGATTTTCTCGGGTCAGACGGCCCGTCGGCCGCATTTGCGCACCCACCCATGAGGGTCAATGGGCAAAGCGATGGCCCCGGGCGCGTGTGAACCGTTCCCGGGGCGGCCTGGCGGTTGGCGGTCTCGGTCGCCGTGGTGGGAGGGGTCCGGTTGGAGCGCCCGGAGTCCGGGAGGGACGAGCGGGCGAGGACGAACGAGCTGGACGACGACGAGGCTCTGGGCGGGCAACTGCGGGTTGTCGCTGATTTCGGGGACAGCTCGCTCAACCTTTGCTGAGCTGAGGGCATGGCTGTCACCAAGCCCTATGAGCGGCAGGTCGTTTGGGTGTGAGCTCGACCGCGTGAGCGATGCGTGAGCGGATGGGGCAGCATGGGCAAGCCGGAGTTGGACCACGTAACCTGCCGCGTGGCGCTGACCTGCAGGTTCAGCGCCACGCGGCATCAGGCATCACGCCCCGTCATGATCCGGGTTCGTCTTGTAAAGCGGGGGTCGTCGGTTCGAACCCGACAGGGGGCTCAGCTTCCGGCGCAGGTCAGAGCGCCGAAGAACGCGGAACGCCCCGGGCCGATCACGGCCCGGGGCGTTCTCTCTGCATGGTGCGCGAGGCCCGTCGCCACCCGTGACCGCCTGGGCGCCGAATGCGACCCGCGTGCCTCACTGAGCACCCCGGCCCGCCCGTCCGTATCCCCGGGTGTGGGGGAGTGACCGAGAGAGAGGTGGCGGCGATGAGCATGCTCGCCAACCTCCTGCCGGCGATGCGGAACTCGCGCGAGCGGGCCGGTGCCGGCAAGGAGACCAGAGAGACGAAGGAGACGACCGGTCACCGCCGTCGGAGCCGCAAGCACACGCGGCACTGACGGCTGAACGCACCGGTCATGGTCCCGGGCCAGGACGAGCACGTGTGGTCGCTGCGACGGCTGACGGCCGTCGACGCGGGTGACGGCGACGGCCGGGCGGACCCGGTCGTCGCACCGGCCCCGGCCGTGTCGCTGCGGCGGACCTTCGCCCGGTTCTGGCCCTACACGCGCGGGGGACGGCGCTGGCTGGCCCTTCTGCTGGGGTTCGTCCTGCTCGGCCCGGTGGTCGACGTGGCCGCGATCTGGCTCTTCAAGGTCGTCGTCGACGAGGTGCTGGTGCCGCGCAGGCTCGGGCTGTTCCCGCCGGTCGCGCTCGGGTACGCCGGGCTGACCCTGGTGGCAGGGGGCCTGCGTTTCGCCGACGAGACGACCTCGGCCTGGGTCAGCGAGCGCTTCCTGCTCGCCCTGCGCACGGACGTGTTCCGGCATCTGCAGGGCCTGCCCCTGGGCTTCTTCGAGCGGCGGCGGCTCGGTGACGTACTGTCGCGGCTGACCGCGGATGTCGAGGCGGTCGAGACCTTCCTGCTCTCGGGTGTCCTCGACGCGGTCGCGTACGTCGCCGAGCTGGCCGTCTACCTGGGCGTGCTGTTCTCCCTGCGGTGGGACCTCGCGCTCACGGCGCTGGTGGTCGCACCGCTGTTCTGGATCACCGCCCGGCGCTTCTCGACGAAGGTGAAGGCGGCCTCCCGGGAACGGCGGCGCCGCAGCGGCTCGGTCAGCGCCCTCGCCGAGGAGACGCTGGGCGACATCGCGCTGGTGCAGGCGTACAGCCGGCAGGACTGGGAGCAGGAACGCTTCCGCCGGGAGAATCTGGCACGGTTCCGGGCGACCATGGCGGCGACCCGGCTGCGCGCCCTGTTCGCGCCGATCGTGGAGCTGCTGGAGCTGGTCGGCGCGCTGATCGTGCTCGGGCTGGGCGCCTGGGAACTCACCCGCGGCCGGCTCACCCTCGGCGAACTCCTGGTCTTCGTCGCCCTGCTGAGCCGGTTGTACAGCCCGATCCGGGGCATCTCGCGGCTCAGCAACGGCTTCTACTCGGCCTCGGCCGCCGCCGAGCGGATCATCGAACTGCTCGACCAGCAGCCGCAGGTGGCCGATCCGCCGACGCCGCTGCGCCCCGCCCGGGTGCGCGGCGCGGTGACCTTCGACGGGGTCTGGTTCCGCTACCCGGGCACCACCCGGGTGGCGCTGCACGACGTCTCCTTCCGCGCCGAACCGGGCGAGACGGTGGCGCTGGTCGGCGCGAGCGGGGCGGGCAAGTCGACCGTCGCCAAGCTGCTGCTGCGCTTCTACGACCCGGAGCGCGGAGCCGTCCGGCTGGACGGCATCGACCTGCGCGAACTGGCGCTGACCGACCTGCGGGGGCACATCGCCGTGCTGTTGCAGGAGACGTCGGTGACCCACGGCACCGTCCGGGAGAACATCGCCTACGGCCGGCCCGGCGCGACCGACGCGCAGGTGGTGGCCGCCGCCCGGGCCGCCGACGCCCACGAGTTCATCAGCCGGCTCCCGGAGGGCTACGACACGGTGGTGGGCCAGCACGGGCGGCTGCTGTCCGGCGGGCAGCGCCAGCGGATCGCGATCGCCCGGGCGGTGATCCGGGACGCCCCGGTGCTGCTGCTCGACGAGCCGACCACGGGCCTGGACCCGGAGTCCGGGCGGCGGATCCTGGAGCCGCTGGGGCGGTTGATGAACGGGCGGACCACGATCATCATCTCGCACAACCTGCTGACCGTACGGAACGCGGACCGGATCGTCCTGCTGCGCGAGGGCCGCGTCGCCGCCTGCGGCAGCCACGCCGAACTGCTCGTCCGGGACGACGGTTACGCCCGGCTCGACCGGGCCGCGACCCTGACCAAGGCGGGCGCGTGAGTGAGCGGAGCGAGCGAACAGCCGAGAGGTGCGTGTGGGCGAATGAGTGGCCGAGCCGTCAGGAGCGGCGCATGAGCACCCGCGAGCCGCTGCCCGCCGGGGCGGGGATCGCCCCCGGCTACCGGGTGTTGGCCCACTTGTGCCGCACCGGCTGGCTGGACGTCTACGACGCCTGGAGCGAGGAACGGGACTGCCGCTGCGTGGTCAAGGTGCTCCGGCCCGACCGCCGCCGCGACCGCAGGCTGCGCGAGCGTCTGCTCCGGGAGGGCCGCTGGCTGACCGAGTTCACCCACCCCCACCTGGTGCGCGGCTACGGCACCGGCGAACGCCCGCAGCCGTACGCGGTGTTGGAGACCCTCACCGGCGAGACCCTCGCCCACCTGCTCGACCGGCAGTCGCGCCGCCCGGCCGCCACCGACCTGGCCCTGCTCGGGCTGCACCTCTGCTCGGCGATGCGCTACCTGCACGGCAAGAACCTGCTGCACCTCGACCTCAAGCCCTCCAACATCGTGATCGACTGCCGCCGCGCCAAGGTGCTCGACCTGAGCATCGCCCGCCCGCCGGGCCCCGGCAGCCCGGGCGTCGGCACGGACGGCTACCTCGCTCCCGAGCAGGCCGCCGGCGCCCGCCTCACCGCCGCCGCCGACGTCTGGGGCATCGGCATCACCCTCTACGGGGCCGCCACCGGCGAACTTCCCTTCCATGGCGCACCGTTGGGCCCGGTCCCCCCGGTGTCCCGGCGCCGTCGCCTGCCCCGCCCGCTCGCCGGGGCGATCGACGCCAGCCTGCGCCTCGACCCGGCCGCCCGGCCGTCCCTGGCCCAACTGGCGGACACGTTGGACGACTTGCTCCCGCTGGGCCGCCGCGCCGCGCCGCCGAGCGAGCAGCGCGGCGGGTCTCACCCGGCGGCGGAGAGGTAGCCGAGGCGCCTCCGGCCGGCCGGCGAGCAGTGGACGGCGAACGGCCTCGGCTGACTGCCCTATCCGTCGCCCTGCTGACCGAACCGACGGCCTTGCGGAAGGCCGCGCAGTTGGCGCAAGGTCCAGCCCGTGGAGGTCGTGGTGAGCGTCCGGGTGTGCAGGGTGAAGAGCTCGGCGGCGCGCCGGTAGGAGAGGCGGGCGCGGCCGGTGTGCGGGCAGCGGTCGGCGGGCGGCGCGCCGGCCGGGGCGCGGCGGTCGGTGAGGAAGAGCGGACCCCCGGTGCGGCCGGCGATCAGCAGCGGGAGCAGCCGGGCGGTGCCGGACTGCCACCGGACGGAGGGGCGGTCGGGCCGGGGGTGGCTGCGGCGGCGGGGCAGGTCGAGTTCGTGGGTGTTCAGCGCGAGGACGGTCTCGATGGCGGCGCCGGACTCGTGCAGCAGGTGCCACAACGTCTGTTCGCGCAGCGGCACGCGCAGGGCGAACAGGGCGCGTAGCTGCTCCTCGGTCGGCGGGGCGGCGGCCTCGGTCGGTGCGGGCAGCGGGGCTGGCCGCAGTTCGACGGTCGGGTCGCCGTCGATCCAGCCCTGGGCCCGCCACCAGGCCACCGCCGCGCGCAGGGTGGAGAGCTCGCGGTTGAGCGTGCGCGGGTCGGTGTCGATCCCGCGCAGCACCACGGCGGCGCGCAGTCGCTCGGCGGCGTCCGGGTGGTCGAGCAGGGCGAGCGGGAGCACGGGCGGCCGGGCGCGCCGCCGCTCGGGGCCGGTGGGGGCGGACCGGTCGGCGAGCGCCCAGGCCCAGGTGTTCAGCGCGATCCGGTAGATCCGCCGGGAGCCCTCGGCGAGCCCGGAGGCGGCCAGGTAGCGCTCGACGGCGCGGCCGTATTCGACCGGGGGGAGTTCTGTCACGACCGCCTTCTTCCGCAGTAAATCACCGAATCCCATGCGCGCTCAGGATATCCGGAAAGCGCAGTAAACAGCAGGTGGGAGCAGGTTTTCTGGCATATTTACTGCGGCAGGAGGGTGCGCCGTCAAAATTGATGCCGTAAGACTCAAGTTTTTCTTCGCAAACCCTTGATCCACGTTCCCGGCCGCTCGCAGACTGCTGCCCATGGCAGTGGACACAGAACGGATCCCGGCCCGCCCCCGGCGCCTGGGAGACCGTCTCGCCGTGCTGGGCGAGCGCGATTTCCGCCGATTCTTCATCGGCTACACGACCTCCCTCCTCGGCTCCTCGATGGCCCCGGTCGCGGTGGCCTTCGCGGTCCTCGACGGCGGGGGCGGGGGCGGCGGCACCGGCACCGACGTCGGCGGGGTGATGGCCGCCCGGATCCTCCCGGTGGTGCTGGTGCTGCTGGCCGGCGGGGTGATCGCCGACCGGTTCGGCAGCCGCCGCCTGATGCTGGGCGCGGACCTCCTGCGCGGCGTCGTCCAGGCGTTGTTCGCCGGACTGCTGGCGGCCGGGCACGCGCCGATCCGGGCGATGGTCGCCCTGGTGGCGGTGTGGGGGATCGGCGAGGGGCTGTTCATGCCCGCCTTCGGGGCGATCGTGCCCGACCTGGTGCGCCGCGAGGACCTGCTGGCGGACGGCAACACCCTGCTGGGGCTGTCCCGTTCGGTGTCCGCGGTGGCCGGCCCCGCGGTGGCCGGCCTGGTCACCGAGGCCCGGGGCCCGGCGGCGGTGCTGCTGATCGACGCAGTGACGTACGGCGTCGGCGCCCTCGCGCTGGCCGGGCTGCGGCTGCCGGACCGCCCGGGGGTGGGCGGCGGGGACTCGATGCTGCGGGAACTGCGGGCCGGCTGGTCGGAGTTCACCGCCCGCCCGTGGCTGTGGATCACCACCGCGCAGATGGGCCTGTTCAACCTGCTGGTCTGGGCGCCGTTCCTGGTGCTCGGCCCACTCACCGCGCAGCGGGAGCTCGGCGGTGCCCGGGCCTGGGGCCTGGTGATGGGCGTGTACGGCGCGGGCGCGGTGCTGGGCGGTCTGCTGATGCTCGGCCGCAGCCCCGGGCGCCCGCTCGCGGTGGCCACCGTGGCCGGACTGGGCTGGGCGCTGCCCTCCGCCGCGCTCGGGGCCGGGGCCCCGCTGGTCTGGCTGGTCGCCGGGGCGCTGGTGGCCGGGGTGGGCTCGGCGGTCTGCGGAACGCTGTTCTCCACCACCGTGCAGCACTGGATCCCGGCCGAGTTGCTCGGCCGGATGACCGCCTTCGGGTCACTCGGTTCCTTCGTCCTCGGCCCGCTCGGCCTGGCGGCGGCCGGCCCGCTGGCGGCCCGGCTCGGCACCGGCAGGGTGCTGCTGCTCGGGGCGGTCTGGCACGTCGTGGCCGGGGTCGTAGTGTTGGGCGTACCGGCGGTGCGGAATCGTCGCTGGGAGGAGGGCCCGGACAACTGACTCACCCCTCGGACGGCTCCGGGGCGCACCCCCGGCCACCCGGTGCGGCCCACCGCGCACCGTACCCGGCCGGCCCCGGAGCACAGCCGGTCGCTCCGCCCACGCGTGCGTGCCTCCGCGGCGGGCGGGGTGGCCGGGCCGGTCGTACCGTGGAGGGTGCGGGGGTGGACGTGAGGAGGTTGACCATGCCCGGTTCGCTCACCATCAGCCACCACGAGGCCGCCGTCGTCCTGGACCACACGGACGCGGCACGGCTGGCCACGGTGCTGGCCGAGCTGGCGTACCTGCTGGAGATCCCGGGGCCGAACCGGATCAACGAGGCGCAGCTCGCCGTGCTGTGCGAGGGCCGTACCCCGGACCGCGCCGAACTGTCGCGCTGGTCGCGGGCGCTGGCCACCGAGCTGAAGGATCGGCTCTGACCGCGGAGGTTCCCGCCGAAGGCCCCGCCGCCCCGCCGTACGATGGCGCGCGGGGCGGGCGGGTCCGGTCCGGCCCCCGGGTGCCGGGCTGGCCGGCGGCCGGTCCGGCGGAGGGTGGTCGAGCGTGCCGCAGTCCTGGTCGTTGTCCTGGCTGACCGTGCCGACGCCGCTGCCCAGCGGCCCGATGCGCATCGCGGTGACGCCGCTGGGCGTCGCGGCGGCCGGTTACGGCGGCCGGGAGGACGGGACGCCGCCGTGCACCGACCCGGCGAAGGCCACCGCTGTCACCGAGCGGATCGGTGCCTACCTGGCCGGCCGCACCCGCGAGTTGGGCCTGCCGATCGACTGGAGCCTCAGCTCAGGGCCGCACCGTACGGTCCTGCAGACGCTGTGGCGCGAGGTGCCGTACGGCGCGACCGTCACCTACGGCGAACTGGCCGCGCGCAGCGGGGTGTTCGAGGACGTCACCGAGCCGGGCCTGGCGGCCCGGACGGTCGGGCAGATGATGGCCGCCAACCCCGTCGCCCTGCTGGTGCCCTGCCACCGGGTGGTGGCGGCGGACGGGATCGGCGGCTTCGGCGGCGGCCGGGTCGGGATCGAGGTGAAGCGCTGGCTGCTCACCCTGGAAGGGGTGCTGGAGCCGACGCTGGACTGGAACGGCCCGCTGTAGCGCGCCCGCGGTCGGACGCGTACGGGTGAGCTCACGGAGGAGCTCGTGCGACCCGCCCGGGGCCCGGGGCGGCGAAGGGTCGGGAACCCCGGCGGGCCGTTCGGCGGCTTCGAACGGCAGGGTCGTCGCGTATGGGAGGTGTCGATTCGCGGCGCGGCCGGGCGGTCGATGGGGGAGGATGGGGGCGCGGCGTGCCGACAGGTTCGAATGAATGGTCGAACGGATATCGATCGAGTGATCTAGTCGTACTATTTGTTCGGTTATTCCGAACCACTCGAATGAGTGATTGCGGCATTCCCCCGAACGGGCCCACCATGAAGCGGCAACATGAATGTGCAAGGCGACACTTCATCGGGTTTGCGAAGGGCTCCCCATATGTCGACCGAAACCAATGCCGGAATTCCTGCGCCGGGTGCGCAGCCGGAGATCCGGCAGCAGCAGTCACTGAGCACGGCGGGCGCGCGGAACCTCGCCACGACCACCAAGTCCGCGCCGCAGATGCAGGGCATCAGCCCGCGCTGGCTGCTCAGGATGCTGCCCTGGGTTCAGGTGTCCGGCGGTACCTACCGGGTCAACCGTCGCCTGCGCCACAAGGTCGGCCGTGGTCGGGTGGGTTTCGCCAAGACCGGTTCCGAGGTGCGGATCATCCCGCAGACCCTGGCCGAGGTGCCGGTGCTGCGCGGTTACCAGGACGAGGCCGTCCTGGAGGAGCTGGCCGGGCGCTTCACCCAGCGCCAGTTCGCCGCGGGCGACGTGCTGGTCACCGCCGGTTCGCCGATCAGTGAGGTCTTCCTGATCGCGCACGGCAAGCTGGACCGGCTCGGCACCGGCAAGTACGGCGAGGAGACGGTGGTCGGCACCCTCGCCGACGGCGACCACCTGGGCGACGAGGCGCTCCAGGAGGAGGACGGCACCTGGCCCTACACCGTCCGCGCCGCGACCTCCGGCACGGTCATGGTGCTCGCCTGGCCGTCCTTCCAGGAGCTGCACGACCGCTCCGAGTCGCTCCAGCTGCAGATCATGGAGTACCTGAACGGCTTCCAGCAGGCGCAGAACAAGCATGGTGAGGCCGCGATCGACCTCTCCGCCGGCCACCAGGGCGAGTACGACCTGCCCGGCGCCTTCGTGGACTACGAGCTCAAGCCGCGCGAGTACGAGCTCAGCGTCGCGCAGACCATCCTCAAGGTGCACAGCCGCGTCGCCGACCTCTACAACCAGCCGATGAACCAGACCGAGCACCAGCTCCGGCTGACCATCGAGGCCCTGCGCGAGCGCCAGGAGCACGAACTCATCAACAACCCCGAGTTCGGCCTGCTGGAGAACGCCGAGTACGACCAGCGGCTCCAGACCCACTCCGGCCCGCCCACCCCGGACGACATGGACGAGCTGCTCAGCCGCCGCCGCAGCACCAAGATGTTCCTGGCCCATCCCAAGGCCATCGCCGCCTTCGGCCGGGAGTGCAACAAGCGCGGCCTCAACCCGGGCACCGTCGAGGTCGAGGGCAAGCACGTCAACGCCTGGCGCGGGGTGCCGATCTTCCCGTGCAACAAGATCCCGGTCGTCGGCGGGCACACCAGCTCGATCATCGCGATGCGTGTCGGCGAGGGCAACCAGGGTGTCATCGGTCTGCACCAAACCGGGCTTCCGGACGAATACCAGCCGAGCCTTTCGGTGCGGTTCATGGGAATCGATGAGAAGGCCATCATTTCCTACCTGGTGAGCGCCTACTACTCGGCCGCGATCCTGGTGCCGGACGCGATCGGCGTGCTGGAGAACGTGGACGTCGCCCAGCGCTGACGCCCGGAACCCGCCCGATATCCGAGCCCGATATCCGAGCCCGATATCCGCACCATCCGCGCCGCCCGGCCGGGGAGCCCACCCGGCCGGGCGGCGCGCCGCGACGCGTACGGCCACCGGCCCTCCGCTTCGGTGCGACCCGGCCGCCCGACCCGGCAGGCCATCCCACGACAGGCGCCCTACGGGGGGAGAAACCCATGACGAGCTCCACGCTGGAGCGGGACCGCAAAGAAGGCCACGAGGCGGCGAACATCCTCGCCCGTGCCCGCGGGCTGGTCGACCCGGTCCTGCGGGCCGCCGTCGACTCGCTGCCCGGCGCGATGCGCAAGGTCGCCGGCTACCACTTCGGCTGGTGGGAGGCGGACGGCACGCCCGCCGAGGCCTCCTCCGGCAAGGCGATCCGCCCGGCCCTGGTCCTCGCCGCCACCCAGGCCCTCGGCGGCACCCCCGGAACCGCCGTCGCCGCGGCCGCCGCAGTGGAGCTGGTGCACAACTTCACCCTGCTCCACGACGACGTCATCGACCGGGACGACACCCGCCGCCACCGGCCCACCGCCTGGCGGGTGTTCGGCACCACCGAGGCCATCCTGGCCGGCGACGCCATGCACTCCCTCGCGCTGCGCCTGGTCGCCGAGGACGCCCACCCGGCCGCCCGCGGCTCGATCCGCCGGCTCGCCGACTGTGTGGTCGAGCTCTGCGAGGGCCAGCAGATCGACTGCGCCTTCGAGCAGCGCAACGACGTCTCGCTCGACGAGTGCCTGGCGATGGCCGAGGCCAAGACCGGCGCCCTGCTCGGCGCCGCCTGCGCGATGGGCGCGCTGTACGGCGGCGGATCCGAGGAGGCCGCCCAGGCGATGGACGGCTTCGGCCGCGAGATCGGCCTGGCCTTCCAGCTGATCGACGACCTGATCGGCATCTGGGGCGACCCGGCCGTCACCGGCAAGCCGGTCGGCGCGGACCTGGTCGCCCGGAAGAAGTCGCTGCCGGTGGTCAAGGCGCTGGGCTCCAGGACTCCTGAGGGCGACCGGCTCGCCGAGCTGTACACGCTCGAACGCCCGCTGAGCCCCGAGGAGTTGGCGCAGTGTGCGGCCGCTGTCGAGGGCGCCGGCGGGCGCGGCTGGGCGCAGGGCGAATCCTGCGAGCGGATGGCGGCGGCGATGGCCCAGCTGGCCGTGGCCGTGCCGGAGCCGTCCGCGGCCGACGAACTGCTGGCGCTCGCCGAGCTGGTGACCCGCCGCACCCACTGAATCCTTCCGCAGTGGGAAGTCGGCCGGTCCGACGTCCCACTGCGGCGCGTCATCCGAAGGCGGCCAACAGCCGCTGCTCCTTGGCCGGTTCGATGCCCTGCCGGAACGCCGAACCCGGCACCTGCTTGCGCCCCTCGGCGTCCGTGTCGTCCGCGGGTCCACGCCCGCGCAGCCACTCCCAGGTGTCCCGCACGGTCTCCGCGAACGGGCGGCAGCGCAGTCCGGCCGCCCGGGCACGGCCGGTGTCGACCAGCCAGATGTACTTCCACTCCGGCAGATCCGGGGCCCAGAAGGGGAGTTCGAGCCAGGGCTCGACCTTGTCCGGCCCCTCGGCGAGCAGCCGGTCGTCCTCGACCCAGACCAGCTCGGTGTCCGCCGCGCCCGCGACCTCCCGGCAGGTCTCCAGCCACTCGCCGAAGGTGAGGTGCCCGGGCGGCGCGGTGGTGAGGAAGCGGCCCGTCGTGCCGGCCTCCAGCCGGTCGAGCCCGAAGGCGGCGAAGTCCCGGACGTCGATCACCTGCATGGTCCGCCCGGGGTCGCCGGGGGCGAGCACCCGCCCGCCGCGCGCCATCCGCTCCAGCCACCAGGGCAGCCGGCCGCCGAACTCGTGCGGCCCGACCAGGAGCCCGCTGCTGAGGATCAGCGAGCGCTCGGCGCCGAAGCCCTCCAGCACCGCCCGCTCGGCGCCGGCCTTCAGCTCGCGGCCGAAGGGCTGGCCGGGCGGGGTGTCGGCGGGGCAGGGGAGGAGCGTGGAGTCCTCGTCGATCACTTGGGCGGCCCAGTCGGCGTAGGCGTGCACCGAGGAGACGAAGGTGTAGTGGCCGGCCCGCTCGCGCAGCAGCCGCGCGGTGAGCGAGGCCTGGGCGGGCTGTCGGCCGGAGGTGTCGACGACGGCGTCCCAGCTGCGGCCGTCGACCAGCCGGGTGACGTCCTCGGCACTGTCGCGGTCGCCCCGGACGGCCTCGACCCCGGGCAGGTCGGCGGCGCTGCGGCCGCGGTTGAAGGTGGTGACCTGGTGGCCGCGGGCGAGGGCCTCGGCGGCATAGGCCCGTCCGAGGAAGGACGAGCCCCCGAGCAGAAGGATCTTCATGCCGCACAGCCTCTCCCGGCCGCTCCGCTTGTACGCCCGGATTCGCGCTGGGCAGAGGAGCGGACGGAGGAGCGGACGGAGGAAAGGGCGGAGGCGCGGGAGAAGCCCGGCGGTCCCGGTGGGACGCGGAGCAACCGACATGCCGCCCCACCCCGCCCCACTTAGCATCCCATGTGTACCGATATGTCCTGATTCGGCACTGGATTCGGCACTGGGAGAGCGCAGCATGGTCAACCCGGCACTCGTGGACCCGGCCACCGTCCGCGCCACCGCCGCCGAGGCTTGGATCCGCGGCTACCCCATCCTGCAGAACTACCGCACCCTCTACGCCCAGGCCCTGGACGAGGCGGACCCGAAGTACGTCGGCGGCTTCGGCGTCTTCCGCCACTACCCGCAGCCCTTCACCCCCGCCGACACCGATCCCGTCACCCCCAGCAACGACACCCTGCACTCCTGGGCCTGGCTCGACCTGCGCGCCGAGCCCTGGGTGGTCTCCGTCCCGGCAGATGACCGCTACTACGTCCTCCCGGTGCACGAACTCGACACCGTCTACGCCGGGTTCGTCGGCGCCCGGACCACCGGCCGGGAGGCCGGCGACTACCTGGTGGCCGGCCCCGACTGGCAGGGCGAGACCCCGCCCGGCATCAAGGGCGTCATCCGCACCGCCACCCGGCTGGTCGGCATCGTCGGCCGCACCCACCTCGCCGGCCCCACCCCCGCCGAGATCGCCGAACTCAAAGCCGTCCAGCAGCAGTACCGGCTGCACCCGCTGCACCGGTACGCCGGCACCCCCGCGCCCACCCCTGCCCCGGAGTCGGTCTGGCCGGTCTGGCGCGACGAGGTGATGGACACCGTCGAGTTCCTCTGCTTCCTCGACTTCCTGCTCGGCTTCTTCCCGCTGACCGACGAACTCCCGTCCGTCGAGGTCGAGCTGCGCGGCCGCCTCGCCGACCTCGGCATCGACGGCCGCGGCGAGTTCGAGCCCGCCGCCCTCCCGATGGACGTCCGCGCCGAGGTCGAGCGCGGCATCGCCGACGGCCGGGCCCGGCTGGAGCGCGCCGCCGGTGAACTCCGCGACGCCACCGTCCTGTTCGGCACCCGCGAACGGGTCGGCGCCGACTTTTTGCACCAGGCGCTCGGGGCGAAGCTCGGCCTGTACGGGCTGCCCGTCGAGGAGGCCTGGTACGGCGGCTGGACCGCGGACAGCGCCGGCCGCCAGCCGCCCAACGCCAGCGACCGCGACCACGTCATCCGCTTCGGCCCGCACGACCTGCCGCCGGCCCGCTTCTTCTGGTCCGCCACCATGTACGCCCTGCCCGGGCGCCAACTCGTCGACAACACCCTGGACCGCTACTCCATCGGCGACCGCACCCCGGACCTGGTCCGCGACCCGGACGGCGGACTCACCCTCTACGTCCAGCACAAGCGGCCCGCCGACGCCCAGCACTCCGCCAACTGGCTGCCCGCACCCGACGGCCCGTTCACCGTGGTCATCCGGCTCTACGGGCCGGACCCGTCCGTCCTGGACGGCCGCTGGCAGCTCCCACCGCTCGACCCGCGCTGACCGCCCCACCCGCCGCACCGACCCGCCGCACCGACCCCGACCGACCGCACGAAGGACCCTCGATGAACCAGCTCGAGCTGGAGGCCCTGGCCGCCGACGCCTACGTCTACGGCTACCCGCTCGTCGCCGGCCTCACCATGGTCGAGCGCTTCGCCAAGGGCGGCCTGGGCACCCTCCCGGCGGCGCCGTTCAACCACTTCAGCCACGCCACCCGGCTGGCCGGGCCGGGCGACCACTTCGTCTCGGTCAACAACGACACGACGTACTCGATCGCCCACCTCGACCTGTCCGAGGGCCCGCAGGTGCTGCACGTCCCGGACACCGCCGGCGCCTACTACGTGCTGCAGTTCATCGGCGCCTGGACCGACAACGTCGCCTACCTCGGCAGCCGCGCCACCGGCACCGACGCGCAGACCTGGCTGATCGTCCCGCCCGACTGGCACGGCACCCCGCCGGACCCCGACCGGGTGATCGAACTACCGACCGCCGTCGGCACCGTCGTCGGCCGCTTCGCCTGCGCCGGCCCCGGCGACCTGCCCCGGGTCAAGGCGCTGCAGGCCGAACTCGTCCTGGAGCCGCTGGAGCCGCTGGAGCCCGGCGGCCTGGTCGCCGGACTGCCCGAGCCCGACCAGGACGTCCCCGAACGGCTGGCCTTCTTCGAGCGCCTGCGGGTGTGGATGCAGGCCTTCCCACCCGCCACCCCCGACATCGAGTACCAGCGCCGCTTCGCCCCGCTCGGCCTGCTGGACGACGGCGCCTCGCCGTACCGCGCGGCCGCCCCGGAGTGGACCCTCACCCTCGCCAAGGGCCTGGCCGCCGGCCGCGAACGGGTCGAGGACGCCATCCGCCCACCCGAGGACCATCCGCCCGGCGAATGGCGTTCCGCGCTCCACCTCTTCGACTACAACCTCGACCACCTGGGCCCCGGCACCCTCGACGACCCCGAGTGGCGCATCCCCGACCGCCGCGCCGCCTACCTCAGCCGCGCCGCCGCCGCCCGCGCCGGCCTCTGGGGCAGCCACGCCTACGAGGCCTTCTTCGCGATGACCTACGACGACTCCGACGGCCGCCCGCTCACCGGCGCCAACAGCTACACCCTCCACTTCGACCAACCCCCGCCCGCCGAGGCCTTCTGGTCCGTCACGATGTACTCCGTCCCCGACTACTACCTGGTCGAGAACCCCGTCGACCGCTACTCCATCGGTGACCGCACCCCCGGCCTGGCCTACGGCAAGGACGGCTCCCTCACCCTCACCCTCCAACACGAACCACCCGAGGACCCGGTGGCCGCCGCCAACTGGCTCCCCACCCCCCTCGGTGAGTTCCGCCCGATCATCCGCCTCTACCAACCGAAGCCGGCGGTCCTCGACGGCACCTACCAGGTCCCCCCGATCCACCGCACCTGACGGGGGCGCCCGCCCCGTCGCTGCCCGCGAGCCGCTCGGCTGCCCGCCGGTGTCCACCCCGCCCTCCCGGCAGCCGAGGGCAGCCGGATCCCTAGTGCCCCGACGGCGACGCCGTCGCCGTCCCGGTCGGGTGCGGGGACGCGGTGCCCGTCGGGGTCGCCGAGGGCGTGGGCGTGCCGCTCGGCGTTCCGGGGTGCGAGGGCGCCGGCGTCGGCGAGCCGGAGCCCGACGGCGACGGCGCCCCCGTCCGGCTCGGCGACGGCGACGAGGACGGCGACCCGGTAGCGGTAGCGGTAGCCGTAGCCGTCGCCCCCGTCGTGGGCGAAGCGCTGCCGCTCGGCGTCGCCGAAGGCTCCGCCGACGAGGACGCCGACCCGCCCCGGTTCTGCGGTCCGCCCTCCAGCGTGACCACCGCCTGCGAGGGCGGCAGCGCGATGCGGGCGGTCCAGTGGGTGGTGGGCGCGTGGTCCTCGTCCACAGTGACGATCACGGTGATCCGCTGTCCCGGCGCCAGCGTCCCCGCGTCGCGGCTGAGCCGGAGCCAGCCGGCGTCCGTCACGGCGCGCCAACGGATCTCCGTGGCGCCGGAGTCGGTGAGGGTGAGCACCGTCCGGCTGCCGTACTCGGCGGCCTCGACGGTGAGCAGTCCGGCCGGGGACGGGTCGGCCGGGCCCGGGACGGAGACCCGTTCGACCGCGGGGGCCGGGGCGGCGACCAGCGTCGGGCTGTCGAGCGGGGTCGCGCCCGGGCCCGGGACCGGGACCAGCGGGCCCTGGAAGGTGAGCCGCGGAAAACCCGGCAGCAACGTTTCTGCACCGCCCGAACCCGAACCGGCCGGACCCCCGGGACCCACCCCGGCGCCCGCCAGCTCCAACCCCGGCATCCCGGCCCCGCCGGCCGCGTCCGCCGGAGCCCCCGACCACGGCTGCGGCGGACGCTGCCCGGCCTCCTGTCCGGACTCGTCCACCCGCACCGCCGAGACCGAGGCCGCCGACCCCGACCCGCCGCCGCCCCGGTGTCCGGCCCAGAGCGCGACCACCGGTGCCGCCAGCACCGCCGCGAGCACCCCGGTGGTCACCACCCGCCGCCGGACCGCCACGCCGCGGCCCGCGTCCGGCGCCCGGTGCCGGGGGAAGCCGCCGTGGTCGAACCGCAGCCCCGGCTCGGCGGCCACCGTGCCCCACCGCCCGGCCGCAGCGGCTCCCGCCGACGGCAGGTGCGCCACCACGTCCACCGGGGGAACCGGAGCAGGCGCGGTCAGCAACGGCAGCCCCGACAGCCCCGCCGTACCGTTCGCCGCCTCCCCGGCGGCCACCCGCTCCGCCGTCCCCCGGCAGGTCGGGCAGTCCACCACGTGCTGCACCAGTTCCCGCCGCAGCGCCGGCCCGAGCACCCAGTCCCGCCAGGACTCCGCCCCGGCCCCGCCGAGCCGGTCCAGTTCCGGGCAGCTGCCCACCCCGAGCACCAGCAGCGCCGCCCTGGTCCTGGCCACCTCGGCCTCGGCGGCGGCGAGCAGTTCCCGGGTCCGCTCGAAGGGCAGGCCCAGCACCGCCGCCACCTCCAGCGGGGTCAGCCGGTGCCGTACGGACAGTTCCAGCGCCTCGCGCTGCTCGGGGTCGGTACCGGCCGCCTCCGGCCAGGCGAGCGAGGCCAGCTCGCGCCGCCGCCGGGCGGCCTCGGCCTCGTCGGGTTCCGCCCGGGGCTCCCGGACGGCCCCGTCGGCCAGCCGTCGCAGGCAGCAGTACCGGGCCAGCGAGAACAGCCAGGCCCGCACCAGTCCGGGCTCGGCCAGTCGGGCGCCGTGCCGCCGCGCCAGCTCGCCGACCTCGCGCAGGGCGTCGGCGGCGGCGTCGTGCTCGCACAGCACCGAGAGGCAGTAGGTGAACAGGCCGTCCACCTGCCGGTCGTAGGCCGCCGGCACGGCGGCCGCCGGCGACCCGGGCCCGGCCCCAACAGTTCGCGTCGTCACCCGTCCGACGGTAGGGACACCGGGCCGCCCGGCCCCGTCATTCGCCGCGCATGTACTTCTTTCGGGTAACGGCATCGCCCATCTGTGTGGGTCCCGCAGCGGGGACCGACGCTGTCGTACCCAGGCGCTACGGTGGGCCGCATGCCTCCGCGTTCCAAGACCACCGCCAAGCCGCGTCCGGCCTACCGCTGCACCGAGTGCGGCAACCAGCTGCCCAAGTGGGTCGGCCGCTGCCCGGAGTGCAACGCATGGGGCACGGTCGAGGAGTACGGCGCGGTGCCGATCCGCACCACCGCCGCCGGGCCCGTCAGTGCGCCCGCCCGCCCGATCGCCCAGGTGGACGGCCAGGTCGCGACGGCCCGCTCGACGGGCGTGCCGGAGCTGGACCGGGTGCTCGGCGGCGGCCTGGTGCCCGGCGCGGTGGTCCTGCTGGCCGGCGAGCCCGGCGTCGGCAAGTCGACCCTGCTGCTGGACGTCGCCGCCAAGGCGGCCACCGCCCAGCACCGCACGCTCTACGTCACCGGCGAGGAGTCGGCCGGCCAGGTGCGGCTGCGCGCCGACCGGATCAACGCCCTCTCCGAGCACCTCTACCTCGCCGCCGAGTCCGACCTCGGCGCAGTGCTCGGGCACATCGAGGCGGTCAACCCGGGTCTGCTGATCCTGGACTCGGTGCAGACCATCGCCTCCGCCGAGCTGGACGGCGCCCCCGGCGGCCCGGCCCAGGTCCGCGAGGTGGCGAACGCGCTGATCCGGGCGTCCAAGGAGCGCGGCATGGCCACCCTGCTGGTCGGCCACGTCACCAAGGACGGCCAGATCGCCGGTCCGCGCCTGCTGGAGCACCTGGTGGACGTGGTGCTGAGCTTCGAGGGCGACCGGCATGCCCGGCTGCGGCTGATCCGGGGGATCAAGAACCGCTACGGCGCCACCGACGAGGTGGGCTGCTTCGAGCTGCACGACGAGGGCATCGTCGGCCTGGCCGACCCCTCAGGCCTCTTCCTGACCAGGCGTGACAAGCCCGTCCCGGGCACCTGCCTCACCGTCACCCTGGAGGGCAAGCGTCCGCTGGTGGCCGAGGTGCAGGCGCTGATGGTGGATTCGCAGATCCCCTCCCCGCGCCGGACCACCTCGGGCCTGGAGTCGCCCCGGATCGCGATGATCCTGGCGGTGGTGGAGCGGCACGGCGGGGTGAAGCTCGGCAAGCAGGACATCTACACCGCGACGGTCGGCGGGGTGAAGCTGACCGAGCCGTCGGCCGACCTCGCGGTCGCCCTCGCGGTGGCCAGCTCCTCCACCGACACCCCGCTGCCCAGCAATCTGGTGGCGATCGGGGAGGTCGGCCTGGCGGGCGAGGTGCGGCGGGTGACGGGTGTGCAGCGCCGGCTCGCCGAGGCGCACCGGCTGGGCTTCACCCACGCCCTGGTCCCGCCGGACCCGGGCAAGGTGCCGCCGGGCATGAAGGTGGTCGAGGTGGCCGACATCGGCGAGGCGCTGCGGGCCGTCCCGGGCCGGCGCCGGGCCTCCGCGAAGCCGCGCGGCGAGGGGCGTGGTGAAGCCCCGTCGACCCCGCCGGCCCCCCGTGCGGCACGGGTCCCGGCCTTCCCGGAGGAGCTGATGGACGGCTGGGAGCCGCTCGACTCCGACGAACTGCGCTGACCCAAGCCCTGCCGAAGCCGCACGCAGTTAGACTTTCCCCAGTCTCATTGGCCAGAAGGCAGTACCGAAGCGGTACTGAGCGACAGAGCAACAGACCGCGGACCGGCGCACGGCGCGAGGCGCGCGGCACGGGGTCGACCGGAGGAGTCACGTGGCAGCCAGCGACCGGGGGGCGGACAAGGCCTCCCGTGAGGAGGCCCTGCTGCGCGCCTCCCTCACCGCCATCGCGCCCGGTACCGCGCTTCGTGACGGCCTGGAACGGGTCCTGCGGGCCAACACCGGTGGCCTGATCGTGCTGGGTTTCGACAAGACCGTCGAGTCCCTGTGCACCGGCGGCTTCGTCCTGGACGTCGAGTTCAGTGCGACCCGCCTGCGCGAGCTGTGCAAGCTCGACGGCGCGGTGGTGCTCGACAAGGACATCACCAAGATCGTCCGGGCCGGCGTCCACCTGATGCCGGACTCGACCATCCCCACCGACGAGACCGGCACCCGCCACCGCACCGCGGAGCGGGTCAACCGGCAGACCGGTTACCCGGTGGTCGCGGTCTCGCACTCGATGCGGCTGATCGCCATGTACGTCAACGGCACCCGCCGGGTGCTGGAGGACTCCACCACCGTCCTGTCCCGCGCCAACCAGGCGCTGGCCACCCTGGAGCGCTACAAGCTCCGCCTGGACGAGGTGGCCGGCACGCTCTCCGCGCTGGAGATCGAGGACCTGGTGACGGTCCGGGACGTCACGGCCGTGGCCCAGCGCCTGGAGATGGTCCGGCTGATCGCCACCGAGATCGCCGGCTACGTGCTGGAGCTCGGCATCGACGGCCGCCTGCTCTCGCTCCAGCTGGACGAGCTGATCGCGGGCGTGGAGCCGGAGCGCGAACTGGTCGCCCGGGACTACTTCCCGGAGCGGGCCGCCAAGAAGGGCCGGACGGTCACCGAGGTGCTGGCCGACCTGGAGGCGCTCACCCACGCCGAGCTGCTGGACCTGCAGACGGTCGCCAAGGCGCTCGGCTACTCCGGCTCCCCGGAGTCCCTGGACTCCGCGGTCTCCCCGCGCGGCTACCGCCTGCTGGCGAAGATCCCGCGCCTGCCCAACACGGTGATAGAGCGCCTGGTCGAGCACTTCGGCGGCCTGCAGAAGCTGCTCGCCGCCAGCATCGACGATCTGCAGACGGTCGAGGGCGTCGGCGAGACCCGGGCCCGTTCGGTCCGCGAGGGCCTGTCCCGCCTTGCCGAATCGTCCATCCTGGAGCGCTACGTCTGACTGACGCGCAATCGACGGACGGCCCCCGGGGAAACGCTTCCCCGGGGGCCGTTCCGCGTTTCCGGACCCGGGAACGCCGGAGCCCCCGACCGCGCGCGGCCGGGGGCTCCGAAGGAAGTTGACCGGTCCTCAGCCGTCCAGCCGGATCGAGGTCCGGGCCGACACCTTGTCCGCGGAGAGCCCGGTGAGCTCCGCGAGCACCACGTAGGTCCCGTTCGCCGGCGCCGTCTGGTCGGCGGTCGCGCACTGCGGCTTGCTGCGGCTGCGGTCCCAGGTGAAGGTCTCGGTCTGGCTGCCGTTCGCCGGGATCTGCACCCAGATGTCGCCCTTGTCGGGCGGGCAGTCGCCGGAGGACCAGACCCGGTCGTTGTTGTTGCCGCTGACCGTGATCACGGAGGTGGTGCGGCCCAGGTCCACCCGGCAGTTGGTGCCGGAGGAGTTCTTGACCGTCAGGGCCAGCTTCGGCTTGTCCTTGGGCTGGTACGGGTTCTGACTGGGGTTCAGTTCAAGGGCCACCTGCGAGGAGGCGCAGACCGGAAGCGCCATCACCTCGGGGGTGTTCACCGCCGGAGCGCCGCCACCCGAGCCGCCCGACCCGCCGCCGTTGCCGCCGCCGCTCCCGCCGGAGCCGCCCGACCCGCCGGACCCGCCCGCCGGTGCGGGGTTGGCGCCGGCGCCGGTGCCACCGCTGAGACCGACCTCGCTGCCGCCGCCGCTCACCGGGCCCCCGCTGCCCCCGGCACTGCCGCCGCCGGGGCGCGCCGCGGGGCCGCTCGGGGAGGCACCGGGCGTGATCGCCTGGGCGGGCGTCTGGGACTGGGACTGGGGCGGTACGGCCTGCGCGGCCTTGTTCTGTGAGCCGTCGCCACCGCCCCCGCCCTGATCGGTCATCAGCCAGGCGATCAGGGCGATGACCGCCGCGACGGCGGCGAGCACGACGACGCGCCGACGCCAGTAGATCGAGGCCGGCAGCGGTCCCACGGGTTGACGCAGAGAGGGCACGATCAAACTCTACGAGACTGCGTGTGGCGATTGACTCACCAACACCGCACAGTCGCCCCTTCTTTCACATGATCCGCCATTTGATCCGTTCGAGGGAGCGGTCGAACCGGGATTTCCGAGCGGTTTCCGGACATTCGGAACCAGTTCCTCCACTTCGGCGACGTCCCCCGCCATGGGAGGATCGAAGGGCCATGACTGCCATCACCGCCACCGAAACGACCGCCGGAACCGCCACCGCGCCCCGGCTGCCGATGCCCCTGCCGCTGCTGCACTCGACCGTCCTCGACTGGTACGAGGCCAGCAAGCGCGACCTGCCCTGGCGGACCCCCGACGCGACGCCCTGGGCGGTCATGGTGAGCGAGTTCATGCTCCAGCAGACCCCGGTGAAGCGGGTGCTACCCGCCTGGCATGCCTGGATGACCCGCTGGCCCACCCCGGCCGACCTCGCCGCCGAGGCGTCCGGCGAGGCGGTCCGGATGTGGGGTCGGCTGGGCTACCCGCGCCGCGCGCTGCGGCTGCACGCGGCCGCCGTGGCGATCACCGAGGAGCACGGCGGCGAGGTCCCGGACGACCACGCCACGCTGCTCTCGCTGCCCGGGGTGGGGGAGTACACCGCCGCGGCGGTCGCCTCCTTCGCCTTCCGCCAGCGGCACGTGGTGCTGGACACCAACGTCCGCCGGGTCTTCGCCCGCGCGGTGACCGGCGTCGAGTACCCGGCCCAGGCCACCACCGCCGCCGAGCGCCGTACCGCGACCGCGCTGCTGCCCGACGACGCCGAGACCGCCGCCACCTGGGCGGTCGGCGTGATGGAGCTGGGCGCACTGGTCTGCACCGCCCGCGGCCCGGAGTGCGGGGACTGCCCGCTGTTCACCGGCTGTGCCTGGCAGCGGGCCGGCCGCCCGGCGTACGAGGGGCCGGCCCGGCGCGGTCAGTCCTACGAGGGGACGGACCGCCAGGCGCGCGGCAAGCTGCTCGCGGTGCTGCGCGAGGCGCACGGCTCGGTCCCGCAGGCCCGCCTGGACGCCGTCTGGCCGGACGCCGTGCAGCGGGCCCGCGCCCTGGACGGTTTGGTCGCCGACGGCCTGGTCGAGCCGGTCGAGCAGGGCGTCTACCGACTGCCCCGGTAGGCGCACCCCGCAACGGACGAAGGCGGCACCCCCGGAAGGAGAACCTCCCGGGGGCGCCGTGCGAAGCGGGACCGTGCGGAGCGGACCCCACGAGGACCGTCAGACGGCCGCCGCCTCCAGCGAGGACTCGGCCGGCTTCTCGCCCTTGCCGGTGCCGCGCAGCGGCACCTCGCGCAGGAACAGCGCGGCGGCGATGGCGATCACGGCCACCCCGGCGCCCCACAGGAACACGGTGTGAATGCCGTTGGACACCGCGTGGTGGAAGGCGTCCTGGATGTGGTCGGGCAGCTTGCGCAGATCGGCGGGGCTCATCTCGCCCGGGTCCTTCGCCCCACCGCCGGCCGAGGCCTGCGCGCCCAGCCGCTCGGCCATGGTGTCCTTCACCCGGTTGTTGAACAGCGCGCCGAACAGCGCGACACCGAAGGAACCGCCGATGGTGCGGAACAGGGTGGCGGTGGAGCTGGCCACGCCCATGTCCTTGAGCTCGACGCTGTTCTGCGCGACCAGCATGGTGATCTGCATCAGGAAGCCCATGCCGGCGCCGAGCACGACCATCCAGCAGGCCGAGGTGAAGCTGCTGGTCCCGGTGCCCATGGTGGAGAGCAGGATCAGGCCGCCGGTCATCACGAGGGTGCCGATGATCGGGTAGATCCGGTACTTGCCGGTCCTGGTGACGGCCTGGCCGACCACCAGCGAGACGACCAGCATGCCGAACATCAACGGCATCAGCAGCAGACCGGAGTTGGTCGCCGAGGCGCCCTGGACGATCTGCTGGTAGAACGGCAGGAAGAAGGTCGAGCCGAACATCACGAAGCCGACGATGAAGCCGATGATCGAGACCAGGGTGAAGTTCAGGTTCTTGAACAGGGTCAGCGGCAGCATCGGCTCCTCGACCCGCTGCTCCACGTAGCAGAAGGCGATCAGCGAGGCGACGGCGAGCGCGGCCAGGCCGAGGATCTCCTTGGAGCCCCAGGCGTACTGCTGGCCGCCCCAGGTGGTCAGCAGCACGAGCGAGGTGATGCCGGTGGTGAGCAGGATCGCGCCCAGGTAGTCGATCCGGGCGGTGTTGCGGACCTTCGGCAGCTTCAGGGTGACGATGACGACGGCGAGCGCGATCACACCGAGCGGCAGGTTGATGTAGAAGGTCCAGTGCCAGCTCAGGTGGTCGGTGATGAAGCCGCCGACCAGCGGGCCGCCGACGGTGGCCAGGGCCATCACCGCGGCGAACATCCCCTGGTACTTGCCGCGGTCGCGCGGCGGGACGAGCGCGCCCATGATCGACATGACGCCGACCATCAGACCGCCGGCGCCCAGGCCCTGTACGGCGCGGAAGCTGATCAGCTCGGTCATGTTCTGCGACAGGCCGGACAGCGCCGAGCCCACCAGGAAGATCACGATCGAGGTGAGGAAGCTGCCCTTGCGGCCGTACAGGTCGCCGAGCTTGCCCCAGATCGGGGTGGAGGCGGCGGTGGTCAGCGTGTAGGCGGTGACCACCCAGGACCGGTGCTCGGCACCGCCGAGGTCGCCGACGATGGTCGGCATCGCGGTGCCGACGATCAGGTTGTCTAGCATGGCCAGCAGCATCGTGACGACCAAGCCGACCATCACGAGGCGGATCTCGCGGGGTGACCGCGGCTGTTCCTCCTCGGCCGTCTTGTCCTCCGGTACCGGGCCGGCGGTCTTGGACTGTGACATGGGGTGGGGTCTCCCGGAGGGGTGGTTCGGACGAGCGTCGCGCCGTGCGGCGGCTCACTTACTTGTCGCCCGGCTAGTTTATCGATCGTCGGCACGGTAAGTTGTTTCCTAGCCGGTCGTCAAGCCAGTTTTCCGAACGGCCGCCTGGGCAGGGAGAATGGGCCCGGGGCGGACGCCACCGTGGGGTCCGCAGCAGTCACCGACGCAGTCATGAGGCAGGCCATGGGCACTCCGCACAGCCCCCGCAGCGACACCCGGGCTCGCATCATCGAGGTGTCGTTGGAGCTCTTCTCCGAGCAGGGCTACGAGCAGACCTCACTGCGCGAGATCGCCGACCGCCTGGGCGTCACCAAGGCCGCGCTCTACTACCACTTCAAGACCAAGGACGACATCGTCCTGGGCATCGTCGAGCGGATGGCCGCGCCCATCGACGAGACCATCGAGTGGGGCCGTAAGCAGACCTGGAGCCCGGAGACGCGCGACGAGCTGATCCGCCGCTTCGCGGACGGGATGGCCGAGCGGGCCCCGCTGCTGCGCTTCTTCCACGAGAACCAGCCCGCGCTGCGCGAGTCCCCGGCCGGGCTCGCCTTCCGGGACCGCATGATCACCATGATGCAGCTGGTGCACGGGCCGGACGCGGACTTCCACGACCGACTGCGGGCGGCGATGGCGCTGTTCACCGTCCACTCGGCGCTGTTCCTGCTCAAGCAGGACACCTCGGACTGCGGCCACGCCGAGAACGTCTGGGGCGAGAAACTGCCCACGGCCGACCTGGACGAGGCGATCGACGCGGCCCGGGAGGTCTCGCTGGAGATCGGCTCCCGGATCAGCCACCCCGCCCGGACCGGCGGCTGACCCCCGGTCAGAACGCCGTGACGCCGTGCCCGGAGAGATAGGCGATCGGGTTGACCACCGCGCCGTAGCGGTTGCGGGTGCGAATCTCGAAGTGCAGGTGCGGCCCGGTCGAGTGGCCGGTGTTCCCGGACAGCCCGACCCGCTCGCCCGCCGACACGTGGTCGCCCGCCGACACCGAGAGCGCGGACAGGTGGGCGTACTGCGCGAAGTGCCCGTCGGCGAGCCGCAGCACGACCTCCTTGCCGTACGCGCCGTCCTGGGCGGCCGAGACCACGGTCGCGTCGCCGACCGCCAGCACCGGGGTGCCCGGGTCGACGGCGAAGTCCACCCCGGTGTGGTACCCGGCGGCGTACTCGGAGTCGGCCACCCCGTACGGATGGCTGATCGGCGCGTTCGGCACCGGCGGCGACCAGTCGGGCGCGAGGGCCGGTGCGGGCTCCGGCTCCGGGGCGGGCTCCGGCTCCGGGGCGGGCTCCGGCGCGGGCTCCGGCGCGGGAGCAGGGGCCGGGGCGGCGGCCGGCGGCTCGGCCGGCAGCAGATTGGGCGCCACCGCCACGAACGCCTGCGCCGAGGCGCCGTCGTCGGGCAACTTGTACGGGCTGGGGCCGGCCACCTGGACCATGCCCGGGTCGGGCACCGACGCCTGCGGAGCCGTGAAGGCCGAACTGCCCGGCGTGGTCGGCAGCACGGTCTGCGCCACGGCGCTGCCCGGCGCGGCCGCCAGCACCACGCCCGCCAGCAGCACCGCGGCCGCCCCGGTGGAGACCACCGCGCGGTCGCGCTCGGCCCGCCGCCGGCTGCCCTGCCGGGACGTGACGAGCGCGCGCAGCGGCGGCGCGGCACGGGTGTGGACGGCACGGCCGATCCGGGGCTGCCAGGCGGCCGCCTGGGCCGCCGTACGGGCGGCGAGCCGGCGCAGGGCCGGCCCCACGGGCGGGACGGTGGACATCGCTCGACGTACCTCACGGTCGTGCGGGGGGTAGCACGAAGCGCCCGATCGGGCGCGTGCTGAGCGGGGGACCACTCAGATGCAACCGTCACCGAGTGGAGTCCCAAACGGGGCGAGGTACTACGGCGTGTAGTCGGCGCGGCGCCGGAGATTCAATCCGACGGAGCAGCGATCACGAGATCGGATCGCCCACGACCGGTCCGATCCGCCCGGGCGGCCCACCCCGTCCGACTGCCGGGCCAGGTCGCACCGCGCCGGACCGCCGTGACCGGCACCACCCGACCGCGGGGTTCGAACCGGTATCCGAAGCGTCGGCGGAGCCGCGCACAAGCGTCCGGCCCGTCCCCGCGCGTTCGCGGGGACGGGCCGGACGTGGAGACTTCAGAGCCGTGCGATCACGGCCTGACCGTCAGGACGATCAGTTGTCGACCGGGCGGACCCGGATCCAGGTCTCCAGGTAGTTCGCGGACTCGTTCTCGACCTCGATGCTGGTGCCGGTCTTCGGAACGATCACGCTGCTGTACGGGTTGTCCTTGGACCAGTACTCCTTCAGGTCCGAGAACTCGTCGACGCCCTTGGACTTCGGGATGACCGTCTCGGCGCCGTTCTTGTGCAGCGTCAGCGCCGGGACGCGACGCGAGCCGAAGGTGGAGTCGAAGCCCTGCATGCGCGGACGCATCAGGGTGCCGTCGGCCCACTTCAGCGGGGTCGGGTGCGAGTCGACCGGGAGGACCAGACCCTGGCCCGGGTGGGCGCTGACGTTGTTGTCGGTCTGCGACTCGTCCCAGTACCAGATCAGCAGACCGGGCTGGTACGCGTAGTGCTCGACCCAGTTCGGCTTGGCGGCGCCGAAGCCGAAGTTGTACGGGCCGGTCTTCAGGGTCTCGTCGAACGACACGTACTGCCGGTTCTCCGCGATGTAGTACTGCGCGTAGTCCTTGGTGTACGAGCCGCCGAAGCGGGTGAAGCCGCCGGCCGCCCAGCCGTTGTCACCCTTCTCGACGTCGTCGCTGAAGACGGTGGCGCCGTCGGCGGTCACCGAGATGTCGTCCAGCGCCAGGCCGCGGTAGTGCAGGCCGCCGTCGGTGGTGTTGTGGTAACGGAACTTGACGGCCTTGCCGGCGTACGCGTCCAGGTTGAAGGACAGGTCGCCCCAGGCGGCGGTCAGGCCGCTGAGGGCCGGACGGCCGTTCTCCTTGGGCAGCGCGGCGCCGTTCCAGGTGCCGTCCACCACGGTCCAGGTCTTGCCACCGTCGGTGGAGACCTCGCCGAAGGCGTAGTCGAAGTCCGGCTCCAGCTCGTACCAGGCCTTGGCGTTGACGCTGGCCTTGGTCTTGCCGGTGAGGTCGATGTCCCGGGTCAGCGTGACGTTGAGGTTGTCGGCGCTGCCGCTCCACCACTCGGTGTTGCCGCTGAACGGCTTGTTGATGTCGGTGGTGATGCTCTTCTTCGGCAGGTCGACGATCAGGGCCTGCGGGAGCTTGCTGTTGTACTCGACCGGACCGATGTGGTGGGTCGACTCGGTGCCGGCCTTGGCGTGGTCCGCCTTCAGCCAGCCGAGCTTGTACTTGCTCCAGGCGTCGAGGTCGTTCGGCATGTCGCCGATGCTGTCCTTGCCCTCGCCGAGCCAGGAGCCGGAGGACATCAGCGACCAGAAGCCGACCGAGTTGTCGATGCCCTTGCCCGCGGTGTCGTAGAGGTCCGGCAGACCGAGGTCGTGGCCGTACTCGTGGGCGAAGACGCCGAGGCCGCCGTTCTCCGGCTGCATCGTGTAGTCGCCGATCCAGAAGCCGGAGTCACCGACCGGCACGCCGCCGAGCTTGTTGCCGTCGGGGCCGGCCTGGCCCGTCAGGTTGCCGTAGACGTACGAACGGTGCGCCCACAGGGCCTTGTTGCCCTGCTTGCCGCCACCGGCCGACTTGTCCTCACCGGCGTGCACGATCTGGAAGTGGTCGATGTACCCGTCGGGCTGGTTGAAGTTCCCGTCGTGGTGCGAGCCGTAGCGGTCCCACTGGTCGTACGAGGCCAGCGTCGCCTTGATCTGCTCCTTGGTCTGACCCTTCGCCAACTGGTCCTTGTACCAGATGTCGACGGCGTCGCGGATCAGGTCCTGGGCGCTGGGGCAGACGTTGGAGCCGCAGTAGTCCGAGCCGTACCGGGCCTCGTTCCACGGCACCCGGACCCAGTCCGAGACCACGCCGTCGACCGAGTAGCGGCCCGAGGACTGCTTCTCGTAGAAGGTCTTCAGCGAGGGCTTGTCCTTGGCGAAGTACAGGTCCTGGTAGTGCTGCTGGTTGTAGTCGGCCTGCCAGGCGGTCGAGTTGTTGGTGGCGCGGTCCGGCTTCTCGATCTCGTTGTGCTTCGGGCCGGGCTCGCCGCCGAACTTGGTCTTGCCGTCGGGCGTCTTGGTGGTGTTGTCCACCTGGTCGCCGAAGTCGACCAGGATGGTGAAGATCTTGTCCGTGCGCTCGCGGGCGAGCTCCACGTACTTGTCCTTGCCGAGCTTCACACTGGTGCTGCCGTTGTGCTGCTCGACCTGGGCGGTGCCGTTGAGCAGCTGCTCGGTGGCGGCCTTCTGCTCGGCCTCCACCTTGGCGGTCAGCGGACCCGGGATGTTGTGCTCGGTGTTGACGGACTGAACGGCGTCAGCGGGGTCCTTCGGCACCGGTGCGGAGCCGGCGGCGACGGCGGCGCTCGGGAACAGGCCCGCGCCGAGCGTGACTATGACCGCTGCGGCGGTGGCGATCGCAGCGGTTCTCCTGGTGGTCTTCAACGGTGTGACGTCCTCCCCGACCGAGCCGACTCTTGGCCAAGGCCCGGTAAACCAATATGAAAGACAGGTGGACGTCATTTGACCGAAGTGAGGCTGCAAAAGATAGACCTTGACCATGACATGGTCACGGCGCTATGCTCCCCGACTTCACATCAGCTGACAAGCTGTCAACCGTGCGCCGGTTAAAGCTTGCTGAGAAATGGGACGCACCCGCACGAACCGGCCGGCGGGCTGCCCGCCCAGGGCCACGCCGACTGCGGGGTCGTCCGCCCCCGAACGCACCGAGCCCCCGGCGTGAACGCCGGGGGCTCGGTGGCTGTGAAGTTGTCTGTTAAATGTTGCCTTACTTCGTCAGGTCCGGACCGGACGAGGCGACCGCGGCCGGGGTGTCCGCGACGGCCGACTTCTCCTCACCGCGGAAGGTGAACTTGGCCTCCTTGCCCTCGCCCTCGACGTCGACGACGACGATGTGGCCGGCCCGCAGCTCACCGAAGAGGATCTTCTCGGAGAGATGGTCCTCGATCTCGCGCTGGATGGTGCGGCGCAGCGGACGGGCACCCAGGATCGGGTCGTAGCCGCGCTTGGCCAGCAGCTTCTTGGCCTCGACGCTGAGCTCCAGGCCCATGTCCTTGTCCTTGAGCCGCTCGTCCACCTTGGCGATCATCAGGTCGACGATCTGGATGATGTCGTCCTCGGACAGCTGGTGGAACACCACGATGTCGTCGACACGGTTCAGGAACTCGGGGCGGAAGTGCTGCTTGAGCTCCTCGCCGACCTTCGCCTTCATCCGCTCGTACCCGGTCTGGGTGTCACCCGTGGCCGCGAAGCCCAGGTTGAAGCCCTTGGAGATGTCCCGGGTGCCGAGGTTGGTCGTCATGATGATGACGGTGTTCTTGAAGTCGACCACGCGGCCCTGGGAGTCGGTCAGGCGACCGTCCTCCAGGATCTGCAGCAGCGAGTTGAAGATGTCCGGGTGGGCCTTCTCGACCTCGTCGAAGAGGACGACCGAGAACGGCTTGCGGCGGACCTTCTCGGTCAGCTGGCCGCCCTCCTCGTAGCCCACGTATCCGGGCGGGGAGCCGAACAGCCGGGAGACGGTGTGCTTCTCGGAGAACTCGGACATGTCGAGCGCGATCAGCGCGTCCTCGTCGCCGAAGAGGAACTCGGCCAGCGTCTTGGACAGTTCGGTCTTACCGACGCCGGACGGGCCGGCGAAGATGAACGAACCGCCGGGGCGCTTCGGGTCCTTGAGGCCCGCACGGGTGCGCCGGATGGCCTGGGAGAGCGCCTTGATGGCGTCCTTCTGGCCGATGACGCGCTTGTGCAGCTCGTCCTCCATGCGGAGCAGACGGGACGTCTCCTCCTCGGTCAGCTTGAAGACCGGGATGCCGGTGGCGGTGGCCAGGACCTCGGCGATGAGCTCCTCGTTGACCTCCGCGACGACGTCCATGTCGCCGGCCTTCCACTCCTTCTCGCGCTTGGCCTTGGCCTGCAGGAGCTGCTTCTCGTCGTCGCGCAGGGACGCGGCCTTCTCGAAGTCCTGCGCGTCGATCGCGCTCTCCTTCTCGCGGCGCACGTCGGCGATCTTCTCGTCGAACTCGCGCAGGTCCGGCGGCGCGGTCATCCGGCGGATGCGCATCCGGGAACCGGCCTCGTCGATCAGGTCGATCGCCTTGTCCGGCAGGAAGCGGTCCGAGATGTACCGGTCGGCCAGGGTGGCGGCGGCGACCAGGGCGGCGTCCGTGATGGAGACCCGGTGGTGGGCCTCGTAGCGGTCGCGCAGACCCTTGAGGATCTCGATGGTGTGCGGCAGCGAGGGTTCCGCGACCTGGATCGGCTGGAAGCGGCGCTCCAGCGCGGCGTCCTTCTCCAGGTGCTTGCGGTACTCGTCCAGGGTGGTGGCACCGATGGTCTGCAGCTCGCCGCGGGCCAGCATCGGCTTGAGGATGCTGGCTGCGTCGATGGCGCCCTCGGCGGCGCCCGCGCCGACCAGGGTGTGCAGCTCGTCGATGAACAGGATGATGTCGCCGCGGGTGCGGATCTCCTTGAGCACCTTCTTCAGGCGCTCCTCGAAGTCACCGCGGTAGCGCGAGCCGGCCACCAGGGCGCCCAGGTCCAGCGTGTAGAGCTGCTTGTCCTTGAGCGTCTCCGGGACCTCGCCCTTGACGATCGCCTGCGCCAGGCCCTCGACCACGGCGGTCTTGCCGACGCCGGGCTCACCGATCAGGACCGGGTTGTTCTTGGTGCGGCGGGACAGCACCTGCATGACCCGCTCGATCTCCTTCTCGCGCCCGATGACCGGGTCGAGCTTGGCCTCACGGGCGGCCTGGGTGAGGTTGCGGCCGAACTGGTCCAGGACCAGCGAGGTCGACGGGGTGCCCTCGGCGGGCCCGCCGGCCGTGGCCGACTCCTTGCCACCGCTGGTCTGGTAACCGGACAGCAGCTGGATGACCTGCTGGCGCACCCGGTTGAGGTCGGCGCCCAGCTTCACCAGGACCTGGGCGGCGACGCCCTCGCCCTCGCGGATCAGGCCGAGCAGGATGTGCTCGGTGCCGATGTAGTTGTGGCCGAGCTGCAGGGCCTCCCGGAGCGACAGCTCCAGGACCTTCTTCGCCCGGGGGGTGAAGGGAATATGACCGGACGGGGCCTGCTGGCCCTGGCCGATGATCTCCTCGACCTGCTGGCGTACGGCCTCAAGAGAAATCCCGAGGCTCTCCAGGGCCTTGGCGGCGACGCCCTCGCCCTCATGGATCAGACCCAGGAGGATGTGCTCGGTGCCGATGTAGTTGTGGTTGAGCATCCGGGCTTCTTCCTGAGCCAGGACGACAACCCGCCGCGCGCGGTCGGTGAACCTCTCGAACATCGTTTATCGCTCCTCAGAGCGGTCGGGCAGTTCGGGGTCCGTCCCCGCCCTGTCCTTCCGCATGCTAGTCCCGCTCAGCGGCGCGGCCCACGGATTCACTCCCCGGTAGAGGAGCGAGATGCTGCGCGACCAGCCGACACCAATCCCAACCTGATGCTGGGAATCGGTGTTCCCACTGGTGGGCCGGATGCACCGGAAACCGCTACGCCATCGGCGAACAAGAGTCGCCGGGGCGGAGCCGGACCCTCTCCGGCCGGTCACCCCTGGACGGGTCGAAGTACCCGTCCACCTGCATTCATACCCGGTATCGAGGCGGTTCTCGCGCAGTTTCCGCGGTGACGGTGTTCGCCTGGCGAGAAGTCGGGCCGCGGTGACGGTGGTTCAACGGCGGCCGGGAGGGCCGGTACGCCATCCCGGTGGTGTCCTCGTTACCGCTTCGCTCCTACAGCGTTGCACAGCTCGTGATTGTTCCGCCGCCCGAGCCCGCGGCCCCGGACGACCCCGGTACCGGTGGCGCGGCGGTCGTCCGGGAATGCGCCGCGGGGCGCGGAGGAGGCTCCTCCGCGCCCCGCGCGTGTGTCGTCGGCGCCGTACGCGGTCGCCGGGGTCCCGCACCCGATCCGGCGGGCCGGCGGTGCCGGGGTCAGGACGCGTTGGCCTCTTCGTAGGCCTGGCGGACGTTGCTCGGCACCCGGCCGCGGTCGTTGACCTCCATGCCCTGCTCCTTGGCCCACGCGCGGATCTTCGCGGTGTCGGGAGCGCTGCCGGACGGGCGCGCCGCGGCGCCGCGGCCCGGACGCCGGGAGCCGGCGAGTCGGCCGCTCTGCTTGCGACCCTTCTCCACGTAGGGCGCCAGCAGACCGCGCAGCTTGTCCGCGTTGGCGCTCTTCAGGTCGATCTCGTAGGCAACGCCGTCCAGCGCGAACGTCACCGTCTCGTCCGCCGAACCGCCTTCGAGATCGTCTTCAAGAATGACCTGCACCCTCTGTGCCACGGGCTTCCCTTTCCGCTAAACGACCCATTGCCTAAGGAAAGGAAAGCGCCTTTCTCCGGAAAACACAAACCCTTGACCGGCACGGAGCCGCTCAGAGGTGCAGCAGCATGCGCGAGTTGCCCAGTGTGTTGGGCTTCACCCGCTCCAGGTCAAGGAACTCCGCGACACCTTCATCGTACGAGCGGAGGAGTTCTTCATAGACATCCGTAGCGATCGCCGCCGGGTCTGTCGTACCATCATCGGTTTCCTGAAGCTCCCCGATCTCGACGAAACCGTGTTTCGCGAAGAACGGAACCTCGAACGTCAGGCAGAAAATCCGACGGACGCCGAGCCAGCGTGCCGTCTGCACCAGCTTCTCCAGCAGCAGATGCCCGATCCCGAAGCCCCGGCAGGACGGATCGACCGCGAGCGTACGGACCTCGGCGAGGTCCTCCCACATCACGTGCAGGGCGCCGCACGCCACCACCACGCCGTTGTCGTCGCGTTCCGCGACCCAGAACTCCTGGACTGATTCGAACAGTGTGACAGTGGGCTTGTCGAGCAGAATGCCGTCGCGCGAGTAGGCGTCGATGAGCCCGCGTACGGCCCGCACGTCCGTGGTCCGCGCGCGGCGGATGGTGACCTCCATGGCGGGACGTTATCGCGTCGTCCCCGGCCCGGTCTCCCCGGTATCCGGTCCGGGGCTATCCGGAGGGGCGTCCGCGGAATCCGCGGCGGGCGGATCGGGCGGGAAGAGGGCGGCCACCCGCAAGGCGTCCCGGAGTGCCTCGCGTTGCTCCGGCGACATCAGGCCGAAGAAGTGCACCAGGGCCGCCGCCGGATTGTCACTGGTGGCCCATGCGTCGTTCATCAGGGCTGCCGTGTACGCCTCGCGCGAGGAGACCGGTTCATATCGATAGGCCCGGCCGACCCGCTCACGGCGCAGCCAGCCCTTTCTGTGCAGCTTGTCCAGGACGGTCATCACCGTGGTGTACGCGATTTCGCGTTCCGACTGCAGATCCAGGAGAACCTCGCGAACCGTCACCGGTCGGTTCCACCGCCACACCCGGGTCATGATGGCGTTCTCAAGTTCGCCGAGTTGCCGGACCATAGTGCGGCCAGGATAGGGAGTGAATGGGGCAAATCTTGTGAAGTGTGCCAAACCGGCGCGCCGCCACCCCCGGGAATCGGGAATGGCGGCGCGCGGGTCGTTCTGCGGCGGCTGACGGTGTCAGTCGCGGGGTCGTTCGCGGGGTCGTTCGCGGGGAAGGCCCCGGGAAGGCCCCGGGAAGGCCCGGGGAAGGCCTGGGGAAGGCCTGGGGAAGCCCCCGAGGCCCCGGGCACCCCGGGAGATCAGTCGATGTCTTCCTTGGCCTTCTGGGCCCCGCCCTGGCTGCGGAAGATGGCCCGCACCAGGAATCCGAAGCCGATCGCCATGACCAGCGGCGGCACGATCGCGCTGACGTAGTCCATCAGGTCACTCCTCCTCGGTCTTCTCCGCCGTCACGGCGGAAGCCTTCGGCTCCGGCTTCACCAGCGGGAAGAGCACGGTCTCCCGGATGTTCTTGCCGGTCAGCAGCATGATCAGGCGGTCCACGCCGAGGCCGAGGCCACCGGTCGGGGGCATCGCGTACTCCAGCGCGCGCAGGAAGTCCTCGTCCAGCTGCATCGCCTCGACGTCGCCGCCGGCCGCCAGCAGGGACTGCGCGGTGAAGCGGGCGCGCTGCTCGACCGGGTCGATCAGCTCGGAGTAGGCGGTGCCGATCTCGGTGCCGAAGATCACCAGGTCCCACTTCTCGGCCACGCCGGCGACCGAGCGGTGCTCGCGGGTCAGCGGGGAGACCTCGGTCGGGTAGTCCTTGATGAAGGTCGGCCGGACGGCGTTCTCCTCCAGCAGGCGCTCCACCATCTCCAGCACGATCTGGCCGTGGCCCCAGTTCTTCTCGAACGGGATGTCGTGGTCGGTGGCGAGCTTGCGCAGTTCCTCGACGCCGGTCTCCGGGGTGACCTCGACACCCAGGTGGGCGGAGATGCCCGGGTAGACGCTGACCTCCTCCCACGGCTCGGCCAGGTCGATCTCGTGCTCCACGCCGTGGGCGTCCACGCCCTTGATCACCGTGGTGCCCAGGGCGTCCCGGGCGGCGTTGATGATCGTCTCGCGGATCAGCTCGGCCTGGGTGTTGTAGTCGCCGTAGGCCTCGTACGACTCCAGCGAGGTGAACTCGGGGTTGTGGGTGGCGTCCGCGCCCTCGTTGCGGAAGTTGCGGTTGATCTCGAAGACCTTCTCGGCGCCGCCGACCACCAGCCGCTTGAGGTACAGCTCGGGGGCGATGCGCATGTAGAGGTCGATGTCGTACGCGTTGATGTGCGTCTTGAACGGACGGGCGTTGGCGCCGCCGTGCACCGGCTGCAGCATCGGGGTCTCGACCTCGATGAAGCCGCGGTCCTCGTAGGTGCGGCGGATCGAGCGGACGACCTTGCTGCGCAGGTGCAGGATCTCCCGGGCCTCGGGGTTCACGATCAGGTCGACGTAGCGCTGGCGGACCCGGGCCTCCGGGTCGGTCAGGCCCTTGTGCTTGTCCGGCAGCGGGCGCAGGCACTTGGCGGTGAGCTCCCAGCGGTCCACCATCACCGACAGCTCGCCGCGCTTGGAGGTGATCACCTCGCCCTCGACGCCGACCTGGTCGCCGAGGTCGATGTCGGACTTCCAGGCGGCCAGCCGCTCGGCGCCCAGCTTGTCCAGGGAGAACATCACCTGGAGGTCGCCGGTGCCGTCGCGCAGGGTGGCGAAGCAGAGCTTGCCGCCGGTGCGGGAGAGGATCACCCGGCCGGTGATGCCGGCCCGCTCACCGGTCGCGGTGTCGGGTTCGAGGTCCGGGTGCTTGGCACGCAGGTCCGCGATGGTGGTGGTGCGGGGGAATCCGACCGGGTACGGGTCGACACCGGCCGCCCGGAGCCGGTCCAGCTTCTCGCGCCGGACGCGCATCTGCTCGGGAAGGTCGTCGGTCGCGGGAAAAAGGCTCTGATCGCTCACCCCACAAGGGTAGCCAGCCGTACACCGTGCTCCGCGACCGGATTACCGGCGGGGGGAGACCGTGGCGACGGTCTCCCCCCGGGGACGCGGTCGGCTCAGCCGGTGCCGGTGCGGAGTTCGGTCTCCTCCGGGGTCTCGTCGGCCGGCGTGGTGGGGTGGGCCGGGGGTTTGGGGCGGCGGCCGAAGAGCTCGGCCGGGGTGGGCATCCGGTGCGGGCGGGCCGGCGTCTTCGCGGCGGCGGGCTGCTCCGGGCGGGAGTCGCGGGAGTCGGTGCTGCTCATCGTGGTCCGTCCTCCTACAGGGGTGGGGTGACTGCTCGGTGGTGCGGCGGGGTTCGGTACGACCACCAGGTGGCGCGGCTGCCCGGTGGTGAGGGCGAGCCGTTCGCGGACGGCGGTCTCGGCCAGCGCGTGGCAGCGCCCGGCCAACCGGGAGCGGCGGGACCGCTCCCCCTGGCCGCAGGGCTGGCGGGTCAGTCCGCGCAGCGCGGTGAGGTCCTCGGGGCCGGGCAGGTAGCCGCCGGCCACGGCTTCCTCCAGACGCTCCAGGTAGCCGGGGGCACTTCCGGGCAGGGCGGAGCGGTAGCGGCCGAGGTCGGCGAGCAGGAAGGCGCGCAGTCGGCCGCCCTCCTGGACGGCCTCGTCGATCGCCTCGGTCAGGCGTAGGGCGTCCTGGACGTCCTCCGCCCACAGCTCGGCGCCCGGCCCGGCGAACGCCGTCCGGTCGGGCTCCTGGAGGTGGACGGGAACGGCGGGGTGCAGGGCTTGGGCGAGGGCTCGGCGCAGCACGCGGACTTCATCGGCGCTGAAGGCCATGCCGCCGCGCGATCCGTGTGGCGTAGGCATGGGGTGACACTACGTGAGGAATATCCGATTTGTCGGTAACGTCGCGCGGAATTCCCCTCCATTGGGGCCTCGGCGGAGGGTCAGCTCGGCCGGTTGCGCTCGTACACCAGGCGCAGGCCGACCAGCGTCAGCCACGGCTCGTGCACGTCGATGGTGGTGGCCTCGCCGAGGACCAGCGGCGCGAGGCCGCCGGTGGCGATCACCTGAACGTCGTCCGGGTCCTTGGCCAGCTCCCGGGCCATCCGTTCGACCAGGCCGTCGACCTGCCCGGCGAAGCCGTAGAGGATGCCGGACTGCATGCCCTCGACGGTGTTCTTGCCGATCACGTTGCGCGGGCGGGCCAGCTCGATCTTGCGCAGCTGGGCGCCCCGGACGCCGAGCGCCTCGACCGAGATCTCGATGCCGGGGGCGATCGCCCCGCCGACGTAGTCGCCGCGGGCGTTGACGGCGTCGAAGGTGGTCGCGGTGCCGAAGTCGACCACGATGCACGGGCCGCCGTACAGGTGGTTGGCGGCCAGCGCGTTGACGATCCGGTCCGCGCCGACCTCCTTGGGGTTGTCCATCAGGACGTGCACCCCGGTCTTCACGCCGGGCTCCACGATCACCGCGGGGACGTCGCCGTAGTAGCGGCGGGTCACCTCGCGGAGCTCGTGGAGCACGGCGGGAACGGAGGAGCAGATCGCCAGGCCCTCCACCGAGGCCTCCCGGACCGCGGTGTGGTTGCCCATCAACCCCTGCAGCAGCACCGCCAGTTCATCGGCGGTGCGGCGCGGATCGGTGGAGATCCGCCAGTGTTCCACCACGTCCTCGCCGTCGAACAGGCCGAGTGTGGTCTGGGTGTTGCCGACGTCGATGGTGAGGAGCATGGGGCGCTTTCTGCGAGTCGGGACAGGTCTGCTCTCGACCTGACGGTCAGGCGCGCAGGTCCAGGCCGATGTCCAGGATCGGCGAGGAGTGGGTCAGCGCGCCCACGGCCAGGTAGTCGACACCAGTCTGGGCGACCTCGCGCGCGCTGGCCAGGGTCAGTCCGCCGGAGGCCTCCAGCTTCGCCCGGCCGGCCACCAGCGCGACGGCCTCCTTCAGCTGCTCGACGGTGAAGTTGTCCAGCAGGATCAGGTCCGCACCGGCCTCCAGCACCGGCGGGATCTGCTCCAGGTCGTCCACCTCGACCTCGACCGGCAGCTCCGGGTACGCGGCCCGGACGGCCCGGAAGGCCTCGGCCACGCCGCCGGCCGCCACCACGTGGTTGTCCTTCACCAGGGCGGCGTCCGAGAGCGCCATCCGGTGGTTGGCGCCGCCGCCGCAGCGCACCGCGAACTTCTCCAGCGCACGCAGGCCGGGGGTGGTCTTGCGGGTGTCCCGGACCACCGCGCCGGTGCCCTCCAGGGCGTCCGCCCAGGCCCGGGTCGCGGTGGCGATGCCGGACAGGTGGCAGAGCAGGTTGAGCGCGCTGCGCTCGGCGGTCAGCAGGTCGCGGGTGCGGGAGCGGACCGACAGCAGCACCTGGCCGGCCTCGACCCGGTCGCCGTCCTGGACGTGCCGATCGACCTCGAACTCCTCCTCGCAGATCAGCGAGACGACCGCCTCGGCGACCCGCAGACCGGCCACCACGCCGGCCTGGCGGGCGGTGAAGTCGGCGGTCGCGACGGCGTCGGCGGGCACGGTGGCCACCGAGGTGACGTCCTCGCCGCCGGCCAGGTCCTCGGCCAGCGCCAGGGTGGCGATGTCCTCGACCTCGACCGGGTCCAGCCCGGCCTGCTCCAGCAGCTCGGCCAGCTGCGGGTCCAGGCCGGTCTCGTAACCCTCGCCGTCCCCGCAGGCGCAGCCGTCGCCGCAGCCGCCGGCCTGGTCGGCCAGGGGGAGTTCCTCGTGGGAGTGGGTCATGGTTCTACTGCTCCTCAGGGGTGCTGACGGGGTCGCCGGAGGCGGTCAGGGTGGTGATCAGGTGGCGCCGCCAGTGGGCGTCGTCGCGCTCGGGGAAGTCCTCGCGCCAGTGGCAGCCGCGGGTCTCCTCGCGCTGCGCGGCGGCCGCGACCAGCGCGGTGGCGACCAGCAGCAGGTTGGCGGCCTCCCAGGTCTCCACCCGGGGGTCGGCCGGCTTCTCCTCGGCCACGTGCGCGTAGGCCTGCTCGGCGATCAGGGCCAGCCCGGTCGCGGTGTCGGCCATCGAGGCGGCCGAGCGCAGCACGCCCGCGCCGCGCGACATCAGCCGCTGGATCTCGGCCCGCGCCTCGGAGGGCGGCAGCGGCACCGGCTGCGCGGCCCTGGCGGCGGCGACGTCCACCGTCCGCTCGGGCAGGTCGCCGGCGCGGTGCCGCTTGGCCAGGTCGGCGGCGATCCGCTCGGCGAAGACCAGGCCCTCCAGCAGCGAGTTGGAGGCCAGCCGGTTGGCGCCGTGCACCCCGGTGCAGGCGACCTCGCCGCAGGCGTACAGGCCCGGGACGCTGGTGCGGCCGTGCCGGTCGGTCCGCACGCCGCCGGAGGCGTAGTGCGCGGCCGGGGCGACCGGGATCGGCGCGGTGACCGGGTCGATGCCGTGCGCGCGGCAGGAGGCCAGGATGGTCGGGAAGCGGTGCGCCCACATCTCGGCGCCGAAGTGCCGCCCGTCCAGGAACATGTGCTCGGCGCCCTGCTCCTGTATGCGCCGGGTGATCGCCTTGGCGACGATGTCGCGCGGGGCCAGCTCGGCCAGCTCGTGCTGCCCGACCATGAAGCGGACGCCGTCCGCGTCCACCAGGTGGGCGCCCTCGCCGCGGACGGCCTCGGAGACCAGCGGCTGCTGGCCCTCGGCGTCCGGGCCGAGCCACAGCACGGTCGGGTGGAACTGGACGAACTCCAGGTCGGTGACCGCGGCGCCGGCCCGCAGCGCGAGCGCCACGCCGTCGCCGGTGGAGACCGCCGGGTTGGTGGTGGCGGAGAAGACCTGGCCCATGCCGCCGGTGGCGAGCACCACCGCGCGGGCCCGGACGGCGCCGACGCCGTCGCGCTGGCCCTCGCCCATCACGTGCAGGGTGAGTCCGGCGGCGTGGCCCTCGGCGTCGGTCAGCAGGTCGAGGACGAGCGCGTGCTCGATCAGCTCGATGCCGGGATCGTTGCGGACGGCGGCGACCAGGGCGCGCGATATCTCGGCGCCGGTCGCGTCCCCGCCCGCGTGCGCGATCCGGCGGCGGTGGTGGCCGCCCTCGCGGGTCAGCAGGATCTCGCCGGCCTCGTCGCGGTCGAACAGGGCGCCGACCCCGATCAGCCGGCGGACGGCGTCCGGGCCCTCGGTGACCAGGGTGCGCACGGCGTCCTCGTCACAGAGCCCGGCGCCGGCCACCAGGGTGTCGTCCAGGTGCTGCTCGGGGGTGTCCCCCTCGCCCAGGGCGGCCGCGATGCCGCCCTGGGCCCAGCGGGTCGAACCCTCGTCCAGCATCGCCTTGGTGACCACCATGGCCCGCAGGCCGGCCTTGCGGACGTTGAGGGCGACGGTGAGACCGGCGACCCCGGAGCCGACCACGACCACGTCGGCGGTGGCGGTCCAGCCGGGGGCCGGGGCGGTGAGGCGATGCGTCACGGACATGGCTCAGTGGCTCCTTCAGCGCGTGGCCGCGGCGGCCGCGCCGTCGCCACCGTACGCCTGGTCACCGCGGAGCAGTCCGGTGCCCTCCCGGGCCTCGGCGGGGTCGCCGCCCAGGCCGGTGATCCGGTTGTGCTCGTCCACGAAGACGATCTTCGGCTCGTAGCCCTTGGCCTCGACCGTGTCCATCTGCCCGTAGGCGATGAGTATGACCAGGTCGCCGGGGTGGACCAGACGGGCGGCGGCGCCGTTGATGCCGATCACGCCGGTGCCGCGCGGGCCGGCGATGGTGTAGGTCTCCAGCCGGGCGCCGTTGTTGATGTCGACGATGTGGACCAGCTCACCGGGGAGCAGGTCGGCGGCGTCGAGCAGGTCCTCGTCCACCGTGACGGAGCCGACGTAGTGCAGGTCGGCCTGGGTCACGGTGGCCCGGTGGATCTTGGACTTGAGCATGGTGCGGAGCATGGGGTCACGCCTCCAGTGAGTGCATGCCTAGAAGGGGTTCTTGCTACCGGTTCAGCGAACGGTTCTGTGCTTGACGGTGATCTGCCTAGCGGCAGATGACGTGGACGTTGTCGATCAGTCGGGTCGAACCCACCTTCGCGGCGACGGCCAGCACCGCCGCGCCCTGGAAGTCGTCCGCCGCCTCCGAGAAGTCGTGCGGGTCGATCAGGGCGAGGTAGTCAAGGGTGACACCGTCGGCGCCGTCCAGGACAGCCGCGGCTGCCTCGCGCACGGCCTTCGGGCCCTGCGCGGCGACGTCCCGGCCGGCGAACAGGGCCTTGGACAGGGCGAGGGCGCGGGTGCGCTCCTCCTCGGAGAGGTAGCGGTTGCGCGAGGACAGCGCCAGGCCGTCCTCCTCGCGGACGGTCGGCACGCCGACGATCTCGACGTCGAAGTCCAGGTCGGCGACCATCCGCTGGATGACCGCCAGCTGCTGGGCGTCCTTCTCGCCGAAGAAGGCGAAGTCCGGGTCGGTGATGTGCAGCAGCTTGGCGACCACGGTCAGCACGCCGTCGAAGTGGCCGGGGCGGGTGGCGCCCTCGAAGCGCTCGCCCATCGGGCCGGCCGCCAGGCGCACCTGCGGCTCGCCGTTCGGGTAGACCTCCTCGACGGAGGGCGCGAAGACCACGTCGGCGCCGTTCTCCTCGGCCAGCCGCACGTCGTCGTCGAGGGTGCGCGGGTAGCGGTCCAGGTCCTCGGACGGGCCGAACTGCAGCGGGTTGACGAAGACCGTCACCGCGACCCGGCCCTCCTGGCCGACCTGCTTGCGGGCGGCCCGGATCAGCGCGGCGTGGCCCTCGTGCAGTGCGCCCATGGTCATCACGACGGCGTTGTCCACCGGCCGCTCGTCCGGCCAGAACGCGGCCTCGAAGTCGTCCACGGTGCGGGTGACGACGGCCCGGTGGACCTTCGGCGTCCGCTGGGGCTTGCTCCGCTGGGCCTTGCCCGCCATTCCTGCACTCCTTCGTTCATCCGGCTGCGCGCTGTGCCGCCGTCTCTTTACGCTCCGTCCCGTGCGGTGACGCACCGGGCAGGGCTTGTCCGTCATGAGGCCGCTCTGGCGGCCAAGTGAGAAGCCCCGGCTCAGGCCGGGGAGGAGTCACCAGGCTTCTCCTCGTTCAGTACGTCGAGAAGCGCGGCCGCAGTGTCGGTCGAGAGAGTCCCGTTGGCCACCGCCCGCTGGGCGGTGGCGCGGGCCATTGCACGATACGCCGCCGGGATGTCCGGGGACACCGTACTGAGCTGCGCCAGGTGGCGCCGTACGGTACCCGCGTCGCCCCGGGCGACCGGGCCGGTGAGGGCCGCGTCGCCGGAGCGCAGGCTGTTGTCCAGGGCCGCGCCGAGCAGCGGGCCGAGCATCCGGCCGGGCTCGGCGACGCCGGCCGTGCGCAGCAGGTCCATCGCCTGGGCGACGAGGGTGACCAGGTGGTTCGCGCCGTGCGCGAGGGCGGTGTGGTAGAGCGGGCGGACCTCCTCGGGCACCCACTCGGGCTCGCCGCCCATCTCCACCACCAGGGCCTCGGCGATCGGCCGCAACTCCTCGGGGGCGGTCACGCCGAACGGGCAGCCAGCCAGCCGGGCCAGGTCGACGGAGGTGCCGGTGAAGGTCATCGCCGGGTGCAGGGCCAGCGGCAGCGCCCCGGCCCGGGTGGCGGGCTCCAGGATGCCGACGCCGTGCGCGCCGGAGGTGTGCACCAGCAGTTGCCCGGGGCGGACGGCGCCGGTGGCGGCGAGGCCGGTCACCAGGTCGGCCAGCGCGTCGTCCGGCACGGTCAGCAGGACCAGGTCGGCGGCGGCCATGACCTGCGGCGGGGTGACGATCCGCACGCCCGGCAGCAGCGACTCGGCGCGGCGGCGGGAGGCGGCGGAGACCCCGGAGGCGGCGACCACGGTGTGCCCGGCGAGCTGCAGCGCGGCGCCCAGAGCGGGGCCGACCCGGCCGGTGCCGACCACGCCGACGGCCAGCCTGGCCGGTCGGTTGCCGGGGTCGCCGGGATCACCGAAAACCTGGTCGCCGAGGCCGTCGGCGAGCGGGGCGAACTCGCCGAAGTCCGAAGGACTCATGCGCCCGCCTCTCCCCCGGCCTTCGGCCGGGGGGACCCCCATGCTGCGCTCGCTCACGCTTTGTCCCTGATCATCCGTTCCAGTCCACCTGCGGGTACCGGACGTACCGCCCCAGTGTACGGGCGCGTCAGTCCGCCGCCCCGGCCCGGATCAGCCCCGCCTCGTACGCCAGCACCACGGCCTGGACCCGGTCGCGCAGCCCGAGCTTGGCCAGGATCCGGCCGACGTGGGTCTTCACGGTGGCCTCGGAGAGCACCAGCCGGGCCGCGATCTCGCCGTTCGACAGCCCCTGGGCGACCAGCAGGAACACCTCCCGCTCGCGCTCGGTCAGCGGGCCGAGGACGTCCGAGCCGGGCGCGCTCTGCGGGGTGGGCAGCACCTCGGCGAAGCGGTCGATCATCCGGCGGGTGGTGGTCGGGGCGACCACCGCGTCGCCGCCGTGCACCGCGCGGATCGCGGCCACCAGCTCGGTCGGCGGGACGTCCTTGAGCAGGAAGCCGCTGGCCCCGGCCTTGAGCGCGGCGAAGGCGTACTCGTCCAGGTCGAAGGTGGTGAGGATGAGCACGTGCGGGGCGTTCGGCAGCGGGCTGCCGTCCTCGGCCAGGCAGATCCGGCGGGTCGCCTGCACCCCGTCCAGGCGGGGCATCCGTACGTCCATCAGGATCACGTCCACCGGCGTGTGCCGCAGCAGCTCCAGGGCCTGCGCACCGTCGCCCGCCTCGGCGGCGATCTCGATGTCGCCCTGCGACTGGAGGATCATCCGGAAGCCGGTGCGCAGCAGCTCCTGGTCGTCGACGAGCATCACGCGGATGGTCAAGGTGGCTCCTAAAGGGGGCGATGGGTCAGTGTGCGGCCTTGAGCGGGAGGATGGCGCGGATCCGGAAGCCGCCGCCGGGGCGGGGGCCCACGTCGAGGCTTCCGCTGACCATGCCGACCCGTTCGCGCATGCCGATCAGGCCGTGGCCCAGGCCGTCCGCGCCGCCGGTGGTCAGGTTCTCGTCGGTGCTGCCGCGTCCGTCGTCCTCGACCAGGACGGCCAGTTCGCGTTCGCCGAAGTCGACGGCGACCCGGGCGTGTACGTCGGGGCCGCCGTGTTTGCGGACGTTGGTCAGTGCCTCCTGGACGATCCGGTAGACGGTGAGTTCGACGCCGCGCGGTAGTTCGCGGGGGTGTCCGGAGGTGGCGTAGTCCACCTGCAGTCCGGCGGTGCGGACCTGTTCCAGTAGTTCCGGGAGTTCCTCGACGCCCGGTTGGGGGACGTATTCCTCGGCGGTGTCGGAGGTGCGCAGTACGCCCAGGAGGCGGCGCATCTCGACCAGGGCCTGTCGTCCGGTGGAGGCGATCGTGCCGAGTGCCTCCTTCGCCTGTCGGGGGGAGTTGTCGAGGACGTACGCGGCGCCGTCGGCCTGGACGATCATCACCGAGACGTTGTGGGCGACCACGTCGTGCAGTTCGCGGGCGATGCGGGCGCGTTCGGCGGCGACCGCGACCTTGGCCTGGGCGTCCCGTTCGCGTTCCAGGCGGGCCGCGCGGTCCTCCAGCTCGGTGAGGTAGGCGCGGCGCACCCTGGTCAGTCGGCCCCAGGCCCAGCAGAGGATGAACGGGGTGCTCATCAGCAGGGTGATCAGCGCCGCCTCGCCGAGGCCGTACGGGTGGGTGTGCACCTCGCCGGCGTGCACCGTCGTCTGCATCGGGTTCATCTGCCAGTACGTCAGCGGTCCGGCGGCCAGTCCGGCGGCCAGCGCCAGCCGGGAGGTCCACTTCTGGCCGAAGGCGGCGCCGGTGTAGGCGAAGACGAGGTAGGCGATGGCGGAGGCGCCTGGTTCGACGTCGGCGATCACCTGGGCGACGGCGACGCCGATGGCGGCGGCGACGGTGACGTCGGGGAAGCGCCGGCGGAAGACCATCAGCAGCGGCAGCATCGCCGCGACCAGGAGCTCGGCGTCGAGGCGCGAGCCGGTGTCGAACTCGTTGCCCGGCAGCAGGCCGAGGAACAGCACGACCGACGCCCATGCGGCGTCGACCACCATGGGGTGACGGCGGAGCCAGGCGTTGAGTCGATGCACGTCTCAAGCCTAGGCAGTCGCGCGAGGTGCCCAGGTCCGCCGGTAGGGCGATCCGTCCTACTCCGTAGGTCGGAGACGCCCCGGCACCGGTTGGGAGGGGTTCCCGGAGGCCCGGTAGCGTCCCGCCCCATGACTTGGATGCGCTGGGCGCCCGCCATGGAACGGGCCCTGTACGACCCGGACGGCGGCTTCTACCGCAGGCCGGAGGGCCCGGCCGGGCACTTCCGCACCTCGGTGCACGCCTCGCCGAGGTTCGCCCGAGCGGTGGCCCGGCTGCTGCTCGAGGTTGACGCGGCCCTCGGCCGTCCGGAGGAGCTGGCCCTGGTCGACGTCGGGGCCGGGCGCGGTGAGCTGCTGACCGGGGTGCTGGCCGAGCTGCCCGACGAGGTGCTGGCGCGGCTGCGCCCGTACGGCGTGGAGATCGCGGAGCGCCCGGCCGGGCTTCCGTCCACAGCCCTGTGGACGGACGAGCTGCCGCGTGGCCTGACCGGGCTGCTGTTCGCCAACGAGTGGCTGGACAACGTGCCGCTGGACGCCGGGGAGGTGGACGGGGAGGGGGTGCTGCGCTACGTCGAGGTGGACACCGCGACCGGTGCGGAGCGGTCCGGCGAGCCGGTCTCGGCGGCGGACGCGGCCTGGGCCGAGCGCTGGTGGCCGGTCGAGCACCCCGGGGACTTCGTGGAGTTCGGTGGGCCCCGGGACGCGGCCTGGGCGCGGGCCGTGGCCGGGCTGGAGCGCGGTCTGGCCGTTGCCGTCGACTACGGGCACACGGCGGAGCGGCGACCGCTCTTCGGCACCCGCGCGGGTTTCCGGGAGGGCCGGGAGGTGGCCCCGGTGCCGGACGGCTCCTGCGACGTCACCGCGCACGTCGCGCTGGACGCGATCGCCGTGCCCGGTCTCCACAGCCTGTGGACAACCCAGCGCGAGGCCCTGCGCGCGCTCGGGGTGAGCGGCGCGCGCCCGTCGCTCGCGCTCGCCTCCACGGACCCGGCGGCGTACCTGCGGGCGCTGAGCGGTGCGGGGGAGGGGGCCGAACTCACCGACCCGAGCGGGCTGGGCGCCTTCGGCTGGCTGGTCCAGGCCGTCCACATGCCGGTACCGGCGGGCTTGGAGCTGGTGCCGGGATGGCAGACTCTGGGTTCATGAGGGAGACCACGGTCGGCATCGGGGCGGGAGCCGAGAACTTCACCGGCGAGGCGGGCACCACCGACATGGTGCTCAACATCGGCCCGCAGCACCCGGCCACGCACGGCGTGCTGCGGCTGCGTCTGCTGCTCGACGGTGAGCGGATCATCACCGCCGAGCCGGTGATCGGCTACATGCACCGGGGCGCGGAGAAGCTGTTCGAGGCCCGTGACTACCGGCAGATCATCATGCTGGCCAACCGGCACGACTGGCTCTCCGCCTTCTCCAACGAGCTGGGCGTCGTCCTCGGCGTCGAGCGGATGCTCGGCATGGAGGTCCCCGAGCGGGCGGTCTGGGTCCGCACCCTGCTGGCCGAGCTCAACCGGGTGCTCAACCACCTGATGTTCCTCGGCTCCTACCCGCTGGAGCTCGGCGGGATCACCCCGATCTTCCACGCCTTCCACTGCCGCGAGGAGCTCCAGCACGTGCTGGAGGAGGCCTCCGGCGGCCGGATGCACTACATGTTCAACCGGGTCGGCGGCCTCAAGGAGGACCTGCCGGCCGGCTGGTTCGGCCGGGTCCGCGCCGCCGTCGCCAAGGTGCGCTCGGAGATGCCGGTCTTCGAGGACCTCGTCCTCGGCAACGAGATCTTCCGCGCCCGCACCGCCGGCGTCGGCGTCCTCACCAAGGCGCAGGCCGAGGCGTACGGGGTCAGCGGCCCGATCGCCCGGGCCAGCGGCCTCGACTTCGACCTGCGCCGCGACGAGCCCTACCTCGCGTACGGCTCCGAGGAGCTGCGGCAGGTGCTCACCGTGGTCACCCGCGAGGAGGGCGACTGCCTGGCCCGCTTCGAGTGCCTGCTGGAGCAGACCCTCAACGCGCTGGACCTCGCCGACGCCTGCCTCGACAAGATCGCCACCCTGCCGCCCGGCCCGGTCAACCAGCGGCTGCCCAAGGTGCTCAAGGCGCCGGAGGGCAGCACCTACGCGTGGACCGAGAACCCGCTCGGGATCAACGGCTACTACCTGGTCTCGCGCGGCGACAAGACGCCGTGGCGGCTCAAGCTGCGCTCGGCGTCCTTCAACAACATCCAGGCGCTGACCGAGCTGCTGCCCGGGACGCTGGTCGCGGACATGGTGGCGATCCTCGGGTCGATGTTCTTCGTGGTCGGCGACATCGACAAGTAGGCCGGTACCGACGAGTAGGCCGGTACCGGCTAGTAGGTCACCCGGTCTTGGGCTTCTTGGCCGGGTCGGCCGGGTGCGGAGCCACCTTCCGGTCGCCCTTGGTGGCGATCCGCTCCTCGCACAGCCGGGCCAGCACGTCGTAGCCCGCCTTGCCCATCAGCTCGGTGAGCTCGGGGCGGTAGCTGACGTACACCGGCTCCGCGCCCTGGTGCGCGGCCGGCGCCCCGGTGCACCACCAGTGCAGGTCATGGCCGCCCGGGCCCCAGCCGCGGCGGTCGTACTCGCCGATCGAGACCTGGAGGTAGCGGGTGTCGTCGGGGCGGTCGATCCAGTCGTAGGTGCGGCGGATCGGCAGCTGCCAGCAGACGTCCGGCTTGGTCTCCAGCGGCTCGCGGCCCTCCCGGAGGGCCAGCGCGTGCAGGGCGCAGCCGGCGCCGCCCGCGAAATCCGGGCTGTTCACGAAGATGCAGGCGCCGTTGACCCGGCGGGTCTGCCGGTCGCCGTCCTCGTCCAGCATGGTGATGCCGCCGTCGGACTTGATCCGGCCCTTGGCGTCGGTGCCCTCGGCGAAGTTCTCCCACAGCTCGGGGGTCAGTCGCGCCGCGTGCCCCAGGACGCGCTTCTCGTCGTCCTCGTCCGAGTAGTGGGCGCCCAGCGTGCAGCAGCCGTCCGACGCGCCGCGGCCCTCACGGATGCCGTGGCAGCCCTGGCCGAAGACGCAGGACCAGCGGGAGGTCAGCCAGGTGAGGTCGCAGCGGAAGACCTGCTCCTCGTCGGCGGGGTCGGCGAACTCGACCCAGGCGCGCGGGAAGTCGAGCGGGACCTCGTCGCGCGGGATCTCGCGGCGCAGGGTCGGCATCGCGAGGTCGACGGGGGCGGGGGAGGCCTTGGGCTTCGCCTTGGCCTTCTTCTTGGACGTTTCTGCTGGTGCCACCCGGCAAGGGTAGAGCTTCGCGGGGGCGTACGGGCCGGTGGCCGCACCCGGGGCGGCGTGAAGGCGGGGTGAAGAGGTCCGGCGGTCGGTCCGGGAGGGGCGGGAGGGTGCCTAGGATGGCGGCCGGTCCGCTACGGGGAGGTACGGGATGGCAGGCGGCAGCACCGGGAAGTCCGACGGCGGCAGCGGCGGGTTCGTCATCAAACCGTGGGAACTGCGCGGCGAGGGGCGGGAGTTCGAGAAGATCGGACGCGAGCTGGGCAAGGCCGCCGGCGCCCTGGAGGAGGGTCTGACCGCGCTCGGCACGCCCTGGGGCACGGACACGGCGGGCAGCGCCTTCGCCGCCGTGTACGGTCCGGCGCACGGCGAGCTCCTCGGTGGGCTCAAGGGGTTGGCCGGCGGAGTGGGCCGGGTCGGGGCCGGGCTGCACGCGATGGCGGAGCGGACCACCGACACCGACACCTCGACGGCGGACGGCTTCGCGGGGAAGGCCCGACCGGCGGTCGACCCGCCGGGGGTGTCGCCCGCGGTGTATTCGGTTGCCGGGTCGGCAACCCCGGGGGCGGCGCCGGTCGTCCCCAAGGACATGTCGGTCTGACCGGCCCGGCTCGAAGGGGGAGATGCGCGTGTCCCGGAAACTGCCCGAGGAACTGGTCCCGCTCCTGGCCAGGACCGGCCAGCCCTGGCCGCAGGCCGACGAGGAGGGGCTGCGCAAAGCAGCCGCGCTCTGGCGGGAGTTCGGCTCCGAGGCCGACCGGCTGACCCGCCGCTGCGGGGAGTCCGTCCAGCGGGTGACCGCCGACAACTCCGGGCACGCGGTCGAGTCCTTCAGCGCCTACTGGCAGACCTTCAGCGGCGGCGGCAAGGGCCACCTGGACGACGCCCATACCGCGGTCGGGCTGGTCGGCACCGCCTTCGACGCCGCTGCCCGGGCCGTGGACAGCTGCAAGGCGGAGATCATCGCCACCCTGCAGAACCTGGAGGCCGAGCTCAAGCAGGCCCAGGAGCAGGCCGCCAAGGTCCAGCAGACCGCGGCCTCGGTCGCCACGGCGGCGAAGACCGACGACGGCCCCGGCCGGACCGGGGTGTTCGGCGGCCTGCGGAAGGCCGTCGCCGGCGTCGCCGACGACGTGAAGAACGCCGCCACCACCCAGGTCGCCGCCGGCGTCGAGGACGTCGCGGTCGAAGCGGCCGGGCTGAAGATCGCCGGCCTGCTGGCCGAACTCGGCCGCAGCATGAAGGACGCCCTGTCCACCGCGCTCAAGGAGCCCGCCGCCGTCGCCCTGCTGCGGCTCGGCACCACCTCCGGCACGGGGATCACCTCCGCCTCCTACCGCACCAAGGGCGGCTTCGACCCGCGCGCCGCCGGACTGCCCGCCGCGCTCGGCGAGCCCGGCGTGCTCGGGGCGGACGGCACCGGGCTGGTCCTGCTCTCCGGCAAGGACGGCAAGCCCGTGGTCGGCGTGCCCGGGCTCAGCGTCAAGGTCGACGCCCACGGACAGCCCGTCCTCGGCGCGGACGGCAAACCCGTCATCCTGCGCTCCGACGGCACCCCGGTCGCCGACGCCGCCGGGCTGCTGGTGCTGACCGGGCCGGACGGCAAGCCGGTGGTCGGGGTCTCGGACCTGGCCGTCCAGCGGGACGGGCACGGGAAGCCGGTGCTCACCGACGAGGCGGGCGAGGAACTGCACGGGCTCGCGCTGGCGGACCTGACGGACCCGCGGGACGCGAAGGGGGATCCGAAGATCGACCCGGTCGACCCGAAGGGCGATCCGAAGACCGACCCGAAGATTGACCCGAAGGCCGACCCGAAGGCCTCGGGCCTGGTGACGGTGTCGGCCGCGGTGCCGGTGGTGGATCCGACGGTGGTGCCGTCCGTGGTCTCCTCCGCGGTCCCGGGTCCGTCCGAGGCCGCGGCCGATCCGGTGGCGGCCTCCGCTCCGGCGTCCGGCCCCTCGCACCCGGGGTCGCACCGGGGCGCGGCAGCCGCCCCCGCCGACTGGTCGCCGCCCGCGGCGCGGGACGACGGTCCGGCGGTCCCCTCGGCGCCCTCGCACCAGGGCGGCGGGTCGGTGGCGGCGAGCTGGTCGGACGGGGACTACCCGCTCCAGGCGCCCGCGCACAACGGCGGCGGTGGCAGTGGCGGCAGCGCGCCGGTGACCGTACGGACGGACTCGGTGAGCGCGCCGCCCGCGCCCTCCGTCTCGCCGTCCGTCGGCGGTCCCGGCTACAGCCCGGCGCCGGACGCGCCCTCGTCGGTCCGACAGGTCGGAGTGGTCGGGGTGGCCGGGCAGTTCGGGACGCCGGCGTACACGGGCGGCTACCCGGTGGCCGGTCCGGTCGGCACCGTCGGGCCCGGGCCGCTCGCGGTCGGCGTGGGTGGGGCCCCCGTGCATGCGGCGGCACCCTTCGGCAGCGGCGTCGGCGCGGGAGCGCCCGGCGGCGTCGTGGGCGGCGTTCCCGCCGCCGGCGCGCCGGCGGCCGGTGCCCCCGCCACCGGAGCTCCCGGAGTCGTCGAGCCCCGACCCGGTGCACCCCGCACCCCGGTCGGCGTCGCGCCGCACCCGGTCGCGCCCGGCCCGGTCGCCGCGCCGCCGCCCCCGGCCGAGCCGCCGATCGTCGGCACCGCCCCGGTCATCGGCCGGCCCGAGCCGCACCACGTCGACGGCCGCCGCCGGGACACCGCCGCAGGCCTCGCCGACCCGACCCTGGCCTGGGGCGCCGTCCCGGTCGCCACCGCCCACGCGATGGCGCTCCAACTCGCCCTGCGGGCCCGACGAGGCCCGCTCGCCGACGACCGGGAACCCCGGCTGCGCACCATCGCGGACAGCCGCCCGTACGGTCTGCCCGGCGGACTCGGACCGGTCGACCCCGAGCACCAGGCCGAACTCGAACGCCGAGTACCCCGCGACGAGGACGACCTGCCCGACCGCCACCCCGACCCCGCCGTCGGCGGGTGGACCGAGGCCGTCAACGCCGGCGGCTACCGCGATCCCGGCCGGGCCAACAACAGTCTGGAGATCGCCCTCTCCGCCGTCGACACCTACACCGGCCGCCCCACCTGTGCCGCCCCGCGCATCCCCACCGAGGGCGACGCCGGCGAACGCGGCGGCCGCGACCGCGCCGAACGTGAACTCGGCGCCCCGTTCCGCGATCTCGGCGACGGCGGCCAGGCCTTCAACCGCCTCGCCGCCGAACTCCGCCGCGCCGGCCACGGCGCCCAGGCCGTCCTCCTCACCCTGGACGCCTACGGCCGCCCCCACGCCTGGAACGCCGTCAACCACCACAACGCCGTCACCTACCTCGACCACCAACTCGCCCGCCACGGCACCGCCCCCCTCCATCCCGCCACCCAAGGCCTCTGGGCCATCGCCCTGACCTCCGAAGGCCGCCCCCTCGACCTGGCCGCCGCCTGAGCTCGCCCTTGCCGCATCGAGGTCTTCGGCTCGAACCGACTGCGGCGCGGCCTCGCCCGTGGTCGGCCGGCCCCGGCCGCAGCGGGTGCCGGCACGATGCCGTGGGGGCGGGGCTGGATGATGGTGGGGTTTCGACTCGATGACGGGGGTGGATGGGTGATCTCGCGGGCGCAGGCGGTGGAGGCGGGGCATCGGTGGATCAACGGGGATCTGCCGCAGGGGGCCGGGATGATCCGGCGGGTGTGTGCGCACGAGTTCGAGCTCGGATGGGTGGTGTGGGCGGAGCCGGTGCGGATGGAGGTGGATCCGCGGACGGGGGAGCGGCGGGCGCCGGAGGAGGTGGGGGCCGCGTGTGCGGTGGTGGACCGGGAGAGCGGGCGGTTCACGGTGTGGCCGTCGGTGCCGGTGGACGAAGTGGTGGGGCTCTACCGGGACTTCGTGGGTGCGGGCGGGTACGACCCGACGCTGCCGCCGGCGACCGGCCGGGGTGCCCGGGTCGAGCTGACGCACCGGGACGCCGCCGGTGAGACCCGCTCGTTGGCGTTGTGGTCGGTCGCCGGCCTGCCGCACCCGGCGCTGCGCGGCTGGTGGTGGCTGCGGGAGCAGGGCATCGCCGCCGAGGACGTGCTGGCCGTACGGACGGACCTGCGGCTGAGCGCGCTGCCCGGCGGCTACTGGGCGTACGCGCTGGCGGCCGAACTCCCGCACCTCCGGCCGGACTTCGACCTTCCGTACGGCCCCCGGTTCGACCATCGCGCAGCCGCCGTACGGGAGTTGCCCGCGCCGCCGGACGGTCCGGCCCGCAACCGGGTGCCGTTCCCGCGCGCGGCGGCGCCGAGGCCGCCGGAGTCGGACCAGGACCTGGCCCGGCGGCTGGCCGAGCGGTTCGGCCCGGCCGGTGTGCAGCGCTTCGACCCGGCGGACGTGGCGCGGGCCGAACTGCCCGGGGACGCGGCCGCGCTGCTGCTGGCGGTGGGGGTGCCGGTCGCCGTCGAGGGCTTCTTCGCGCTGCACCACCCGGGGGTGGAGGCGATCGCGGACGGCTCTCGCACGGGCACCGTCCTGCCGCCGCTCGCCGCGCACCTCGCGTCGCTCGGCCGGGGCACCCGGATGGCCGAGCGCGAGCGGCTCGCGCTCGGCGGGCAACTGGTGCTGGGCACGGACGGCTGGGCGGCCGTCACCCTCGACACCCGGCTGGGCACCGTCCAGGCGGTCGACCCCGACTACGGGACCCCCCGTCACTGCAATGCCGACCTGCGCGCCTTCGTCCGCTGCCTGGAGCTGTTCGCGGGCTGGTGGCCGACGCTGCGCGGGCTCGACCCGGCGGCCGCGGGCGAGGCGGTGGACGCCCTGCAGCGCGGTCTCGCGGAGCTGGACGGTACGGTCTACGGCGATCCGGAAGACTGGTGGGCCGTGGTCGTGGAGCAGTTGTGGGACGGTCTGCTCTGATGGAAGGTCGATGACGGGACGTCGGTCCGGGGGCCCGGGAACCGGACACCGGCCCCGGGCTGTCAGAACGATCAGATGACCGCGAAGCAGATGTACCGAAGCAGCAGCTGGAGCACCGAGCCGTGACCGCCCCGCCCCGCGCCGTCCAGACGGCCGTCCTCGCCGCGCTCGCGGTCCTGGCCACCGGGTGTGCCGCCGGCGGCCCCGCGCTGCGGGCCCGTTCGGCCGCGGCGACGCCGGCGTGTCACGCCCCGGTGGTGATCGGGCACCGGGGGGCGCCCCGCAACGCGCCCGAGAACACCATGGCCTCCTTCGAGACCGCCCTCGACCAGGGCGCCGACTGGGTGGAGACCGACGTCCAGACCACCCGGGACGGTGTTCCGGTGCTGATGCACGACCCCACCGTGGACCGCACCACCAACGGCAAGGGCGCCGTCGCCGACCTGACCGCCGCCCAGGTCGCAGCCCTGCGGGTGACGGTGGGACCGGGCGCGGCCCAGCCGGTGCCGACCCTGGAGGAACTGCTCAAGCGCCTCTCCGGCAGCAGCGCCACGCTGCTGATGGAGATCAAGTGGCAGCGCCCCGAGGACGTCGCCCGGATCGCCCGGCTCGCGGCCGGCAGCAAGGCGCACGTCATCCTGTACTCCTTCTCCGCCGACCACCTGCGCCAGGCCCACGCCGTCGCGCCGGCCCTGCCGGTGGTGCTGATCCAGGGCGGCGGGATCGCCGAGGACCCGGGCGACCTCAAGCTGGACGGCATCGCCCTGGACGCCGGCCTGGCCACCGCCGCCCGGATCGCCGCCGAGCGCAAGGCCGGGCGCGAGGTGTACGTCTGGACGCTGGACGACGAGGAGTCCTGGCAACTGATGACGGCCCGGGACGCCGACGGCCTGATCACCGACACCCCGGGCCCGGCCCGCCGCTGGGTGGACACCGACTGCCGTACCGAGCACCGGGCCGGACCGCGCGGGCACTGAAGGCACACGGGACGGTCGTACGGCCTTCCACCGCAGTGGCCGGGACCAGCGCGAACACCGTCACAACCGATCTCCGTCGGGGCCGGATCGCGTAGCGTGGAGAGTTATGCGACTCGGTGTGCTCGACGTAGGTTCCAACACGGTCCACTTCCTCGTGGTGGACGCCCATCCGGGTGCCGCCCCGCTGCCCGCGTACTCGCACAAGGCCGAGCTGCGCCTGGCCGAGCTGCTGGACGACTCCGGCGCGATAAGCGAGGCAGGCATCGAGCGGCTGGTCGGTCACGTCACCTCCTCGCTGCGGGTCGCCGAGGACAAGGGCGTGGTCGACATCCTGCCCTTCGCCACCTCCGCCGTCCGCGAGGCCGCCAACGGCGAGCAGGTGCTGCGCCGGGTCGCCGCCGAGACCGGGGTCGAGCTGCGGGTGCTCTCCGGACAGGACGAGGCCCGGCTGACCTTCCTGGCCGTCCGCCGCTGGTTCGGCTGGTCCTCGGGCCGGCTGCTCAACCTGGACATCGGCGGCGGCTCGCTGGAGATCGCCTGCGGCCTGGACGAGCAGCCCGACGTCGCCTGCTCGCTGCCGCTGGGCGCCGGTCGGCTGACCGCCGGCTGGCTGCCCGGGGACGTCGCCGACCCGGACAGGCTGCGCGAGCTGCGACGACACATCCGGGCCGAGATCGCCCACGTGGTCGGCGAGATCTCCCGGCTCGGGCCGCCGCAGCACGCCGTCGCCACCTCCAAGACCTTCAAGCAACTGGCCCGGATGACCGGCGCCGCCCCCGCCGACGCCGGCCCGTACGCCGACCGCCGGCTCACCCGCGCCGGGCTCTCCGCCTGGGTGCCGCGGCTGTCCACGATGACCGTCGCCCAGCGCGCGCAGATCCCCGGCGTCTCCGAGGGCCGGGCCAAGCAGCTGCTGGCCGGCGCGCTGGTCGCGGACGCCGCGATGGACCTGTTCGGCCTGGAGGAGCTGGACGTCTGCCCGTGGGCGCTGCGCGAGGGCATCATCCTGCGCCAGCTGGACGCCATGGACAGCCCCGCCGACCGCCGCCGCCCCGCCCTCACCCCGTAGGGCGCGTCCGGCTCAGCCGCGGAGCACGTGCCGCCGGTCACTGCGCCGGGCGTCCGGTCCCGTTCGGCGTGTCCTCCGCTTACGCTGTCTCCCGTGGTGCAACCAGCGGGCGAGGACGGGACGCGGGAGGGCCGCGCTCCCGGTGACGGGCAGCCGCGGCCGGACAGTACGCGCCGCCGGCTCGGCAAGGCCGGGCTCGGCGAGGCGGTCAAGGGCGCCACCACGGCGCAGGCCGCCAAGGCCGTCCAGGCGGCCCAGCGCACCGCGAAGAAGGCCGCCGCGACGACCGTCGAGAAGGCCGCGGCCAAGAAGAAGGCCGCCGCGAAGACCGGGAAGACCGCCGAGAGGGCCGGGAGGACCGCCGAGAGGGCCGGGAAGACCGCCGAGAAGCGGACCGGCACGGCCAAGGAGCAGCCCCGGGAGACCCGTACCGCCCGGGCCGCCGGCGTCGCCAAGGCCGCCGTCCAGTCGGTGCGCTCGGTCAAGGCCGCCAAGCGGGACGCCGCCCGCCCGCCGCTGCTGCGCACCACCGACCGGCTGGTGCTGCCCCAGCACCCCACCCTGCACATCCCCGACACCAAGGTGGTCCTGTCCACCGCCTCGGTGTACCCGGCCGGCACCGCCGTCGCCTTCGAGCTGGCCGCCAAGCTCGGTTACGACGGGGTCGAGGTGATGGTCTGGAACGACCCGGTCAGCCAGGACATCGACGCCCTGCGCCGACTCTCCGACGCCCACCAGCTGCCGATCCTGGCCGTGCACGCGCCCTGCCTGCTGATCACCCAGCGGGTGTGGACCACCGACCCGTGGACCAAGCTGGTCCGGGCCCGGGCGGCGGCCGAGAAGCTCGGCGCGAGCGCCGTGGTCGTCCACCCGCCGTTCCGCTGGCAGCGCCAGTACGCCCGCGAGTTCGTCGAGGGCATCAACCGGATGGCGGGCGAGACCGACGTCCGCTTCGCCGTCGAGAACATGTACCCGTGGCGCTACCGCGACCGCGAGGTGCTCGCCTACGCCCCCGGCTGGGACGTCACCGACGAGGAGTACCGGCACTTCACCATCGACCTCTCGCACGTCGCCACCTCGCGGATCGACACCTTCGCGATGGTCGAGCGGATGGGCGAGCGCCTCGCCCACGTCCACCTGGCCGACGGCAGCGGCTCCGGCAAGGACGAGCACCTGATCCCCGGCCGGGGCAAGCAGCCCTGCGCCGAGCTGCTGGAACACCTGGCCCGCACCGGCTTCGACGGCCACGTGGTGCTGGAGGTCAACACCCGCCGTTCCGCGTCCCCCGCCGAACGCGAGGCCGACCTGGCCGAGGCCCTCGCCTTCACCCGCTTGCACCTGGCCACCCCCTCGCGCGTACGCTGAGCCCAGGGCCCGACCTGGCGCGAACTGCCGCATGGAGGGGGAGAGATGACGGAGAGTGGGAACTACCGCGAGGCCGCCGTGAGCTTCGGAGCGGTCGCCGCCGAGTACGAGCGGGGCCGCCCCGGCTACCCCGACGAGCTGTTCGACGCGGTGGAGCGGCTCTGGGGCCGCAGCCTCAAGGGCGCCCGGGTCCTGGACGTCGGCGCCGGCACCGGCATCGCGACCCGGCTGCTGGCCGCCCGCGGCGCGGAGGTCGTCGCGGTCGAGCCCAGCGACGGCATGGCCGCCCAGTTCCTGGCCTCCGCGCCCACCCTGCCGCTGGTCCGCGGCACCGGCGACGAGCTGCCCTTCCACGACGGCTCCGCCGATCTGATCTGCTACGCCCAGGCCTTCCACTGGACCTATCCCGAGCGGTCCGTCCCCGAGGCGATCCGGGTGCTGCGGCCCGGCGGGGCGGTCGCCGCCTGGTGGAACGTGTACGACGAGACCGTGCCGTGGGTCCGGGCCCGGGACGAGCGGATGGCCGCCGCCCTGCCGGACCGCTACCGCGGCTACGGCGGGATCAGCGGTCACACCAGCCACTTCGCCCCGGCCGGGCTCGCGGTCGAACGGGCGGTGCTGCACTGGGAGCGGCGGGTCACCGTCGAGCACGTGCTCACCGACCTCACCTCCCGCTCCTACCTGGCCTCGCTCAGCCCCGAGGAGCGCGCGCCGGTGCTGGCCGCCGAACGGGAGGCCATGCTCACCGAGTTCCCGGACGGCGTCGTGGTCGAGCCCTTCACCCTGGACCTCACCGTGGCCGTCAAGCGGGGCTGACCCGGCGTGCCCGCATCCCGGACGGACTGCCCGCCGGCCGGACGCCGGGCGTAGGCTCGGTAGCCACCAGCGGCCCCCGCACCTCCTCTCCCGCGGGGCGCCGTCGAGAGCCCCGAAGGAGTGGAGCACAGTGCCCGAGCTGAGGTCCCGTACGGTCACCCACGGTCGCAACATGGCAGGCGCCCGGGCGCTTCTCCGGGCGGCCGGCGTAGCCCGCGAGGACTTCGGCAAGCCGATCATCGCGGTCGCCAACTCCTTCACCGAGTTCGTCCCCGGCCACACCCACCTGCAGCCGGTCGGCCGGATCGTCTCCGAGGCGATCAAGCAGGCGGGCGGCATCCCGCGCGAGTTCAACACCATCGCCGTGGACGACGGCATCGCGATGGGCCACGGCGGCATGCTCTACTCGCTGCCCTCGCGCGACCTGATCGCCGACTCGGTCGAGTACATGGTCAACGCGCACTGCGCCGACGCGCTGATCTGCATCTCCAACTGCGACAAGATCACCCCGGGCATGCTGATGGCCGCGCTGCGCCTCGACATCCCGACCGTCTTCGTCTCCGGCGGCCCGATGGAGGCCGGGAAGGCCACCCTGGTCGACGGCACCGTGCGCAAGCTGGACCTGGTCGACGCGATCTCCCAGGCGGTCAACGAGAACGTCTCCGACGAGGACATCGCGATCATCGAGGAGAACGCCTGCCCGACCTGCGGCTCGTGCTCCGGCATGTTCACCGCCAACTCGATGAACTGCCTGACCGAGGCGATCGGCCTCTCGCTGCCCGGCAACGGCTCGGTGCTCGCCACCCACACCGCCCGCCGGGCGCTGTACGAGAAGGCCGGGCGGACCGTCGTCGGGATCGCCCACCGCTACTACGGCCAGGACGACGCCTCGGTGCTGCCGCGCGCGATCGCCACCCGCGCCGCCTTCGAGAACGCCATGGCCCTGGACATCGCCATGGGCGGCTCGACCAACACCATCCTGCACCTGCTCGCCGCCGCCCAGGAGGCCGAGCTGGACTTCGACATGCGGGCCATCGACGCCGTCTCCCGCAAGGTGCCCTGCCTGTCCAAGGTCGCGCCCAACGGCTCGTACTACATGGAGGACGTGCACCGGGCCGGCGGCATCCCGGCCATCCTCGGCGAGCTGTACCGCGCCGGGCTGCTCAACGAGGACGTCCACACCGTGCACGCCGACTCGCTCGCCGAGTGGCTCAAGACCTGGGACGTGCGCGGCGGTTCGCCCTCCGCCGAGGCCGTCGAGCTGTGGCACGCCGCCCCCGGCTGTGTCCGCTCCGCCGAGGCCTTCTCGCAGTCCGAGCGCTGGGAGTCGCTGGACACCGACGCCGCCCAGGGCTGCATCCGCAGCGTCGAGCACGCCTACTCGGTCGAGGGCGGCCTCGCGGTGCTGTACGGCAACCTCGCCGAGGACGGCTGCATCGTGAAGACGGCCGGCGTGGACGAGTCGATCTGGACCTTCAGCGGCCCGGCCGTCGTGGTCGAGTCCCAGGAGGACGCGGTCGAGGCGATCCTCGCCAAGCGCGTCAAGGAGGGCGACGTCGTCGTCATCCGCTACGAGGGCCCCAAGGGCGGTCCGGGCATGCAGGAGATGCTCTACCCGACCTCCTTCCTCAAGGGCCGCGGCCTCGGCAAGGCCTGCGCGCTGGTCACCGACGGCCGCTTCTCCGGCGGCACCTCGGGCCTGTCCATCGGCCACGCCTCCCCGGAGGCGGCCTCCGGCGGCACCATCGCGCTGGTCGAGGACGGCGACACCATCGCCATCGACATCCCGGGCCGGAATATCTCCCTGGAGGTGCCGGAGGAGGTCCTCGCCGAGCGTCGCCGCGCCCTGGAGGCCGCGGGCGGCTACCGGCCGAAGAACCGCGACCGCCAGGTCAGCCAGGCGCTGCGGGCCTACGCGGCGATGGCCACCTCGGCGGACAAGGGCGCCGTCCGGGACGTCGGCAAGCTCGGCTGACCCCGGCAAGCGAACGGAGGAGGGGCCGTCCCGGGGCGGGGACGGCTCCTCCGCCGTCTGGGGGCGTCGGGTGATAATCGAGGGCGTGAGCGAGCAGCCCCCCATCCCCGCCCCCAAGGCCGCCGGCGCCCCCGAGCCCGAGCCGATCCGTTTCTTCGGCACCAGCTGGCTGAACCGGGACGACGGCTACTGGCTGCGCCGGGTCGGCGTCTCGGCCGGCGCCCTGGTCGCCACCGCCGCCGCCGTGCTGGTGCTGCGCCTCGGCGTCGAGGGCGTCGCGCTCTCCGACAACGGCGGCTTCCTCAACGGGCTGCTGACCGCCGCCATCGCGGTCTGCTCGATGATGGCCGTCCGGCGCACCTGGAAGGTGCTCACCGAGGGCAAGGACCAGCTGACCGGCTGGATGATCGAGGACAGGTCGCTCGGCGCGGTCTGGCTGATCGGCGGGGCCGGCACCCTGGCCGCCTACTTCGCCCGCAGCCTGGTCGAGGCCCCCGGCGAGGGGGTCAAGCGGGCCGCCTACCAGCGGGCCGTCGAGCAGCACGGGAAGCGCCAGGCGAGCCGCAGCGGCAGGCCCGGCGCCAAGACGCCGGGCCGGGGCAAGCGCAAGCGCTGACCGCGGTCAGTAGCGGCTGACCGAGCCGCACCCGCCGGGCTCGGTGGACAGGTCCTTGCTGCGGTCGTACGGGTCGGTCTCCGGGCCGGTCGGCCGGGCGTCCGGGCTGTCCGGCAGCGCGGGCGCGAACTGGTCGAACTGCGGGTGGTAGTAGCCGTCGTAGACGTCGCAGGCCGAGTTGGCGGAGTCCGAGGTGGTGCCGTCGGCGATCACCAGCTTCTTCGGGTTGACCTGGTAACGGCCCGGGTCGTAGAAGCGGAAGTTCACCACCCGGCGCACGACCGTGCGGGTGGTCCAGGTGTCCCCGGAGGCGTCGTCCACCGGCACCACCAGCCCCACCGGCTCGGCCGTGCCGCCACCCTGGGGCGGGGCCGACTTCGTGGGCTTCGGCGCGCCCGCGGAGGGGCTGGGCGAGCCGGCCCGCTTACCGGCCTCCGGGCCGGGGCGCAGCGGGTACACGAAGCTGAAGTCGGTGTGGACCAGGACGCCCTTGCTCCCGTCGCCCTCGAAGCTGATCCGGCCCTGCACCTTGACCACGTCACCGACCGGGATCGCCTCGCGCGGGTCGAAGCGGCTGAACCAGCTGGTCGCGTCGGTGTCCTTGGACGGGTTCGCCAGCGCGGCGGTCGCGCGGTCCCGCTCGTCCCGGTCCAGCATCGCGAGCGCGGCGTCCGGCCGGCCGCCCGCGATCACCTTCGGGTCCAGGTTGGCGGCGGTCAGGTAGTCCTTGACCAGCTGCAGCTGGGCGGCGACCTGGTCGGCGGAGAAGACCCCGGTGTCCTTGGCCTCGGGGAGCACGAAGGCCTCGGCGCCGTTCGGCCAGCCCTCGGCGGGGGAGCCGGCCCACGGGCGGTCCACGGTCGGTTGCTTCTCGTCGACCTTCGGCGCCGCGGTGGTCGGCTTGGCCGTCTCCGGGGCCACGGTCGGCACCGGGGTGTGCGCGGCCGAGGAGCCGTTCCCGCCGATGTGGTCCGCGTACCAGGTGCGCAGCCCGTCGACGTTGAGCGCGGCGAGCAGCACCGCGACGGTCAGCACGACGAACAGCGGCGCGCGCCACTCCAACCGGCGGCGGCGGGCCGGGCGCGGGTTGCCCCAGGGGTCGACCACCTGGAGCCTGGGCTTGCGCCCGAACCGGCGCTTGGCCGTCGCCGGGCCGTCGTTGACGGAGCGGCGGCCGCCCGGGTCGACCGGCGGGGTGTGCTTCCAACGGGCGGTCAGCATCCGGGTGCGCCCGGACTGCTCCTTCACGGTGGCGGACTTGACGAAGTCCTCGTTCAGGACGAGGTCTGCGAACGGGTCCCTCCCGCCCGCTTCGGACGGGTCGGACCCGCCCGGCTCGCGGCCCTCTGCGGGGCGCGGTTCCGGATCTTCGGCTATCGGCATCGCGCCAGTATGCCGACGGGGTGTGACGATTCGTTGATCGGGGGCACTCTGTGTGGTGAACCCGTGTGCGAGGCGATTGTGTTCACCACCCTTTGTCCTGAATCGTGCCGGTGTTCAGTCGTGGCTCAGCCCTTGCCGCGGGCCTCCTTCACCCCGTTCACCACCCCGGCGATCGCCAGCAGGACGCCGACCGGGATGAGCGAGGAGAGGAACGCGCCGATCAGGCCGGCGTCGCCGAGGAACAGCTGCGCCAGCGTGTTCAGCACCAGCAGCCCGCCCGCCGCCGGGAGCGCCGACTGCCACGGGTGCTCGTGGGTCCACCGCCGCAGCCGCCGGTCGCCGGTGTCCCGGCGCAGCTGTCCGCCCGCCCAGCCGGTCAGGAAGAAGAAGAACAGGCCCCAGCCGGCCGGCTCGGCCAGCATGCTCAGCGACCAGTCGCCGGAGATCGCCTCGACCCCCAGGGCGGTCGCCCCCACTACCGCACCGACTCCCGCGGCCGTCCGCCACGGGCCCATCGTCGCCGAGGCGGCGGCGAGTTGCCGGTTCTCACGTCGGGACATCTCGTCGTGTGCCATGGCTCCACGGTGCGCCCGTACGGTCCGGGAGGCCATAGGGGAAACCCCGGAGTTTTCTCCCTAGGGGTGCCGCTTCCCGATCCGCGGGGACCACGGGCCGGACGGTCCCGACGGGCGTCGCCGCGCGGTGCGAGGATGGCCGCAGTACCGAGGCAAGGAGCGGACCATGGGCAGCAGCGCAGCACACGGACAGAAGATCGCCTTCCTGGGCACCGGCAAGATCGGTGAGGCCCTGCTCTCCGGTCTGCTGCGGGCCGGCAAGGACCCGGCGGACGTCCTGGTGACCGCCCGTCGCCCCGAGCGCGCCGCCGAACTCGCCGCCCGCTACGGCGTGGTGGCGGTCTCCAACGCCGAGGCGGCCAAGCTGGCCGACACCCTGATCCTCGCGGTCAAGCCCCAGGACATGGGCACCCTGTTGGAGGAGCTGGCCCCGCACGTCAGCCCGGACCGGCTGGTGATCTCGGCCGCGGCCGGTGTCCCGACCGCCTGGTTCGAGGAGCGGCTGGCGGCCGGCACCCCGGTGGTCCGGGTGATGCCCAACACGCCGGTGCTGGTGGACGAGGGGATGAGCGTCATCTCCGGAGGCTCGCACGCCACCGAGGAGCACCTCGTGCGCGCCGAGGAGATCTTCAGCTCGGTCGGCAAGGCGCTGCGCCTGCCCGAGTCCCAGCAGGACGCGGCCACCGCGCTGTCCGGCTCCGGCCCGGCCTACTTCTACTTCCTGGTCGAGGCGATGACGGACGCGGGCATCCTGCTCGGCCTGCCCCGGCAGGTGGCGCACGACCTGATCGTGCAGTCCGCGATCGGCGCCTCGGTGATGCTGCGCGACTCCGGGGAGCACCCGGTGAAGCTGCGCGAGGCGGTCACCTCCCCGGCCGGCACCACCATCGCGGCGATCCGCGAGCTGGAGAACCACGGTGTGCGGGCCGCGCTGCTGGGCGCCCTGGAGGCGGCCCGGGACCGCTCCCGGGAGCTGGCCTCCGGCGGCAAGTGACCCGCCACAGAAGTCCCTGCGCGACCCCTCCCGCAATCGCGGCACACCGCCTACGCTCTCGCCAACATCGTCCTACCGGTCGGTAGTGAGGTCGCCTGGAGGTCCGCATTGAGTGCCGTGCCGTCCGTTCGGCCCTTCTCGTCCCCGGTGGCGCCCGGCCTGCGCGTCGGGCGGGCCGCGCTCGCCGTCAGCTTCCTGCTCCAGGGCACCGCGTTCGCGCTGTTGGTCACCTGCATCCCGGAGATCCAGCACCGGTACGGGCTGAGCGACGGACTGCTGCCGGTCTTCCTGGCCGCCGTGCCGATCCTGGCCGGGGTGGGTTCGATCCTCTCCGAGCAGCTGGTGAGGCGCACCGGTGCCCGGGCGGTGCTGCGGGTGGTCCAGCCGGCCGTCTGCCTCAGCCTCGCGGGCGTCGGCCTCGGCGACACGCTGTGGCAACTCGCGCTGGCACTGGGTGCGTTCGGGCTGCTGGTGGGCGCGCTGGACGCCAGTATGAACATGCTCGGGGTGGGCCTGCAGCACCGCTACGGCCGCTCGATCATGATCGGCTTCCATGCCGCGTTCAGCCTCGGCGGCATCCTCGGTGCGGCGATCGCGGGCCTCGGCTCGCACGAAGACCTCGGGCTGCCGGTGCTGTTCGGCACGGCCGCCGCGGTGATCGCCCCGCTCGCGGTGCTGACCGGCACCAGATTCGCCGGTCCGGCCGAACTCGGCGACGCCGTCCGGGAAGCCGCCGAGGCCGCCGCCCGGAGCATCCCCTGGCGGCCGCTGCTGCCGCTGTGCCTGGCGATGGCCCTCGCCTACATCGCGGACGCCTCGGTCTCCAACTACAGCGTCAAGTACCTCACCGACGGCCTGGGCAGCCGGGATGACCTGGCCAAACTCTCCTACCTCGGCTACATGGTCGCGATGCTGCTCGGCCGCGCCCTGGGCGACCGGGCGGTGCAGCGCTTCGGCGCCGTCCCGGTGGTGCGCACGGGCGCCGCGGTGGCCGCGCTCGGCTTCGGGCTGGCCGCCGTGGCGCCCGCCGCCTGGGCGGGCATCGCCGCCTTCACCGTGCTCGGCTTCGGCATCTGCGCGATCATCCCGCAGGTGTTCGCGGCCGGCGGCCGACTCTTCCCGGCCGACTCGGACGCCGCCGTGGCCCGGCTCAACCTCTTCAACTACGTGGGCTTCCTGATCGGTTCGCCGCTGGTCGGGGCGATCGCCGACGCGAGCTCGTACCGCTGGGCGCTGCTCGCCCCGATGCTGCTGGTGCTCGCCGTCCTGCCGCTGGCCGAGCGCTTCGCCCCGGCACCGGTGACCGCGCCCGCGTAGAACGACGACGGGGCCGGGGCGGGCGGGGTCGGGGCGGGCGGGGTCGGTCTTCCTCCCCCCGTCCCGCCGTCGGCGAGCCCTGGCGGCCGACCGGCCACCCCCACCCGCTACGGTGGAGGCCATGCCCGAAGCCGAGCGTGACACCCCCTGCGGCCTGCACCTCTTCTGGGACGAGGCCGTCACCGCCTACGACTTCGGCCCCGGCCACCCGATGGACCCGACCCGGCTGGCCCTGACCATGCGCCTGGTCGAGGCCCTCGGGCTGAGCACCGGGCCCGGGGTGACCGTCCGGTCCGCGCCGCCCGCCGGGGAGTCCACCCTGCGGCTGGTGCACACCGGGGAGTACGTCGAGGCGGTCAAGTACGCCGCCGCCCACCCCGAGCAGTCGGACCCCCGGCACGGGCTCGGCACCGACGACAACTGGTCCTTCCCGGCGCTCCATTCGGCCTCCGCGCTGATCGCCGGTCAGTCCGTGGCCGCCGCCGAGGCGGTCTGGCGCGGCGAGACCCCGCACGCGGTCAACTTCGCCGGCGGGCTGCACCACGCGATGCCCGCCAAGGCCTCCGGCTTCTGCGTCTACAACGACCCGGCCCTCGCCATCGCCCGGCTGCTGGAACTCGGCGCCGAGCGGGTCGCCTACGTCGACGTGGACGTCCACCACGGCGACGGCGTCCAGCAGGCCTTCTGGAACGACCCCCGGGTGCTGACCGTCTCGTTGCACGAGCACCCCGCCACGCTCTTCCCGCAGACCGGCTGGCCCACCGAGACCGGCGGCCCGGACGCCCCCGGTACCGCCGCCAACCTGCCGCTGCCGGCCGGCACCGGCGACTCCGGCTGGTTGCGCGCCTTCCACGCCCTGGTGCCCGAGCTGCTCAGCGCCTTCCGCCCGCAGGTCCTGGTCACCCAGCACGGCGCGGACACCCACCTGGAGGACCCGCTCGCCCACCTCGCCGTCACCGTGGACGCCCAGCGGCTGATCGCCGAGGAGCTGCACGACCTCGCCCACCGGCTGACCGGCGGTCGCTGGGTGGCCACCGGCGGGGGCGGCTACGCGGTGGTGGACGTCGTCCCGCGCACCTGGACCCACCTGGTCGCCACGGCCGCCGGCCGGCCCGTCGACCCGGCCACCGAGACCCCCGAGGCCTGGCGTGCCGAGGTCTACCGCCGCACCCGCCGCCCGGCCCCGTTGCGGATGACCGACGGCGCCCGCCCGGCCTGGCGCGACTTCGAGGCGGGTTACGATCCGGCCGACCGGCTCGATCAGGCCATTCTCGCCAGCCGCCGCGCGGTGTTCCCCCACCACGGCCTGCTGGCCTGATTCCGCCGCCCCGGCTCCGGGCCTGGCAGGCGGTGCGTACGCCCGTTGGTGCGAACCGCCGATCGGCTACGTACTGCAACGGTCCTATCTCTCACCGTACGAGGACTGCACTTCCCCTCTTCCCACTGGTACCACCCATAACTACTCTGGGGATACACGTGTGCCGGTGGAGTCACCGGAGGGGAAGCCGGTGCCTTGCACACGGGTTAAGGGTCGGGTGATGGTCATGAGTTCCGGCGAACGCCCCTTGCAGGAAGTCGTCTTCCTGACCGTGGCGGAGGTTGCCGCGGTCATGCGGGTGTCCAAGATGACCGTGTACCGGTTGGTGCACAGCGGAGAGCTGCCGGCCATCCGGGTCGGGCGGTCCTTCCGGGTGCCCCAGCAGGCGGTGCACGAGTACCTCAAGGAGTCCTACGTGCGGCTTGAGAGCGCGTAGCCCCAGGTCGGGCGGGGGTGGGTCCGCGGCTGTGGATCCGCCCCCGTTCGCCCCGGATTTCCCGCGAGTTTCCCGGTTGCCGGGAGCGCGATTTACAGCCCCGGCCACGCGGACGGTAGGCTAGGCCCTCACGTCAGTCGTATGGACTCCGTCTCTCACGGACGAGAGTCTCAGTGAGCGAGGGTTGTTCCGTGGGCTCTGTCATCAAGAAGCGTCGCAAGCGTATGGCCAAGAAGAAGCACCGCAAGCTTCTCAAGCGCACTCGCGTTCAGCGTCGCAACAAGAAGTAAGCGCCCCCGGCCGCGCCCAGCGCGCCCAGCGCTTCCACCGCCCGCCCAGGCCCCCCGTGGCCCCGGCGGGCGGTGTCGTTTTCACGGCCCGGTACGGCGGCGCGGTACGGTGCACGCAGGCCGCTCGGGCCGAGGGAATGGGGTGCAGCACCGTGGGCGTCGTCGTGCTCGTCACCGGCGTGGCACGCCATCTCGGCGCCCGCTTCGCCGCCGAGATCCGCCGCCGCCCCGGCGTGGACCTGGTCGTCGGCGTGGACGTGCAGCCGCCCCGGCAGCCGGCCGAGGAGCCGGCCGGTCCGGCCGCGCCGTACACCTTCCACCAGCTCGACCTGCGCCGCCCCGCGGTCTCCCGGGTGATCGCCGAGTACCGGGTGGACACCGTGGTGCACCTGAGCGTCAGCGCCACCGGTCTGGGCTCCACCAACCGCTCCGCGGTGAAGGAGTCCAACGTCATCGGCACCATGCAGTTGCTCGGCGCCTGCCAGAAGGCCCCCGGGGTGCGCCGACTGGTGGTGAAGTCCACCACCGGCGTCTACGGCTCCGCGCCCCGCGACCCGGCGGTGTTCAGCGAACGGATCCAGCCGAAGGACCCGCCCGGCGGCGGCTTCGCCAAGGACGCGGCCGAGGTCGAGGGCTATGTGCGCGGCTTCGCCCGGCGCCGCCCGGACGTCGCGGTGACGGTGCTGCGCTTCGCCAACATCGTCGGCCCCAACCCCGACACCCCGCTCAGCGAGTACTTCGCGCTGCCCGTGCTGCCGACCGTGCTCGGCTACGACCCCCGGCTGCAGTTCGTGCACGAGGACGACGCGGTCGCGGTGCTCTGCCGGGCCGCCGACGAGCCCGCGCCGGGGACCGTCAACACCGGCACCTTCAACGTGGCCGGCGAAGGCGTCCTGCTGCTCTCCCAGTGCGCCCGCCGGCTCGGCCGCCCCACCCTGCCGCTGCTGCTGCCCGCGGTCAGCTGGATGGCCGCGCTGGCCCGGCAGACCCGGCTGGTCGACGTCTCGCCCGAGCAACTGCGGCTGCTCACCCACGGCCGGGTGGTGGACACCACCCGGCTGCGGGAGACCTTCGGCTACCGCCCGGCGTTCAGCACCCCGGAGGCCTTCGCCGACTTCGCCGCCGCCCAGGGCCCGGGCCTGCTGCCGCCCGAGCGGCTGGCCGCCGTCATCGACCGGCTGACCGGGCTGCTCGGTCGGGAGGGGGCCGTCCCCACCGTGCCGAACGCCGTACCGAACCGCCCCCGCCGACCGAGGAGCTGAAGCCGCCATGAGTGCCGCCGCCGACAACGTGCCGGGCGAGGCCAAGGTCATCCCGATCGAGTCCGCCCCCAGCTATACGTCCCCCGAGGTTCCCGGGCTGGCCGACCGGCTCGCGGGGGCCGTCGGCGGGGCGCTGTCCGGGCAGCTCGGCCCGGCGGCCACCCGGCTGTTCGGCAAGGGCTGGGAGGGCCGGGCCACCGAGGGGCTGGCCTTCCTGCGCCGCCGGATCACCGGCGACTACGAGGTGGACGAGTTCGGCTTCGACCGGGAGCTCACCGAGGAGGTGCTGCTCTCGCTGCTGCGCCCGCTGGCCGAGAAGTACTTTCGGATCGACGTCCAGGGGATCGAGAACATCCCGGCCGAGGGCGGCGCGTTGATCGTCGCCAACCACTCCGGGACGATCCCGCTGGACGCCCTGATGACCCAGGTGGTCATCCACGACCACCACCCGCACCGCCGACACCTGCGGATGCTCGCCGCCGACCTGGTCTTCGTCCTGCCCGGCATCAACGAGCTGGCCCGCAAGGCCGGCCACACCCTGGCCTGCAACGAGGACGCCCAGACGCTGCTGGAGCGCGGCGAGATCGTCGGGGTCTGGCCGGAGGGCTTCAAGGGCATCGGCAAGCCGTTCGCCGAGCGCTACAAGCTCCAGCGCTTCGGCCGCGGCGGCTTCGTCTCCTCGGCGCTGCGGGCCGGGGTGCCGATCGTGCCGTGCTCGATCGTCGGGGCGGAGGAGACCTACCCGATGATCGGCAACGTGAAGACGCTGGCCCGGCTGCTGGGCCTGCCGTACGTGCCGATCACGCCGACCTTCCCCTGGCTGGGGCCGCTCGGGATGCTGCCGCTGCCGACCAAGTGGACGATCCGGTTCGGCGAGCCGATCGCCACCGACGGGTACCCCGCGGAGGCGGCGGACGACCCGATGCTGGTCTTCGACCTGGCCGACGAGGTGCGCGAGACCATCCAGCACACCCTCTACCAGCTGCTGGTGCAGCGGCGTTCGGTGTTCTTCTGACGGGGCTCCTCCGACGGTTCGCAGTCCCTCGACGGTCCGCACGGCGAGGGCCCCCGGCGGGGTGCGTTTCGCCGGAGGCCCTCGTCCGTACCGGTCAGCTGCCGCCGAGGATCCGCAGGCCGGGCAGCAGGCCCGGGACCAGCGGGGGCACGTCCACGCCCTGCTGCGGCGTGCCGGGCACGGAGCTGGGCGTGCCCGGCACCTGCGGTGCCTGCGGCGGGGCCGCGTCGGCGCTCGGCGAGGGCTTGCCGGCGCCGCCGGTGAGCCCGTTGGTGAGGTCGCCGACCAGCCCGTTGACCGCGTCCGGGGCGCTGGTGGGCAGGGTGCTCGGCAGGCCGCCGCCCTTGGCAGCGCCGCCGGCGGAGGAGCCGGTGCCGGGGTTGGCCGGGGCGTGCCCGGTGCTGCCGGGGCGGCTGCCGCCGTTGCCCGCGCCGGTGCCGCCCTGGGACTGCTCGGAGCCGGGCGCGGCGCCGGAGCCGTTCGCGGCGGAGCCGGCCGGGGAGCCGCCGGTGGACGAGGACGAGTCGTCGCCCGCTCCGGTGCCGGCCGGGCCACCGCTCTTGGCGGGCGGCTGGGCCAGGCGCAGGGGCGCGACGTCCTCGCTTATGTCGTCGAAGAGCTGGTTCACCAGGTGCGCCTGCTCGGTGAGTTGGACCGGCAGCCGGCCCTGCAGCTCGCTCCAGCGGCCGTCCTCGTCGTGGGCGAAGCCGGCCAGCGCGCGCATCGGGTCGAGCGAGCCGTTGCTGCGGTAGACCGAGCGCAGCAGCTCACGGCCCTTGAGGGCGTCGGCGTGCATGTCGTCCAGCGCCCGGCGGACCCGGTCGACGGTGGACGGGCTGAGCGCGCCGACCGGCTCGCCGTGGCCGACCAGAGTGTTGGCCTCGCCGAGCCGGGTGGCGGCGTTGTCGAGCAGCAGCGCGCCGCGCTCCGAGTCGGAGTCCGCGAGGTCGAGCCGCAGCCCTTCGAGGCCGCGCTTCATCCCGTACAGCGTGTCCCCGGGGAGGGCGTTGGAGCTCGCGGCGGCGGCCCCGGCCAGGCTGCCGACGGCGAGCCCGGCGACGAGTCCGCCGATCGCGAAGCGGCGGCTCCACCGACCGCGCGGGGCCGTTCGGGCGCCCCGGTGCCGGCGCTGCCGGGGCACCGTGGCGCCCGGTCCGCCCGCGAAGGCCTGCTCGAACGCGGCCATCAGCTGGGCGCGTTGGACCGTCCGGACCTCCTGGTCCAGCGTCGGCCGGGCCACCTCCTCCAGCGCGTCGGCCAGGCCGATCAGTTCGGCCATCGCGACCGGACCGGCTTCGGTGGCAGCGGTGTTGGCCGATTCAGCGTAGGCCGCGCGGCGTTGCTCCGCCTGGTGGGCCTCCAGCGCCTCGGCGAAGGCCTTCGCCCGCCGGTGCTCCAGCACGTTTGCCGTCACGGGCCACACCTCCCTTCGTCGTTGTCGACACCCCGGCCAGCCGGACGGTTGCTCCGGCGAGCCAAAGCCACTCCATCGGGTGACACGTCGCAATTCGGCTTGACCGTGCGCCTGGTGGGGGCTTGCATGCTGGCCAACGAGCGGTGCGGGCGGTCGGTTACGCACGGCTGATCATCGGATCGACCGTTCACCCGGACGTGTCGATCGGGCGCACATGGTGACGGCCGGCCGGGCCGTCCCCGGGTTGTCGCCCCTTCGGTCACCGCAGCCTCACCGCGCGTCGGGCGGGAGCAGCCGGGCCAGGGTGCGGACGGCGCGGTACTGGAGCGTCTTGATCGCGCCCTCGTTCTTGCCCATGATCCGTGCGGTCTCGGCCACCGAGAGGCCCTGCAGGAAGCGCAGCGTCACGCACTCCTGCTGCTGCGGGTTGAGCCGGCGCACCGCGTCCAGCAGGGCGGCGTTGGAGAGCGACTCCAGCACCGACTCCTCCGGGCTGCGCTCGCACTCGTTGGAGTCGAGCATCTCGCCGGTGGTGACCTCCAGCCGGAACCGGCTGGACTTGAAGTGGTCGGCGACCAGGTTGCGGGCGATGGTGACCAGCCAGGCGCCGAAGTCCCGGCCCTGCCAGGTGAAGGTGCCGATCCGGCGCAGCGCGCGCAGGAACGTCTCACTGGTGAGGTCCTCGGCGGTGGCCCGGCTGCCGACCCGGTAGTAGATGTAGCGGTAGACGGTGTCCGCGTAGTGGTCGTAGAGCCGGCCGAAGGCCTCGCTCTCGCCGGCCTGGGCCCGCTCGACCAGCTCCATGATCGGGTTGTGCTCGGTCTCGTAGCCGGGGCTGGGCGCCGTGCGGGCGCGGCTGCGGCCGACGCCGGTGGTGCCGGTGCGGCCGCGCGAGCCGGTGCCGGCCGAGCCGGCCGCGGTGGTGCGCAGCGCCACCCCGGGGCCGTGCTGGTGGCCGAACGGACCGCCGGCGGGCACGAGTCGGGGCGAGGTGGTGAGCTGGCTGCGGAGCAGGCTGCGCAGCAGGTCCAGGCCGGTGGAGATCTGTCGTTCGGCGGTCGGATGGCCGCGGAGGCCGGTGTGGGGGCGCAGGGGCGCGGACGACGGGCGGGAGGGTGCAGGCGCGTCGTTCCGGACGGGTGGGTACACGGGACTCCCAGAGGCAGAACTGTGGACGGATCACCTCCGCCTGCGCGGAGAGCGCGCCCCCTGGCGTCCGTTCGAGCGGGACGCGTGGGTGACGCACATCCAGGAGAGAATAACGCTTTGTGCAATGACAGCTACACCGTGTGGTCGAAGAGGTCGTTTGGGATCCATTTGTTGCGCATATTCGGCTGACACTGACCGGAGATGTCATCGTTCATCCGGCTCAACGTGACCGTTCGAGCGCCCAGGGTGACCAATTCGGCGGTCCTGCGGGCGGTTTCCCAGCCTTGGGGCCCGGCAACCCCCGACTTTCCCGGCTTGGCGAACGATCAGAACCGGTCGCCGGGTGACAGGTTCGAGCAGCAGGTCTCGACGGCCCTGCGGGGCAAGGGAGTTCGCTCGTACGAGGGGCCAGGTCAGGGGCCTGGTTGACGTCCGCTCACCCGCCCGGGGGAGGTCCGGGAGGGGTGCTCACGGTCGCGCGGAAGGGAGTTCAGCCGCGCCGACGACGGCGCTGCAGTGCCACCCCGGCCGCCGTCGCGCCGGCCAACACCCCGACCGCGGCCGCCGCCGGCAGCCCCACCCGGGCCGCCTTGCGCCCGGTCCGGAAGTCCCGCACCCGCCAGCCCTGCGCCCGGGCATGGCGTCGCAGCGCGCCGTCCGGGTTCACCACGTACGGGTGGCCGACCAGCGAGAGCATCGGGATGTCGTTGGCCGAGTCGCTGTACGCGGCGCAGCGGTCCAGGTCGAGGCGCTCGCGCCGGGCCAGCGCACGCACCGCGGCGGCCTTGGCCGGGCCGTGCAGCAGGTCGCCGACCAGCCGGCCGGTGTAGGCGCCGTCCCGGGCCTCGGCGACGGTGCCGAGCGCGCCGGTCATGCCGAGCCGCCGGGCGATGATCCGGGCCACCTCCAGCGGGGCGGCGGTGACCAGCCAGACCCGCTGGCCGGCGTCCAGGTGCATCTGGACCAGGGCGCGGGTACCGGGCCAGATCTTGTCGGCGACGACCTGCTCGAAGATCTCCTCGCAGATCGCCTCCAGGTCGGCGGTGGGCTTTCCGGCGACGATGCCGAGGGCGGTGTTCCGGGCGTCCGAGATGTGGTCCGGGTCCTCCGTGCCGTGCAGCCGGAAGAGGGCCTGCTGCCAGGCGAAGCGGGCGATGTCGCGGCGGGTGAGGAAGCCGCGGCGGTAGAGGCCGACGCCGAGGTAGAAGATCGCGGCGCCGCGCAGGATGGTGTTGTCGCAGTCGAAGAAGGCGGCGGCACGGGGGTCGTCCGGGTCGGGGGTGTGGTTCCCCGCCGGGGCCTTGGGCGCCTTCCCGGGCCGGCTCGGTGCCGGGCCGGCCGCGGCGGGCGCGGCGGCCGCCGGGGCGACCGCGGGGAGGGTCTGCGGCTCGGCGCGCAGCGCGGCCTCGGCCGCCTCGGCCGCGGCCTCGCCCGCCAGGGCGCTCCGCGCGGTGGTGGAGCGCCTCGCCTGGGTGAGCCTTCGGAGCACGGCCATGTCACCGAGCATAGCCAGCCGGGCGGGGAGCGGCCGTGACGGCGCCGTGCCCACACGGTGAACAGCTGTCCGTCGCCGGGCCCCACAATGGCGGGGTGAGCCCACTGCTGCGACGTAAGAGCCCCAAGCCCGCGGACCGTACCGTGACTCTGGTCGGCAAGCCCGGCTGCCACCTGTGCGACGAGGCCCGGGAGGTGATCGTCCGGGTGACGGCGGAGCTGGGCGCGACCTTCGAGGAGAAGGACATCACCCAGGACGAGGAGCTGTACCGGCGCTACTGGGAGCAGATCCCGGTCACCCTGATCGACGGCCGCCAGCACGACTTCTGGCGGGTCGACGAGCGCCGTCTGCGCACCGCCCTCGGCGCCTGAGCGACCCGCGACCGCCCCCGCCGACCGGCGGGGGCGGTTCGCCGAATCGTTGCCAAAGACACTCCGTTTCGGTTTGAGGAGGGGCGCCGCGGTCGGCTTACGATCGAACGCGTTTGCGCCCATGGGGGGCTGAGCACACGAGGAGTGCCGCCATGCTTCCCGGCCCGACCCCTGGGACGCCCCGAGCCCTGACGGGCCCCCGGGGCTTCGCGGTGGTGGACGTGGAGGCGACCGGCCGCAGCCCGTGGCGGCACCGGGTGGTCGAGATCGCGGTGGTGCTGCTGAACGAGCGGCTCTGCCCCGAGGGCGAGTTCGCCACCCTGCTGGACCCGCTGGGCCCGGTCGGCCCGACCCATGTGCACCGGATACGCCAGACCGACGTCGAGGGCGCCCCGCGCTTCCGGGAGATCGCCCCGAGGCTGCTGGAGCTGCTGGCCGGCCGGGTGCTGGTCGGCCATCACGTCAGCTGCGACCACGCCTTCCTGGACCGTGAGTTCGCCCGGATCGGGGTGCCGCTGCCGCCCGTCCCGCTGCTGTGCACCATGCAGCTGGCCCGCGAGCACCTGCCGGAGGCCCGCAGCCACGGCCTGGCGGCCTGTGTGGAGGCGGCGGGCCTGGGCTGGTACCCGGCGCACACCGCGCTGGGCGACGCCCGGGTGACCGCCGAGCTGCTGCGGCACTGCGTGGGCGCCCCGTCCTGCCCGCCGGACGACTGGGCCGGCCCGCTGCGGGAGGCCGCCCGGGTGCCCTGGCCGCGACTGGGGTGGGCGCGGTCCCGGTCGTCCGGCGCGCCCGTCCCGTTGGTCCGCCGCGAGGCGCTGTACGGCCCGCGGCTTCCTGGCGACCGGTCCTCGGAGGTGGTGCTGACCCAGGCCGGCGCCGTGCCCCCTCCCCCGCGCGAGCGCGGGGGCCTCCCACTCGGATCGGTCGACCCCCATGACGGCCGAGCCCTGACGGCTGTCGGACGGCAGGCCACCGACGCCGCTACCGGCTCGACGGCGTGATGCGTGTCACTGTGCGGGGACAAATCGGACACCATCTTTGTGCACACGTTCACAAACGCATAGCCTGGCTGCCAAAGCCCAGCTTCACCCACAGGAGCACCGTGGCAATCGGCCGATCACCACAGAGCAGTTCGCAGACGCCTGACCAGGGCGCCGCGCGCCGACCCTCGCGTGCCCGGGGCATCCCGGAGGCGACCGTCGCCCGCCTGCCCCTCTACCTGCGGGCCCTCACCGCGCTCTCCGAGCGCTCGGTGCCGACCGTCTCCTCCGAGGAGTTGGCCGCCGCGGCCGGAGTGAACTCGGCCAAGCTGCGCAAGGACTTCTCCTACCTCGGCTCCTACGGCACCCGCGGCGTTGGCTACGACGTCGAGTACCTCGTCTACCAGATCTCCCGCGAGCTCGGCCTGACCCAGGACTGGCCGGTCGTCATCGTCGGCATCGGGAACCTCGGGCACGCCCTCGCCAACTACGGCGGTTTCGCCTCCCGCGGTTTCCGGGTCGCCGCCCTGTTGGACGCCGACCCGAACGTGGTCGGTTCCACCGCGGCCGGACTGCCGGTGCGCCACATGGACGAGCTCGAGTCGATCGTCGAGAGCCAGCACGTCTCCATCGGCGTGATCACCACCCCGCCCGGCGCCGCCCAGCAGGTCTGCGACCGGCTGGTGGAGGCCGGCGTCACCAGCATCCTCAACTTCGCCCCGACCGTGCTGACCGTCCCGGACGGCGTGGACGTGCGCAAGGTGGACCTCTCCATCGAGCTGCAGATCCTGGCCTTCCACGAGCAGCGCAAGGCGGGCGAGGAGCCGGACCACACCGAGTCGGTGCTCGACCGCGCCCCCGGACCGGTCCGGGCGGCGGCCGCCAAGCTGCGCCGCGCGGCCGGCGGCGGCAGCGGCAAGGGCCGCGGCTCCGGCGAGGCGGGCGGCAAGGACCAGGCCGAGCCGTCGGCCAAGGGCAAGTCCGCCAAGGGCGGCGAGGGCGAGCTGTCCGCGGTGATGCCCGCATGAACACCGAGAGCTGTGGGGGGCGGGCATGAGTCTTCTCGTCGTCGGACTGAGCCACCGGACCGCACCGGTCGGCGTGCTGGAGCGTGCCGCGCTGACCGGTGAGGTCCCGACCCGACTGCTGCACGACGCGGCCGCCTCCTCGACCGTCGCCGAGGCCGCGTTGCTCAACACCTGCAACCGGATCGAGCTGTACGCGGACGTGGACAAGTTCCACGCCGGCGTCGCCGAGCTGTCGCTGCTGCTGGCCCACCACAGCGGGGTGGACCTGGAGGAGCTGACCTCCCACCTCTACGTCCACTACGAGGACCGCGCCGTCCACCACCTGTTCTCGGTGGCCTGCGGCCTGGACTCGATGGTCGTCGGCGAGGGCCAGATCCTCGGCCAGCTGCGCGACGCGCTGGCCAAGTCCCAGGACGAGCACACCGCCGGGCGCGGCCTGAACGAGCTGTTCCAGCAGGCCCTGCGGGTCGGCAAGCGGGCGCACAGCGAGACCGGCATCGACAAGGCCGGCCAGTCGCTGGTCACCTTCGGTCTGGAGCAGGTCGCGGCGGGCGCGGGCGAGATCGCCGGCAAGCGCGCGCTGGTGGTCGGCGCCGGCTCGATGAGCTCGCTGGCCGCGGCCACCCTGGTCCGCTCCGGCGTCACCGACCTGCTGATCGCCAACCGGACCCCGGCCCGGGCCGAGCGCCTGGTCGAGATCCTCGGCCCGGACGTGGCCCGCACCCTCGACCTCGCCAAGGTGCCGCAGGCGCTCGCCGACGTCGACCTGGTGATCTCCTGCACCGGCGCGGCCGGCGTGGTGATCAAAGCCGAGGACGTGGCCGCCGCGGTCGCCCTCCGCACCTCGCCGCAGCCGCTCGCCCTGCTCGACCTCGCCATGCCGCGCGACGTCGACCACGCGGTGCACGAGCTCGCCGGCGCCCTGCTGGTCGACCTGGAGAGCCTCTCCCACGCGCACGCCGCCAGCCCCGGCGCCGGCGACGTCGACCAGGTCACCCGGATCGTCGCCGACGAGGTGACCGCCTTCGGCGCCGCCCAGCGGGCCGCCCGGATCGCGCCCACCGTGGTCGCGCTGCGGGCGATGGCCTCCGACGTGGTCGCCGCCGAGCTGGGCCGGCTGGACTCCCGGCTGCCCGACCTGGACGAGCGCTCCCGCGCCGAGATCACCCAGACCGTCCGGCGCGTCGTCGACAAGCTGCTGCACGCCCCGACCGTCCGGGTGAAGCAGTTGGCCGCCGAGCCCGGCGGCGCCTCCTACGCGGACGCCCTGCGCGAGCTGTTCGACCTCGACCCGGCGGCCGTGCACGCCGTGTCGGGCACGCCCGTCGGCGGCCGGCCCCAGCCCTCGGGCGGGGGCGCCAGATGAACCGTCAGCCATCCCACGAGTACCACCGGGACGATCACCTCATGAATGGTCAACCGCTCACCGAGCAGGCCCCGGGAGCCCCCGCCCTGCGGCTCGGCACCCGGCGCAGCGCGCTCGCCATGGCCCAGTCGGGCATGGTCGCCCGCGAGGTGACCAGGCTCACCGGGCGCCCCGTCGAGCTGGTCGAGATCACCACCTACGGCGACACCTCCCGGGAGGCACTCGCGCAGATCGGCGGCACCGGCGTGTTCGTCTCCGCACTGCGGGACGCGCTGCTGGAGGGCCGGATCGACTTCGCCGTGCACTCGCTCAAGGACCTGCCCACCGCCTCGCCCGAGGGCCTGGTGCTGGCCGCCGTCCCCGAGCGCGAGGACGTCCGGGACGCCCTGGTCGCGGCCGAGGGCCTGAACCTGGACGAGCTGGTGGAGAAGCTGGCCGGAGCCGGCCGCCCGGCCCGGATCGGCACCGGCTCGCCGCGCCGGATGGCCCAGCTGAACGCCTGGGCGGTCGCCCGGGGCGCCCAGCTGGAGACCGTCGCGATCCGCGGCAACGTGGACACCCGGATCGGCTACGTGACCGGCGGCGAGCTGGACGCGGTCGTGCTGGCCACGGCCGGCCTCAACCGGCTCGGCCGCGGCGCCGAGATCTCCCAGCACCTCGACCCCGAGCTGATGATCCCGGCCCCCGGCCAGGGCGCGCTCGCGATCGAGTGCACCACCGCGGCCGTGCTTCCCGACGGGGGCTCGCTGACCGCCGCGCTCGCCCTGCTGGACCACGCCCCCACCAGGGTCGCCGTGGCCGCCGAGCGCGCCCTGCTGGCCACCCTGGAGGCCGGCTGCTCGGCCCCAGTGGCCGCACTGGCCACCTGGGGCCGGGAGAACGAACTGCAGTTGGACGGTGTGGTCGGCGACCCCGACGGCACCGCCCTGCTGAAGATGTCCGCCAACGGTCCGATCGTCCTCGACGAGACCGCCGAGCAGCAGGCGCGGGCCCTCGGCCACGCCCTGGCCGCCCGGCTGCTCGACGCGGGCGCGGCCGCCCTGATGGGGGAGCGAGCCCGATGAGCCCCACCGCCGCCACCGACGCCCTGTTCCCGGCAGGCCAACCCTCCGGACGGTGCACCTTCCTGGGCGCGGGCCCCGGCGACCCGGGCCTGCTGACCCTGCGCGCGGTCGACGTGCTGTCCTCGGCCGACATCCTGGTGGCCGACCCGCTGACCGCGGCGGCCGTGCGCACCCACTGCCCGTCCGGTGTGCAGGTGCACACCCCGGGCGCCGAGGGCGCCGAGTTCGACCTGGCCAAGCTGGTCGCCGAGGCCGTCCGGTCCGGCAAGCACGTGGTCCGCACCGTCGACGGCGACCCGGGCCTGGACGGCTGCGCCGCCGAGGAGATGCTCAGTTGCGCGGGCGACGGGATCCCCTTCGAGGTGATCCCGGGCGTCGCCCAGTCGGTCGGCGTCCCGGCCTACGCGGGTGTCCCGCTGCGAGGCGCGGCCGGCACCGACGTCCGCTTCGTGGACGGCGCCCAGCTGCTGTCCGGCGGCCCGGTCGACCTGGGCGCGCCGGAGACCACCCTGGTGGTGCGCACCACCCTGGGCCAGCTGCCGGCCACCGCCAACGCCCTGGTCTCCAACGGCCGCAAGCCGGAGTCGGCGCTGAGCGCCACCCTCTCCGGCACCACCACCCGCCAGCGCACCTTCACCTCCACGCTGTCCGCCATCGCGGCCGACCTGAAGGCCGCCCGGGTGCTGCCCTCGCCGGTCTCCGCCCCAGTGGACCCGGCCACCTCGGTGATAGCCGTGGTGGGCGAGCAGGTCGCCCACCGCGCCTCGCACTCGTGGTTCGAGACCAAGCCGCTGTTCGGCTGGAACGTGCTCGTGCCGCGCACCAAGGAGCAGGCCCACGGCCTGTCCGAGCAGCTGCGCTCGTACGGCGCGGTGCCGCAGGAGGTGCCGACCATCGCGGTCGAGCCGCCGCGCACCCCGCAGCAGATGGAGCGGGCCATCAAGGGCCTGGTCACCGGCCGCTACGAGTGGATCGCCTTCACCTCGGTGAACGCCGTCCGCGCCGTCCGGGAGAAGTTCGAGGAGTACGGCCTGGACGCCCGCGCGTTCGCCGGGATCAAGGTCGCGGCGGTCGGCGAGACCACCGCGCAGGCCCTGGTGGACTTCGGCGTGAAGCCGGACCTGGTGCCCTCCGGCGAGCAGTCCGCGGCCGGGCTGCTGGAGGACTGGCCGCCGTACGACCCGGTGTTCGACCCGATCGACCGGGTGCTGCTGCCGCGCGCCGACATCGCCACCGAGACCCTGGTGGCCGGCCTGGTCGAGCTCGGCTGGGAGGTCGACGACGTGACGGCGTACCGGACGGTGCGCGCCTCGCCGCCGCCGGCCGAGACCCGCGAGGCGATCAAGGGCGGTGGCTTCGACGCGGTGCTGTTCACCTCGTCCTCGACCGTGCGGAACCTGGTCGGCATCGCCGGCAAGCCGCACAACGTCACGGTCATCGCCTGCATCGGCCCGGCCACCGCCAAGACCGCCGAGGAACACGGCCTGCGGGTCGACGTGATGGCCCCGGCGCCGTCGGCGGCCGCGCTGGCCCAGGCGCTGGCAGACTTCGGGGCCAAGCGTCGCGACACCGCGACGGCCGCGGGCGAGCCGGTCTACCGGCCCAGCGAGCGCCGTCCGGGCTCGCGCCGCAAGGCCCGCTGAGGCCCCCAACCAGTGTGCCGGGGGTGGAAGTCCACCGCCCCCGGCACGGCACAACCGTTCGGAGAGAGAAGCCGTGTCCGCTGAATTCCCGTACGTTCGCCCCCGCCGGCTGCGCCAGAGCCCGGCGATGCGCCGGCTGGTCGCCGAGACCCGGCTGCACCCGGCGGAGCTGATCCTGCCCGCCTTCGTCAGCGAGGGCATCACCGAGGCGAAGCCGATCGCCTCGATGCCCGGGGTGGTCCAGCACACCCGGGACACCCTCCGGAAGGCCGCGGTGGAGGCCGCCGAGGCCGGTGTGGGCGGCATCATGCTGTTCGGCCTGCCCGAGGTGAAGGACGCGGTCGGTTCCGAGGGGACCAACCCGGACGGGATCCTGCAACAGGCCATCCGCGACGTGGTCGCGGAGGTCGGCGACCAGTTGGTGGTCATGTCGGACCTCTGCCTGGACGAGTTCACCGACCACGGCCACTGCGGCGTGCTGGCCGAGGACGGCAGCGTGGACAACGACGCGACCCTGGCGCGTTACGCCGAGATGGCCGTGGTCCAGGCCGAGGCGGGTGTCCACATGGTCGGCCCGTCGGGGATGATGGACGGCCAGATCGCCGTCATCCGGCGGGCGTTGGACGAGGCCGGCCACCAGGACGTCAGCGTCCTCGCCTACACCGCCAAGTACGCCTCCGCGCTGTACGGCCCGTTCCGCGAGGCCGTCAACTCCTCGCTCAAGGGTGACCGCAAGACCTACCAGCAGGACCCGGCCAACGCCCGCGAGGCCCTGCGCGAGCTGGAGCTGGACCTCGCCGAGGGTGCGGACCTGGTGATGGTCAAGCCGGCCATGCTGTACCTGGACGTGCTGCGGCAGGTCGCCGACGTCTCGTCGGTGCCGGTGGCCGCCTACCAGATCTCCGGTGAGTACTCGATGGTGGAGGCCGCTGCCGCCAACGGCTGGATCGAGCGGGAGCGCACCATCCTGGAGACGCTCACCTCGATCCGCCGGGCCGGCGCCGAGCAGATCCTCACCTACTGGGCTGTCGAGGCCGCTCGGATGCTCAAGCGGTAAGCGCTTCAAGGCGGACGGAAGGCCGGGCCCCTCGTCGGAGAGGGGCCCGGCCTTCCGCGTTCCGCTATCAGTCGATGTGCGCGAAGCCCGCGCCGCCGCCGACCAGCTCGGTGGAGGTGGCGGCGCCACCGCCGAAGCCGCCGGCGACGATGTCGGAGGTGTGGGCGACGCCGAAGCCTCCGCCGGCCACGAACGGCGGGTTGGCCGAGGCCTTGATGCCGCCGCCGCCCACCACGCCGACGTGGGCGAACGCCGGGGTGGCGGCACCGGCGAGCGCCAGCGCGGCGGTGGCGGTCAGGGCGGCCTTGGCCAGCTTGCTCTTCATGGATCTGCCCTCTCTGTGGGAGCGCCCCCGCGGGCGCTCTGACTCTGACTCGTGATCACATCCGTTCCGTCCGGCCCGACGCCCCACGCGCCGGGCCGGACGGAACGGTCACCCGGCCGAGCGGTGAGCCCGGCCGGACTCCTCGTCCCGCAGCCCGGAGGGCCCGGGGAGACCTTCCTCCCCGGGCCCTCCGACCGTGCCATGCCCCTTGATCAGCCGATCAGGTGCGAGATACCCGCGTCGCCCGAGGACTGGGTGTTCTGGCCGACGTTGCAGATCTGCTTCGGGGTGCTGTCCAGGATCGGCACCTCGATCGGAACCGCGGCGCCGGCGGCGGTGAGCGCGATGTTGTGGATCTCCGGCAGGCAGAGGTTCGGGTTGTCCAGGGCGTGGAAGTTCGGGCTGCCGTTGCCATGGGTGCCGGTCTGGTTGGTGCCGCCGTTGCCCTGGACCGTGGTGGCGGCGCCGTCCGAGTCGGCGATGGCGGAGGCCGAGCCGGCGGACATCGCGAGGGCGGCGGCAGCCAGTCCGGCGGCGGCGAGGGACTTCTTGATCATTTCTGGTTTTCCTCTCGGGGGTGAATCGGGGGGCGATTCGAGGGTGGTTCGGGGGGAGCCGTGAGGGGACCGGTCAGCCGACCAGGTGGGACACGCCCGCGTCGCCGTGGCTCTGGGTGCCCTGCCCCTGGGTGCAGTACTGCCGGCCACCGCTGTTGGCGATCGGGACCTCGACCGGGATGGCCAGACCGAGCCCGCTCACGGCGATGTTGTGGATCTCGGGGAGGCAGACGTTCGCGTTGTCCAGGAAGTGGAAGTTCGGGCTGTCGTTCCCGACGGTGCCGGTGAAGTTGGTGCCGCCGTTGCCCTCGATCGAGGCGGCGGCGCCGTCCGCGTCACCGATGGCGGCGGCCGGCGCGGCGGCGGCGGCCAGCGCGGCGACGGCCAGGCCGGCGGCGGCGAAGGACTTCTGGATCATGGGGAGATCCCTCTCTGAAATGCTTTGGGTTTTCCGTGCGGTACAACGCGTAGAACGCTCAGAACCGTTCTGCAGTCACTGACGTCCAGATCAAAGAATGACGGCACGGAAGGTTACGGGGATTTTTGAAAAGAGTCCGGGAGGCGCGTCGAAGGGTGGTTTTTGGTCGGACTATTAGGCCGAACCGGTTAATGCTCGCAATCCGAACTCGCGGTCATTCGTTGAGGCAGATTGTTTTCCGGCTGCGGCCCCGCAGCCCTCCCCCGTAGATCTCCAGTACGCCTCCAGTACGGACAGGCAGAACGGTGAAAAGCATGAAGTTCTCCAAGCGGGCCGGCGTGATGCTGCTGGCGGTCGGTGCGGGCATGCTCGCCTCCCAGGGATCGGCCTGCGCCGCCCCGGTAAGCCCCGACCAGGTCGGAGCCCTGGAGGGCAAGCTGGCCACCCGGCTGGTCCCGGCGGACGTGCCGCTCACCCCGCTGGGCAGCCACCTGCACTCCGACATCCCGACCTCGCTGCTGATGCCGCCGGCGCCCGGCCGGACCACCGACAACGGGTTGCTCCCGGACCACCTCGTGCCCCGGCTGGCCACCGGCAAGGTCGGCCCGGGCGCCAAGGCCCAGCTGCCGCTTCCGCTGGTCGACCAGGGCGCCGACCTCGGCGAGGTGCTGCTGGAGGCCCCGGCCGCGCCGCTGCAGGCCGAGACCCCCGGCATGGACGTCGGCAAGCCGCTGGCCCTGGTCCACGACGGCACCGGCCAGCTCGCCGACGGCCGGCTCAAGGTGGACGAGGTGGACCCGCGCCTGGTGTCCGGCGCCGTGCAGACCGTCCCCGGGGCCACCGCCAGCCTCGGCGGCGACGAGAGCCGGCTCTCCGTCACGGACGAGGTGAACGACCTGGCCGACACCACCACCGCGACCGCCACCGGCGTCCTGCGGCAGACGGACCTGGCCGACACCACCACGGTGACCGTCACCGGTCTGGGGCGGCAGTCGGGGCCGGCCGGGCTGACCCGGCTCTGAGCTCCGGCGCCGGACACGGCGGAGCCCGGCACCCCGTTCGCCGTCAGGGGTGCCGGGCTCCGCTGCGGTTCAGCCCGGCAGGACGCCGGTCAGCCCGCCGACCAGTGGGAGGTCCTTGATGCCGCCGCCCGCGCTCAGCGGGCCGGTCAGCGTGCTGGTGCCGACCGGGGCCAGGCCCTGGTCCGGTTGGACGGTCGCGCCGTTGTTGAGCACGTCGGCCGAGGAGTTGGCAAACGGGTCCAGACGCAGGCTCTTGATCGCCGCGACGCCGTAGCCGAGGCCGGTCGTCGTCCCGTTCAGCGCCTGCCCGACGTCGGTCCTGGTCAGCGAGGCCGGGCCCGCCGCAGGCGCCTGCCCCGAGGTGGTGGCGGCCTGCGCCGAACCGGTGCCGAGCAGCACCGCCGCGCCCGCGGCGGCGGCCAGGCCCGCCCCGCGCTTCATCGAAACCATACGGATCACCCTTCGGTGGATCGGGGTTCCCCGGGACAGCCCGCCCGGGGATGCCGAACTGCCCCCCGGCCGGCTGGTCGGGGGGCAGTTCGGCCGGAACACGCGCCTATCGCGGATCAGCAGTCGTCCGCGGGCTTCGGGTGCACCTCCACGTTGGCGCACTTGTTGCCGAAGGCCGGGTTCAGCAGGCCGGTGGCGCCGAAGGTGTTGCCGCACACGTTGAGCGGGATGTCCACCGGCACCTGGAGCTGGTTGCCGGAGACGAAACCGGGGGAGCCGGCGGCCACGCCCTCCGCGCTCGAGTTGGCGGCGGCGGAGCCCACCGCGCCCAGCACCAGGCCGGCAGCGGCGGCGGAGAGGACAGCGGCCTTCTTCACGTTCTGCATGGGGGTTGATCTCCTCGATCACACACGGGTGGAGCGTGCCGCGCCCCGGCGCTGCGGAGCGCGGCACGGACTCGGTGAGTCGGCGGTCGCCGGAGCGGCGACCGCCGGGTCAGCCGAGGTTGGCGCAGTGGTTGCCGAAGGCCGGGTTCATCGGGCCGACGGCGGAGAGGGTGTTGCCGCACAGGTTGATCGGGATGTGGATCGGAACCTGGAGCTGGTTGCCGGAGACGAAACCGGGGGAGCCGGCGGCCACGCCCTCCGCGCCCGAGCTGGCGAACGCGCCACCGGCGGCACCGAGCACCATGCCGGTGGCGGCCAGCGACAGGGCGGTCGCCTTCTTGAGGTTGCGCATGATTTTCCTCCGAGGTTCTTCCCGACGGAACGGAAATGTCGGGAGTCGGGCGAGCGGGAATGCCGGCCCGATGGCTTCAGGGATTGCCGTGATTGTCGCTCCGACGGCGCACACCGGTGTGTTCCGCCCATGGCTCGGGCGTCGACGCAGCCGCCGCATTGTTCCAGCGCCAGGCGAACAATTCCCGCACGGCCGGGAACGGTTCGGACAAAGGCGTGACCAGGAATTCCCGGTCAGGCGTTCAGGCGGTGTCGCCGAACGCCGGGTTCTGGGGGGCCCGCCACGTCGACCGACTTGCCGGTGGCCTCGGTGCCGACGAGACCGTGGGCGAGTTGCGCATGGGCGGTACTCGATTCGTTGAGTAGGGCCGGGTGGTGGACCGTCTTCCGTGAGAGAGAACGAGGCGGTACACGGGGGGAAACGGTCTGGCCCGTCGATCACCCGAATGCCGGTCAGCGGCTCCAATGCTCCAGGTGGGTGACAGTGCGCGCACCGTCGCAACCGCCCCGGACAGGTCTCGTTCTAGATGTCGCACTCCCCGTGCATCTCTGTTGAACAGTCAGGAGGCTCGCATGAGCATCAAGAAGACCGCCGCCGTCGGCGCGGCCGTGGTGGGCATCGTGGCCGCCGGCGCCGGCACCGCCATGGCCAGCTCCGGCGCCGAGGGTGTCGCCGCCGGCTCCCCCGGTGCCATCTCGGGCAACCAGCTCCAGGTTCCGATCCACATCCCGATCAACCTGTGCGGCAACACCGTCAACGCCGGTGGCCTGTTGAGCCCGGCGTACGGCAACCACTGCGCCAACGTGGGCTGATTCCACACCCGGTTCGGCCGGTGAGAGCCGCCGTTCCGCGCTTCCCTCCTGGGGCGCGGAACGGCGGCTCTTTTCCTGTCCGTGCGGCTGTCGTCACCGTCGCCGCTGTCGCCGCGTCAATGCGAGGTGTTGTCACGAGGCTTGTTGCACTACTTGTCAGTACCTAGAATGTGAGACCTGCTCACCTTTCCTGCTCCTCTCTTGCTCCGCGCCGCTCGGCGCCCCCGGCCGGGCGGTTCCCCACCCCCCCCGCAAGGAGTCGCGTGTGATCAGGTTCCGCATCCCAGCGGCGCGGCGGACGCGAACGGGCGCTTCCCGGTCCGCGGCGCTGCTCGCCACCGGCGTCCTCGTCGCCGCCCTCGGCCTGGCCGGCGCCCCTGGCGCCCTCGCCGACACCACTCCGGCCCCGGCGCCCGACGCCGTCCGCCCGGCCGCCGTCGTCGCCCTCGGCGACAGCGCCATCTCCGGGGAGGGCGCCGGCACCGACACCAACGACGGCTACTTCCCCGAGACCGACAGCCCCACCGACTACTGCCACCGGCACCCCAAGTCGGAGATCTTCGTCACCGACATCCCCGGGGTGACCCCGATCGACCTCGCCTGCTCCGGCGCCCAGACCGGCGACCTGGTGAGCGACCCCGAGCTGGCCAAGATCACCGGCTCGGGCAGCGGCGACTTCGGCGAGCCCAAGCAGGACGTCAAACTCGCCGACGTGGCGGGCAAGTACGACGTCAAGCTGGTCGTCGTCACGATCGGCGCCAATGACGACTTCGACTTCAGCGGCATCATGATGCACTGCCTCGCGCAGTACTTCCCGATCCCCAAGGACCAGGGCTGCCGGGACACCATCGGCAGCGACGAGATCCGCCAGCGGGCCAAGCGGGTCCAGCCCAAGGTCGTGGCCGCGCTGCAGAACATCCGGCAGACCATGCGCAAGGCCGGCTACGCCGACTCCTCGTACCAACTGGTGTACCAGTCGTACTTCAACCCGATCACCCCGGACATCCGGCGCAACGACTACCTCGGCAAGATCGCCGACGGCTGCCCGGCCTTCCCGGAGGACCTCGCCTGGGGCCACAACTGGGTGGTGCCGACGTTCAGCGACGCGCTCCGCGGCGCGGCCGAACAGGTGCCCGGCGTGCGGTACCTGGACCAGCGGCGGGTCGCCTTCGGGCACGAGGTGTGCGCGGAGTGGACCAGCTCCCCGTACGAGTACAGCAACGGGGACGTCATCAATCTCTCCGAGTGGGCGCGCAACGGCTGCGACTCGCAGATCGGCATCCCCGGGCTGTGCATGAACATGGTCCGCCAGTCGTACCACCTGCGGGTGGCCGGCTACCGCGGCGAGGGCGTCTGCCTCGGCCAGTTCTTCGCCCGCCCCGACCTCGCCCAGGCGTACTGCACCCTCAACCAGCAGAACACCACCGCGATCCAGCCGCTCACCCCGGGCAAGCCCTTCGGCGACGTCCCCGAGGACGGCTCCTGGTACCAGCTCACCAACGCGGCCACCGGCAACGCCCTCGACCTCTCCGGCGGCGGCACCTACGGCGACTCCACCGACGGGCGGGCCGCGATCAGCTACCCGGCCACCGGCGGGCTGAACCAGTCCTTCGTCCTGGAGGCCAAGGCCGGCGGCAGCTACGAGCTGGACTTCAGCGGCAACCGTGACATGTGCCTGGACGCCAACGCCGCGTCCACCGCCGTCGGCACCCGCATCCAGCAGTGGGGCTGCAACGGCGGCGCCAACCAGCACTGGGTCTTCAAGCCGGCCGGCAACGGCGGCTACAAGATCGCCGACTCGGCCGACCCCACCAAGGTCCTCTCCGCCGGCGCCACCCTCGACGCCAAGGGCAACCCCTCCATCGAACTCGCCCAGGACACCGGCGCCCCCGCCCAACTCTGGCAGCTCACCAAGCTCGGCATCGTCTACGTGCACAGCTGACGCGGGCCCGGAGCGCCTCAGGCCGTCGCCGCCCCCAGCCGGGCGGCGACGGCCGCGCTCATCGGGTACGGCGTCTCGGCCGGCAGCAGCGCCGGGTCGCGCTCCCGTCGCATCGGGTCGGCCAGCTCGGTGACGTCCGTGATCCGCCGGATCCACTCGTCCGCGTAGCGTCGCACCGCCTCGCCGCGCAGCCCGACCTGGATCGCGCGCCACTCCAGCGCCCCGAGGTTCGGCCCGCGCTCCGGGTCCCACTGCGCCCGCACCGGGCTCTGCCGCAGCTCCCGCTTCCACTGCGCCTGTGAGGCGTGCACCCGACCGGTGTAGGCGCTCAGCACCGCCCGCTCCAGCGCCCAGTCGAAGCCCTCGCGGTCGATCTCCACCCCCAGCACCCGCTCCTGACCCGGGCTCCGGCCCCAGTCGCTGCGGTGCATCATCCAGAGGAACGAGGGTTTGATCCAGGTCATCCGGTCCCGCTTGAACGCCTCCGGGAACCGCCCTTCGGCCGCCGCCGGCTCGGCGATCCGCGGTGGGAAGGCCTGGTAGACGGTGATCGTGTCGGCGGTGTGGAGGGCCCGGATCTGGTGCTTCGGTGGCTGGAACGGCATGGGCGGAATCGTCGCGGGCGCCGTGTTCCGGGCGCCAGGGGTTTTGCGGCGGGCGGGGGAGGGTGGCGCGGGTGGGGGCGTGCCGTAGGCTCACGGGAAAATCGTTGCGCCGGAGCCGCGCGCACCTTGAGCGGGGCGGGGAGTACCCAGAGCAGATGAGCACGGCATCGAGCACCGAGTCGTCCAGCACCGAGCCCGGGGCGCTCGTGGCGCCGGTTGTGGAGCGGCCCGAGGAACGGGCGGGACGGGCACCCGGGCGGTTCGGGGCGCTGGTGGACCGCTTCGCGCCCGCGCTGGGCGCGTACGCGGTGGTCAAGGCGATCGGTCTGACCGTCTTCCTGATGCTGCTGGAGCACACCGGGGACTACCTGAAGAAGCAGGTCGGCCGGGGCGGCGGCACCCACGCGTGGGACGTGCTGGGCACCTGGGACGGCGTCTGGTACCAGCGGATCGCCGAGAACGGCTACGACCCGCAGCTGATCCCGCTGCACGGCTTCCCGCTGGCCACCTACTACGAGAACTCCGCCGCCTTCTTCCCGCTCTACCCCTGGCTGATGCGGCTGGTCGGCGCGGTCACCGGGCTCGGCCCGTACGGCTCCGGGATCGTGGTCTCGGTGCTCGCCTCGCTGGCCGCCGCGGCCGGGATCTTCGCGATCGCCGAGCGGCTCGGCGGGTTCCGGGCGGGTGTGATCGCCGCGGTGATCTGGGGCCTGTTCCCGGGTTCGGGCGTGGAGTGGGCGGTCTATTCGGACTCGCTGTTCGTCGCGCTGTCCGCCTGGGCCTGCTACTGCGTGATGACCCGCCGCTGGGTGGCCGCCGGCCTGCTCGCCCTGGTGGCGGGCCTCAACCGGCCGACCGCCGCCGCGCTGATCGCCGCCGTCTCGATCGCCGCGCTGGTCGCGCTGATCCGCCGCACCGACGGGGTGGCCCGCCCGCTGACCGCGATGCTGATCACCCCGTGGGGTCTGATCGGCTACGTCGCCTGGGTCGGCTGGCGGATGGGCGACTGGGGCGGTTACTTCAAGCTCCAGCGCGGCGCCTGGAACCGCTACTTCGACTTCGGCGCCTCCACCGTCCGCACCGTCATGGACGTGATCACCGGCCACTGGGACTTCTGGCAGTCCAATCCCGTGCCGGACCTGATCGCCATCGCCCTGCTGATCGCCCTGCCCGGCCTGCTGGTGCTGCTCCGGCGGGTCCGGCCGCCGCTGGTCCTGTGGGTCTACACCGCACTGACCCTCTTCACCGCGCTGAGCAGCAACCAGATCTTCGGCAACATCTCCCGCTACCTGCTGCCGGCCTTCCCGCTGTTCATCGGCCTGGCGGTGGCGCTGCGCCGGGTGCGGACCTCCTCGCTGGTCGGGCTGTTCGCGATGCCGGCGATCGCGGCGGGCTGGTACGCGGGGTATGCGCTGTTCGAGTTGGGTATTCCGTAACCCCGGCGTTGGTTGGCAACGGGATCATCCGGCAGCAGACGGGCCGTTGCTAATCTCGGACGTATGACGACGACCCCGCCGGTGCGCCAGATTCGCGATATTTCCGGCTTGCTCGACCACGCGAGCCACGTGCTGGCGACCCGGATGGCGGCCGCCTTCACCGAGCTCGGGATCACCCCCCGCGCGTACTGCGTGCTGTTCCACGCGCAGGAGGCCGAGCGCACCCAGATCCAGCTGGCCGAGCTGGCGGACCTGGACAAGACCACCATGGTGGTCACCGTCGACGAGCTGGAGAAGGCGGGCCTGGCGGAGCGCCGCCCGTCCGCGACCGACCGCCGGGCCCGGATCATCTCGGTCACCGAGGACGGCGCCCGCGCCGTGGAGAAGGGCACCGCGATCGCCGACCGGGTGCACCGTGAACTGCTGGAGTCGCTGGCGCAGCCCGAGCAGGACATGTTCGTCTCCGCCCTCACCCGCCTGGTGGAGGGGCACCTGGCCGAGCCGGTGGAGAGCGAGCGCACCGTCCGCCGTGCCCGCCGCCCCCGGGGTCAGTGATCCACGCCGCGGGCCTGCTCGCGGTGGCGTCGGTGCTCGCGGTCGCGGTCCTGCGGCCGACCGCGCGGCAGGACGGGAGTCCGGTCCCGGCGGCCGCAGCGGATCGGTCAGGACGGGGTCTTGAGCGGGAGGATGGCGCGGATCCGGAAGCCGCCGCCGGGGCGGGGGCCCACGTCGAGGCTTCCGCTGACCATGCCGACCCGTTCGCGCATGCCGATCAGGCCGTGGCCCGGGCCGTCCGCGCCGCCGGTGGTCAGGTTCTCGTCGGTGCTGCCGCGTCCGTCGTCCTCGACCAGGACGGCCAGTTCGCGTTCGCCGAAGTCGACGGCGACCCGGGCGTGTACGTCGGGGCCGCCGTGTTTGCGGACGTTGGTCAGTGCCTCCTGGACGATCCGGTAGACGGTGAGTTCGACGCCGCGCGGTAGTTCGCGGGGGTGTCCGGAGGTGGCGTAGTCCACCTGCAGTCCGGCGGTGCGGACCTGTTCCAGTAGTTCCGGGAGTTTCTCGACGCCCGGTTGGGGGACGTATTCCTCGGCGGTGTCGGAGGTGCGCAGTACGCCCAGGAGGCGGCGCATCTCGACCAGGGCCTGTCGTCCGGTGGAGGCGATCGTGCCGAGTGCCTCCTTCGCCTGTCGGGGGGAGTTGTCGAGGACGTACGCGGCGCCGTCGGCCTGGACGATCATCACCGAGACGTTGTGGGCGACCACGTCGTGCAGTTCGCGGGCGATGCGGGCGCGTTCGGCGGCGACCGCGACCTTGGCCTGGGCGTCCCGTTCGCGTTCCAGGCGGGCCGCGCGGTCCTCCAGCTCGGTGAGGTAGGCGCGGCGCACCCTGGTCAGTCGGCCCCAGGCCCAGCAGAGGATGAACGGGGTGGCCAGGAACCCGGAGAGCAGGGCGGCCCGCGGCCAGCCGGCCGTCGGCCCGCCGGGATCGAAGCGCCAGACCGCCAGCGGGCCGGCCAGCGCGCCGCCGGCCAGCGCGAGTCGGGAGGCCCAGACCGGGCCGTACGCGGCGGCGGTGTACGCCAGGGCGAGGTAGCCGGCGCTGGCCGGGCCCGCTGCGACGTCGAGGACGAGCTGGCCGACCCCGAGCAGGACGCCGCCGACCGCGGCCGGACCGGGGGCCCGGCGCCGGACGACGAGCAGCGCGGCCAGCAGGACGGCCGAGGCCGCCCGCCAGGCCAGCTGCGGGCCGGCGAACCGTGACGCGTGCAGCAGGCCGATGACCAACAGCAGCCCGGCCCAACCGGCGTCGACCGTCATCGGGCGGGTGCGCAGCCGGACGTTGAGTCGATGCACATCCTCAGGCTAGGCAGCCGTGTCCCGTGCCCAGGTCCACCGGAAGTCTGAGGCGGCATCAGCCACAGGGTGGAGATGAACTCGTCAAGGGGCGCTCGAAAGCAGCTGTTTAGCGGACGAGTCAAACACGTGGAGCCTCGCTCGGTAGTTCGAGGAGGATCCGACACGGGTCGTGACGCCCGGCGTCCGGCTTGCCCAAGTGTCGGCAGACCTACCGGTACGTGAGGGTTGTGATGGCTACCACTGGAATAGACGAGACACGGCTCTCCGAGCGACGGGGGGCCGAGGTGCCCCCGTCGGCGGCGGTGCCGGCCTGGCGGCCGGTGGCCGCGGTGGCGGCGGGGACGGCGGTCGTACTGCTGCTGTTCGCCAACGAATACGGCTACGACGCGGACGAGTTGTACTTCCGGATGCTGGGTGAGCGGGGGCCGGCCTGGGGCTATGTGGACCAGCCGCCGGCGCTGCCGCTGGTGGTCCGGGCGGCCACGCTGGTCCTGGGGGACAGCCTCTGGGCGATCCGCGTCCCGGCCGTGCTGTGCGCGGCGGCGGTGGTGGTGCTCGGTTCGCTGATCGCGGTCGAGCTGGGGGCCTCGCGGCGGGCGCAGCTGATGACGGCGCTCGGGCTCGGCAGCTCGGTGATGGTGCTGAGCGTCGGCCACTGGATCCTGACCAGCAGCCTGGACGCGGTGGCCTGGTGCCTGGTGATGCTGTTCGTGCTGCGGGCGCTGCTACGGCAGGACGGCCGGTGGTGGATCTGGGCCGGTGTGGTGTGCGGAGTGGCGCTGTACGCCAAGTACATGGTGCTGCTGCTGCCGGTGTCGCTGTTGCTCGGTCTGGCCCTGGCCGGGCCCCGGCAGGTCTTCCGCGACCGGCGGCTCTACCTGGGGATGGTGCTGGCGCTGGTGATCGGGGCGCCGAACCTGATCTACCAGATCACCCACGACTTCCCGCAGATCCAGATGGCGCACGCGCTGGGCGCCAGCGACGGTTCGGCGAACCGTTCGCTGTTCGTCTCGAACCTGCTGCTGCTGCTCGGCCCGGGTCTGGCGGTGTTCTGGATCGCCGGCCTGATCGGCCTGTTCCGCAAGCGGGAGTGGCGCCCGGTGCGGGCGGTGGCGGTCGGCTACCTGCTGGCGACGGTCGCCGCGCTGATGATCGAGGGCGGCCGGCCGGACTACACCGGCGGGTTCCTGATCGCGCTGTTCGCGGTCGGGGCGATCCGGGCCGACCGCTGGATCGCCCGCGGTCGGCGGCGGCTGCCGGTGGTGGCGGTCGGGCTGGTGCTGACCTCGCTGCTCCAGCTGCTGCTGGCGCTGCCGGTGATCCCGGAGAAGTCGCTGCACCAGGCGGCGATCAACAGCATGGCCCTGGAGACGGTCGGCTGGCCGACCACGGTGGCCCAGGTGGCGGCGGTGTACGACGGGCTGCCGGCCGAGGAGAAGGCCCGCGCGGTGCTGCTGGCGGGCAACTTCGGCGAGGCCGGCGCGCTGGACCGCTTCGGCGGGAAGTACCACCTGCCCGAGGTCTACAGCGGGCACAACGAGCTCCACAACTGGGGACCGCCGCCCGACTCCGCGGACGTGGTGGTCACCGTCGGGGTCGACCAGGCCCGGCTCACCGCCGACTTCGAGCGGTGCACGGACGCCGCCAAGCTCGACAACGGGCTGGACATCAGCAATCCGGAGCAGGGCCGGCAGATCTCGGTCTGCCGGGGGCCGCGCGCGCCGTGGAAGACGCTCTGGCCCGCGTACCGCCATCTCGGCGCGTACGAGTGACGGACCGCGGACACCCGTGAGTCGCAGCCCCGCAGAGCAGGCCGAAGGCCGAGGAGGAGTAGTTCCGATGGGTGTGGCGCAGGAGCGTTGCCTGGACCAGCTGTTCGCCGAGCAGGCGGCCCGGACGCCGGACAGGATCGCGCTGACGTACCGTGACGAGTCGCTCAGCTACGCCGAACTGGACGCCAGGTCCGACGAGTTGGCGCGGCTGCTGGTCGCCGGAGGTGCCGGCCCCGAGCGGTTCGTCGCGCTGGTGCTGCCGAGGTCGGCCGAGATGCTGGTGGCGATCCTCGCGGTGCTCAAGTCCGGTGCGGGCTACGTGCCGATCGATCCCGAGTACCCGGCCGAGCGGATCGCCTACGTGCTGGCGGACGCCCGACCGGTGCTCACCCTGACCACCGCCGAGGTGGGCGGGGCGCTCGCCGAGGTCCGGACGGACGGCCACTGGCTCGCCCTGGACGACCCGGGCACGGCCGAGGCGGTGGCCGCGGCGGCGACGACGGCCCTGCCCGCGGCCGGGCGCAGCCCGGAGGATCCCGCGTACGTCATCTACACCTCCGGCTCCACCGGGCGGCCCAAGGGCGTGGTGATCCCGCACGGCAACGTGGTGCGGCTCTTCACCTCGACCGCGCACTGGTACGGCTTCGACGAGCACGACGTGTGGCCGCTCTTCCACTCCTTCGCCTTCGACGTCTCGGTGTGGGAGATCTGGGGCGCCCTGCTGCACGGCGGCCGACTGGTGGTGGTGCCGCAGGCGGTGACCCGCTCGCCGGCCGAATTCCTGCGGCTGCTGGCCGACGAACAGGTCACAGTGCTGAACCAGACCCCTTCGGCCTTCTACCAGCTGATGCCCGCCGACCGCGCCGAGCCGGAGCTGAGCGCCCGGCTGGCCCTGCGCTGGGTGGTCTTCGCCGGGGAGGCGCTGGACCTCGGCCGGCTGGGGGAGTGGTACGAGCGGCACGGCGACACCGCCCCGACCCTGGTCAACATGTACGGGATCACCGAAACCACCGTGCACGCCTCCTTCGTCGCGCTCGACGAGGCCGGGGCGGCCGCGGCCGTCGGAAGCGACATCGGTACGGCCATTCCGGACCTGGACTTCCGCGTGCTGGACGCCGGCCTGCGGCCGGTGGCGCCGGGCGCGGTCGGCGAGTTGTACGTGGCCGGACCGGGGCTCGCCCGCAACTACGCCAACCGGCCCGATCTGACCGCCGCGCGGTTCGTGGCCTGCCCGTTCGGGGCGCCGGGCGAGCGGATGTACCGCTCGGGCGACCTGGTGCGGCTGCGCGCCGACGGCTCCCTGGAGTACCTGCGGCGCAGCGACGACCAGGTGAAGCTGCGCGGTTTCCGGATCGAACTCGGCGAGATCGAGGCCGCGTTGAAGCGCGAGCCGTCGATCGGAGCGGCCGCGGTGCTGGTCCGGGAGGACCGTCCGGGGGACCGCCGGCTGGTCGCCTACCTGGTGCCCGCCGAGCCGGCCGCCGCACAGGCGGAGGCCGTCGTGCCGCCGCCGTCACGGCTGCGTGAGCTGCTGGCCGACCGGCTGCCCGGCTACATGATCCCCTCCGCCTTCCACGTGATGGAGCGCTTCCCGCTCACCACCAACGGCAAGCTGGACCGCCGCATGCTCCCGGCGCCGACCCGGCAGGACAGCGTGGAGGCGGAGTCCGTCGCGCCGCGCGACGCCGTCGAGGAGGCGCTGGCCGGAGTCTGGCGCGAGGTGCTGGGCCTGGCCGAGGTCGGGGTCACCGACGACTTCTTCGAGCTCGGCGGCGACTCGCTCTCCGCGGTGCGGGCGATCTCCCGGATCCGGACGGAGCTCGGCTGGGACCTGAGCGTCCGGGCGCTGCTCGAGGCCCGGACCGTCGCCGAACTGGCCGCCGGGAAGGCCGAGTCGGCCACCGAGGCGCCGATCGAGCCGGTGGACCGCGACGGCCGGCTGCCGCTCTCCTCCACCCAGCGGCGGTTCTGGTTCTTCCACGAGTTCGACCCGGACGGCGCGGCGTACAACGTGCACGTCGGTCACCGGCTGCGCGGCGCCCTGCGCGAGGACGCGCTGCGCGCGGCCCTGGCCGGGCTGATCGAGCGTCACGAGCCGCTGCGCACCGTGATCTCCACCGAGGACGGCGAGCCGTACCAGGTGGTCCTCCCGGCGCCCGGAGCGGACGTGCCGCTGACCGTGGCCGACCTCTCGGCGGTGCCCGTGCGGGAGCGCGCCGCGGAGCTGGAACGGGTGCTCGCCGAGGAGGCCGAGCGGCCCTTCGACCTGCGCACCGGCCCGGTGCTGCGGGCGCTGCTGGTCCGCCTGGCCGAGCACGACCACGTACTCGCCCTCGGCGTCCACCACCTGGCGACCGACGGCTGGTCGATGGGCCTGATCGCCGACGAGTTGAGCGCGCTCTACACCGCGGCCGGTGAGGGGCGGCCCGCCGCGCTGGAGCCGCTGCGCATCGGCTACCCCGACTACGCGGCCTGGCAGCGCGAGCGCGCCGCCGGAGCGGCGATGGCCGGGCACCTCGACTACTGGCGCGACCGGTTGGCCGGACTGACCCCGCTGGAGCTGCCGCTGGACCGGCCGCGCCCGGCCGTCCGTAGCTCGACCGGCGCGGTCCACCGCTTCGGGATCGACCACAACGTGGTGACCGGGCTGAAGGCGCTGGGCGGGGCCAACGGCACCACCCTGTTCATGACCCTGGTGGCAGCCGCCCAGGTGCTGCTGGCCCGGCTGTCCGGCCAGTCGGACATCGCGGTGGGCACGGCCGTCTCCGGCCGCGACCGGCACGAGCTGGAGCAGCTGGTCGGATCGTTCATCAACACCGTGGTGCTGCGCTCCGAGGTGGACGGACGGGCCTCCTTCCCGGAGCTGCTGGCCCAGGTGCGGGAGACCGTGCTCGGCGCCTTCGCCCACCAGGACGTCCCGTTCGAGCAGCTGGTGGACGAGCTCTGCGAGGAGCGCGACCCGACCCTCACCCCGCTGGTGCAGGCCATGGTGGTGCTGCAGAACGCCCCGGCCGGGGAGCTCGACCTCGCCGGGGTCCGCAGCGAGTGGCACGTCCTGCCGCGCCGCTCGGCGGTGCTCGACCTCACCCTGGAGTTCACCGAGCGGGACGGCGCGCTCGACGTCATGGTCGAGTACAACGCCGACCTGTTCGACGCGCGGACCATCGAGGTCATGGCCGACCGGCTGCGGGTGCTGCTCATCGAGCTCGGCACCGACCCGCACCGGCGGATCGCCGAACTCCCGCTGCTCACCGGCCCGGAGCGCGAGCAGCTACTGACCGGCTGGAACGACACCGCCGTCGACCACGACACCGCGCGGCCCGTGCACCGGCTCTTCGCCGAGCAGGCCCGGCGCGCCCCGGCCGCGATCGCCGTCGGCGCCGGGCGGCGGCAGCTCTCCTACGCCGAACTGGACGAGCGGGCCAACCGCCTGGCCCACCACCTGGTGGCGCTCGGCGTGGCCCCGGGCGTGCGGGTGGTGCTGGCGATGGAACGGGGCCCGCTGCTGCCGGTGGCGATGCTGGCCGTGCTGAAGGCGGGCGGGGCGTACGTGCCGCTGGCCCCCGACCTGCCGGCCGAGCGGGTGCGCCTGGTGGCCGAGGACACCGGGGCGCCGGTGCTGCTCACCACCTCCGCCACCGCCGGACGGCTGCCGGCCACCGGTGCGACGGTGGTCGAACTCGACCGCGCCTGGGCGGAGATCGAGCGTCGACCGGCCGTCGAACCGGAGGTCCGGGTGGCGCCGGAGGACCTGGCGTACGTCATCTACACCTCCGGCTCCACCGGGGTGCCCAAGGGCGTGACGGTCTCGCACCGCTCGCTCGCCGACCTCTGCGCCTGGCACCGCCGGGCGTACCGGATCGAGCCCGGGGACCGGGCCACCCAGCTGGCCGGGCTCGGCTTCGACGCGGCGCAGTGGGAGCTCTGGCCGTACCTGACCGCGGGGGCCCGGGTCGACCTGCCGGAGCCGGAGGTCCTGGACGACCCGGCCGCCCTGGTGGACTGGTTCGCCCGGACGGGGACGACGGTCTGCTTCCTGCCCACCCCGCTGGCCGAGGTCCTGCTGGACCAGCCGGGCCTGGCCGACACCGCCCTGCGCACCGTCCTCACCGGCGGCGACGTGCTGCACCGCCGCCCCGCTCCCGGCCTGCCGTTCCGGCTGGTCAACAACTACGGGCCGACCGAGGTCACCGTGGTCGCCACGGCCGGGGAGGTGGCCCCCGGCGACTGCGACGGCCGCCCGCCCGGCATCGGTGCGCCGGTCGACAACACCGCCGCCTATGTGCTCGACCCGTACGGGCAGCCCGTCCCGGTCGGCGTGCCCGGCGAACTCCACCTGGCGGGCGCCGGGTTGGCCCGCGGCTACCTCAACCGGCCGGGCCTGACCGCCGAGCGCTTCGTCGCCTGCCCGTTCGGCCCTCCCGGGTCGCGGATGTACCGCACCGGCGACCTGGTGCGCCGCCGCCCGGACGGGACGCTCGACTACCTCGGCCGGGTGGACACCCAGGTCAAGGTGCGCGGGTTCCGGATCGAGCTGGGTGAGATCGAGAGCCGGCTGGGCGCCCTGCCGCAGGTCGCGCAGTGCGCCGTCACACCGACCGCCGACGGCCGCCGACTGCTCGGGTACGTCACCCCCGAGCCGGGGGCCGAGCTGCGCACGGAGACGCTCACCGCCCGCCTGCGGGAGCTGCTGCCCGGCTACATGGTGCCGGACGTCCTCACCGTGCTCGACCGGATGCCGCTGACCCCGAACGGGAAGGTCGACCGGCGGGCGCTGCCCGTACCGGAGTCCGTCCCGGCATCGGAGGCGGAGCCGGCCGAGCCGGTCACCGGGACCGAGCGCACCCTGGTGGAGATCTGGGCCGAGGTGCTCGGCGTCGAGCGGATCGGCGTGCGGGACAACTTCTTCGCCCTCGGCGGCGACTCGATCCTCAGCCTGCAGGTGGTCGCCCGGGCCCGTCGGGCCGGCCTGCGGCTCACCTCCAAGGACCTGTTCCGCCGGCCGACCGTCGCCGAGTTGGCGGACGGGCTGGAGCCCCGGCAGCCGGCCCCGGCGCCGTCCGGGACCGACCGGACGACGGAGCCCGCGCCGCTGACGCCGATCCAGCACCTCTACTTCGAGCACGTCCACGCCGACGGCACGACGGCCTTCAACCAGTTCGTCACCGTCGAACTCGCCGAGGCCCCGGACGAGTCGGCGCTGCGCACCGCCCTGACGGCCCTGCTCGACCAGCACGACGCCCTGCGGATGCGCTTCGCCCGGGCCGACGGCCGCTGGTCGCAGCGGCGCGCCGCCGAGGAGGGCGCCGCCGGCATCGGCGCCGAGCTGCTGCGGGTGGTGGACCTCGCCGGGCTCCCGGACGCGGAAGCCGTGGTCGCCGCCGAGACCGAGGAGGCCCAGCACGCCCTGGACCCGGTCGAGGGCCCGCTGCTGCGCGCCGTCCTGTTCGCCGCCGAAGACGGTGCGGCCAGGTTGCTGCTGACCGTCCATCACCTAGTGGTCGACGGAGTGTCCTGGCGGATTCTGCTGGAGGACCTGGAGACGGCCTACCGGCAGGCCCTGGCCGGCGGCCCGGTCGAACTCGGCGCGCGCGGCGCTTCGGCACGGGACTGGGCGCGCCGTTTCACCGCACTGACCGCCGAAGGCCACTTCGACGGCGAGCTCGACGGCTGGCAGCGGGTCTTCGCGCACGCCGAGCACCGGCTGCCGCAGGACGCCGACGGCCCCAATCCGGTCGCCGCGACCGGGGAGGTGCGGGTCCGGCTGGACGCCGCCGCCACCGAGGCGCTGCTGCGGGACGTCCCCGAGGTCTACCGCACCGAGGTGAACGACGTCCTGCTGGCCGCCCTCGCCCCGGTGCTGGCCCGCTGGACCGGCCGGCCGCGCACGGTGATCGCCCTGGAGGGGCACGGCCGCGAGGAGCTCTTCGACGACCTGGACCTCTCCCGTACGGTCGGCTGGTTCACCTCGTACTTCCCGGTGCTGCTGGACGGCGCGGCCGCCGCGGCCGGCCCCGGCGGGCTGCTGAAGTCGGTCAAGGAGCAGCTGCGGGCGGTGCCCGGCCGCGGCCTGGGCTACGGCGCGCTGCGCCGCACCGCCCGGGCGCCGGAGCTGGCCGCCGACCCGCTGCCGCAGTTCGGCTTCAACTACCTGGGCCGCTTCGGCGGTGCCGCGCCCGGCGGGCTGTACCGGACGGTCTCCGGGATCGGCCTGTACCAGGACGGCGGGGGCACCCGGCTGCACCTGATCGACGTGGTCGGCGCGGTCCGGGACGGCCGGTTGGAGTTCAGCTGGCAGTACGGCGAGCAGGTGCACCGCCGGGAGACCGTCGAGCGGCTCGCCCACGAGTACCTCGACGCGCTCGCCGCGCTGGTCGCGCACTGCGCCGAGCCGGGGGCCGGCGGCCGTACCCCGTCCGACTACCCGCTGGCCGGGCTGGACCAGGAGACGCTGGACCGGCTGGTCGGCGACGGCCGGCGGGTCGCGGACGTCTACCCGCTCACCCCGATGCAGAGCGGCATGCTCTTCCACTCCCTGGTGGACCGGCGGCGCGGGCTGTACCTGGAGCAGAACCACTTCGAGCTGTCCGGCGTCCGGCGCCCGGAGCTGCTCGGCCAGGCCTGGCAGCGGGTGGTGGACCGCACGCCGGTGCTGCGCACCGCGCTGCGCTGGGACGGTCTGCCGGAGCCGCTGCAGGTGGTCCGGACCGAGGCCGCGCTGGAGGTGACCCGGCTGGACTGGGCGGAGCTGGACGCGGCCGGCCACCGGGCGGCGGTCGAGCGGTTCCTGCGCGAGGACCGCGAGCGCGGGCTCGACTTCGCCACCGCGCCGCTGATGCGGATCGCGGTCGCCATCCTCGACGACAGCCGGGTCCAGGTGTTCTGGACCTTCCACCACGTGCTGCTGGACGGCTGGAGTGCGGCCCGGCTGCTGGCGGAGGTGCTCGCCGAGTACACCGCCCTGGCCTCGGGGCAGGAGCGCCCGGAGGCGGGCGGGCGGGCGGCCGCCCGCGGCCGCGCCCCCGAGCGGCGCCGCCCGTTCCGGGACCACGTGGCCTGGCTGCGCGGGCTGGAGCCCGGGGCCGGGGAGGAGTACTGGCGGGGCGTGCTGGCGGGCTGGGAGTCGCCGACCCCGCTGCCGTACGACCGGCCCCCGGCGGCGGGCCGCGGCAGCGCCTCCTCGGCGGAGGTGGCGCTGGGCCTGTCGGCCGAGCTGTCCGAGCGGCTGAACGCGGTGGCGCGCGAGGCGCGGGTGACGCTGAACACGGTGCTGCAGGGCGTCTGGGCGCTGCTGCTGGCCCGCTACAGCGGTGAGTCGCGGGTCTGTTTCGGCGCCACGGTGTCGGGCCGGTCGGCGGACCTGGACGGCGTGGACGACATGATCGGCCTGTTCATCAACACCCTGCCGGTCCGGGCCGAGGTCGACCCGGGCGCCGAACTGGTCGACTGGCTGCGGCGGTTGCAGGAAGACCAGGCCCAGGCCCGGCAGTACGAGCAGGTGCCGCTGACCCGGCTGAAGCAGTGGGTGGCCCCGCACAGCGACGCCGAGCTGTTCGACAGTGTGGTGATCTTCGAGAACTACCCGGTGGACGACCGGCTGGCGGCCGACTTCGGCCTGGAGCTGGTCGGCATCAAGGCGCGCAGCGGCACCAACTTCCCGCTGAACCTGGTCGCCTACGCCGAGGGCCGGCTCTCGCTGCTGCTGCACTACGACCCCGGGTGCTTCGACGCCGCCACGGTCGAGCGGATGGCCGGACACCTGGAGGTGCTGCTCGCGGTGGTCGCCGAGGACCCGCACCGGCCGCTCGGCCGACTGCCGGTGCTCACCGGGGCGGAGCGGCACACCCTCGGGCAGGAGTGGAGCGGCACCGTCACCGCGGATGTCGTCGACCGCCGGGTGGAGCAGGTGATCGCCGAGCTGGCGGAGCGTCAGCCCGACGTCGCCGCACTGGTTTCGGGCGACACCGTGGTCAGCTACGCCGAACTCGACCGGCGGGCCAACCGGCTCGGCCACCACCTGGCGGCGCTGGGCGTCGGCCGGGGCGATGTGGTCGGGATCGCGCTGGAGCGCGGACCGGAGGCCGTGCCGGCCATCCTCGGCGTGCTCAAGGCCGGAGCCGGCTACCTGCCGCTCGACCCCGGCTTCCCGCCGGAGCGGCTGAACGGCATGCTGGCCGAGGCCCGGCCGCCGGTGCTGCTGACCCGGCGGGAGCTGGCCGACCGGTTCGCCGGGGACGGCACCGTCGTGGTCTGCCTGGACGAGGAGGCGGCGGCGATCGCCGACCGGCCGTCCACCGCGCCGGAGACCGGCGCGGGCCCGCGCGACCTCGCCTACCTGATGTTCACCTCGGGCTCCACCGGCCGCCCCAAGGGTGTGATGATCGAGCACCGCTCGCTGTACAACATCGTGCTCATGGCCGGCCGGGCCTACGGGCTGGGCCCGGGCAGCCGGGTGCTGCAGTTCTACACGCTCAGCTTCGACGGAGGCGTCTGGGACGTCTTCAAGACCCTGGTGGCGGGCGCCACCCTGGTGCTGGCCCGGCCCGACGCGGTGCAGAGCCCGGAGCTGCTGCAGCGGCAGCTGCGCGAGGACCGGATCGAGGCCCTGACCGTGCCGCCGGCCCTGCTGCCCGCGCTGGACCCGGGCGCGCTGCCGGACCTGGCCGTGCTCGGCGTGGCCGGCGACGTGCTGCCGCCGGAGCTGGCCGAGGAGTGGTCGCACGGCCGGCGCCTGTTCAACATCTACGGCCCGACCGAGACCGCGATGGCGGTCTCCATGTTCCCGGTCGAGCCGGGCGCCGGGCACCGTACCGTCCCGCTCGGCAGGTCCGCGCCGAACATCCGGGTGCACGTCCTGGACCCGGCCCTCGCGCTGGTGCCGGTGGGCGTCACCGGTGAGCTGTACATCGGCGGGGTCGGGCTGGCCCGGGGCTACTTCGACCAGCCCGGGCTCACCGCCGGCCGGTTCGTCGCCGACCCGTTCGGCCCGCCCGGCTCCCGGCTGTACCGCACCGGCGACCTGGTGCGCTGGAACGCCGACGGGCGGCTGGAGTTCGCCGGTCGGGCGGACCAGCAGGTGAAGATCCGCGGCTTCCGGGTCGAGCCGGCCGAGGTGGAGAACGCGCTGCTCGGCCTGGACGGGGTCGGCGAGGCGGTCGTGGTCGCCCGCGAGGAGGAGTCCGGGCACAAACGCCTGGTCGCCTACCTGGTGCCCGCGCCCGACGGTCCGGCGCTCGACTCCGCCGCGGTGCGTCGGGCGGCCGCCGCCGTCCTGCCGGGCCACCTGGTGCCCTCGGCCTTCGTGGTCCTGGCGGCCCTGCCGCTGAACCCCACCGGCAAGGTCGACCGCAAGGCGCTGCCCGCGCCGACCCGCCGGGACACCGTGGCGGCCGGCTACCTGGCGCCCCGGACGCCGACCGAGGAGGCATTGGCCCGGATCTGGGCCGAGGTGCTCGACACCGAGCGGATCGGGGCCGAGGACAACTTCTTCGACCTCGGCGGGGACTCGATCACGAGCCTGCGGCTGATGTCGCGGATGGCGGGGACGTTCGGTGTCGAACTCTCGCCGGCGGACTTCTTCGACCGGCCGACGGTGGCCGCCCTCGCGGAAGTCCTGGAGGAAAAGATCCTGAGCAGTCTGGAAGCAGCGGTAGGGGGCGGTACGCATGGCAGGGCATGACGGGAAGGACACCGTGGACGACGCCGCTTCGAGGGAAGCCCGGATCGCCGCGCTGCCGGCCCACCTTCAGGAGCTGCTGCGCAGCCGGCTGATGGGGCAGGCGCTGGACGACTGGGAGCAGGACCGGATCACCCGGGTCTCCCGGGAGGGCGGCTCCCCGATCTCCTCGGCCCAGCAGCGGCTCTGGTACCTGCACGAGGTCGACCCGGAGAGCATCGAGTACAACACCCTGCGGGCGGTCCGGCTGAGCGGCGCGCTCGACCTGGCGGCGCTGCGGGCCGCGCTGGACCTGCTGGTGGCCCGGCACGAGTCGCTGCGCACGGTCTTCGACGCGGTGGACGGGGTCGGCCTGCAGCACGTCCGGCCGGCCGGGGCGGTGCCGCTTCCGGTCGTCGACCTGTCCCGACTGCCGGACTCCGAGCGGGAGTCCGCCGTCCGCGCCGCGCTGCTGGCGGAGGCCGGGCGGCCCTTCGACCTGCGGACCGGGCCGGTGTTCCGGGCCGGACTGCTGCGGCTGGCCGAGCGAGAGCACGTCCTGGTGCTGGGCATGCACCACATCGTCACCGACGGCTGGTCGCTCGGCGTCCTGGTCGCAGACCTGGCCGCGCTGTACTCCGCCGAGACCGCCGGCCGGGCCGCCGAACTGCCCGAACTGGCCGTGCAGTACGCCGACTTCGCCGCCTGGCAGCGGGACCGGGTGGCCGGTGAGGCGCTGCGCGGCCAGCTGGACCACTGGCGGGAGCAGCTGGCCGGCCTCGCCCCGCTCGACCTGCCGACCGACCTTCCCCGGCCGCCGGTGCGCAGCGGCGCCGGCGGGCTGCACGAGTTCCGGGTGCCCGCCGAACTGACCGCTCAGCTGCGCGAGTTGGCGCGCGACGGCGGTGCCACCCTGTTCATGACCCTGGTCGCCGGGGTGCAGCTGCTGCTGTCCCGCCGGGCGGGCCGGAGCGACGTCGCGGTGGCGACCGCGGTCTCCGGCCGGGGCCGGACCGAGACCGAGCAGCTGGTCGGCTTCTTCGTCAACAACCTGGTGCTGCGCAGCCGGATCGACGAGTCCCGGTCGTTCGCCGAGCTGCTGGACTCGGTCCGGTCCACCGTGCTGGCGGCCCTCACCAACCAGGAGATCCCGTTCCAGCAGGTGGTCGAGGCGCTCCGGCCGGAGCGCGACTCCAGCCGGCCGGCGCTGGCCGAGGTGGCGGTCAACCTGCACAACACCCCCGAAACCGTCGCGGCTCCGGCCGGCCTGCGGATCGAGGACGTCCCGCCGCCGGTGGTCACCAGCAGCATGGACCTCTCCTTCGACTTCTTCGAGCGGGAGGGAGAGCTGACCGGCTACCTCGGGTACAGCACCAACCTGTTCACGCCGCGGACCGTGGCGCGGCTGGCCGACCACCTGGTGGGCCTGCTCGGACAGATCGCCCGGGCGCCCGGCGAACCGGTCGCCGACCTGTCGATGCTCGGCCCGGACGAGTGGCACCGGCTGGTCGAGGAGTGGAGCGGCGCGGGGGAGGGGCAGGAGCCCCGGACCGTACCGGAGCTCTTCGCGGCGCAGCTCGCCCGCGACCCGTCCGCGCCCGCCCTGGTCTCCGCCGAGGAGACCCTCGACTACGCCGAACTCGACCGACGGGCCAACCGCTTGGCGCACCTGCTGATCGCCCGGGGCGCCGGACCGGAGCGGCTGGTCGCGATCGGTCTGCCGAAGTCGGTGGCGGCGGTGGTCGCGGTGCTGGCCGTGCTGAAGAGCGGTGCCGCGTACCTGCCGCTGGACCTCGACCACCCGCAGGAGCGGCTCCGGCTGGTGCTCGACGACGCCGCGCCCGTCCTGCTGGTGACCGGGACGGCCACCGCCGAGCGGCTCTCCTGCGCGGCGGAGTCGATCGCCCTGGACGCGCCGCGGACCGTCGCCGAGCTCGCCGCGCTCCCGGACACCGCGCCCGAGCCGACCGAGACCCTGCTCCCGGCGCACCCCGCCTACGTCATCTACACCTCGGGCTCGACCGGCCGCCCCAAGGGCGTGGTCGTCACCCACGCCGGCATCCACGGCCTGGTGGCCGGCCAGTCCGCCCACTTCGGCACCGGACCGGACACCCGGGTGCTGCAGTTCGCCTCGCTCTCCTTCGACGCGGCCTTCTCCGAGATCGGCATGGCCCTGCTCTCCGGCGGCACCCTGGTGGTCGCCGGCAAGGACGAGCTGGTGCCCGGCGAGCCGCTGGCCGCGCTGCTCACCCGGCACCGGGTCACCCACGTCACCCTGCCGCCGAGTGCCCTGACCGCGCTCCCGGCGGAGCGGGTACCCGCCGGTCTCACCCTGGTCGTGGCCGGCGAGGCCTGCCCGCCCGCGCTGGCCGGGGCCTGGTCGGCCGACCGCCGGATGATCAACGCGTACGGGCCGACCGAGTCGACGGTCTGCGCGACGATGAGCGCACCGCTCGACCCGGCCGCCCTCGGCGACGGCCCGGTCCCCATCGGCCGCCCGCTGCCCGGAGTCCGGGTGCGGGTGCTGGACGGCCGGCTCCGCCCGGTGCCGGCCGGTGTCCCGGGCGAGGTCTACCTCTCCGGCCAGGCCCTGGCCCGCGGCTACCTGGGCCGGTACGACCTGACCGCCGAGCGCTTCGTCGCCGACCCGTACGGCGCGCCGGGCGCCCGGATGTACCGCACCGGCGACCGCGCCCGGTGGCTGGCGGACGGCACCCTGGACTACCTCGGCCGGGCCGACGACCAGGTCAAGCTGAGGGGCTTCCGGATCGAGCCCGGCGAGATCGAGTCCGTGCTCGCCCGGCACCCCGCCGTGACCTCCGCCGCCGTGGCCGTCAAGCAGGACGGGCGCGGCACCCGCCGACTGGTCGCCTACCTGGTGGTCGAGGCCGACGGCCCGGACGCGGGCCAGCTGCGGGCCCACGCCCGCGAACAGCTGCCCGAGTACATGGTTCCGGCGGCGTTCGTGCTGCTGGACCGGCTGCCGCTGAACGCCAACGGCAAGGTCGACCGGCGCGCCCTGCCCGACCCGGACCTGCGCCGCGACCCGGCCGCCTCCCGGATCGCGCCCCGCAACCCGGTCGAGGAAACCCTCGCGCGGATCTGGCAGGAGCTGCTCGGCGTCGAGGAGATCGGCGTCGAGGACAACTTCTTCGACCTCGGCGGCGACTCCATCCTCAGCCTCCAGGTGGTCGCCCGGGCCCGCGAGGCGGGCCTGTCGATCACCGCCCGGCAGACCTTCCTGCGGCAGACCGTCGCCGAACTCGCCGCCGAAGCCGCGGAGGCCGCGGAGGCCGCGCGGGCGGCAGGGTCCGGCGCCGCGGCCGAGCGGGGCCCGGCGACCGGCGAGGTGCCGCTGACCCCGATCCACCACTGGTTCTTCGAGCGGCTCACCGACAGCCTCGACCGGTTCAACCAGGCGGTGTGCCTCGAACTGTCCGCCGAGGGCGCCGACGAGGCCGCGCTGCGAGCCGCGCTCGACGCGCTGGTCGGGCACCACGATGCGCTCCGGCTGCGCGCCGAGCGCACCGACGGGCGGTGGCGGCTGCACCACCCTGCCGACGGCGCCGCCGACTTCGAGCGGATCGACCTCGCCGGCCTCGACCCGGAGCGCCGGGAGGCCGCCGTCCGGGAGCTGGTGGAACGGGCCCAGACCGGCTTCCCCCTGTCGGACGGACCGCTGCTGCGCGCCCGGCTGCTCCCGGCCGGCGAGGACGGCGACCAGCGGCCGCGACTCCTGTTGGTCGCCCACCACCTGGTGGTGGACGCGCTGTCCTGGCAGATCCTGCTCGCCGATCTGGAGACCGGCTACCGGCAGACCCGGCGGGGCGAGCCGATCGTCCTGCCGCCCCGGAGCACCTCCTTCCAGGAGTGGGCCGTCCGGCTCGGCGAGCACACCCGATCCGGCGGCTTCGCCGACCAACTGGCCTACTGGGACGGGGTGGAGGCGGCCGCGGCGGCCGCCGCCCCGCTGCCCGTGGACCACGCCGGGGTGAACACCGCGGGCTCAGCCCGCACCGTCTCGGTCCGGCTGGACGCCGACCGCACCGACGCGCTGCTGCGCAAGGTGCCGGGCGTCTACCGGACCCAGGTCAACGACGTGTTGCTCAGCGCGCTCTGGCGGGCGGTCTCCGGCTGGACCGGGGACGGCACCGTGGCGGTCGCGCTGGAGGGCCACGGCCGCGAGGACCTGTTCGCCGACGTCGACCTCTCCCGCACGGTCGGCTGGTTCACCACCCTGTTCCCGGTCGTGCTGGCCGCCCCTGTCGGCGCCGGCTGGGGCGAGGTGCTCAAGACCGTCAAGGAGCGGCTGCGGGCCGTGCCGTCCAACGGCCTCGGCTACGGCGCGCTGCGCCGGCTGGGCGGGACGGAGGGCGGCGGGGCGGCCGCCGAGCCCGCGATCAGCTTCAACTACCTGGGCCGGCTGGACGCGGGGGCGGCGCAGTCCGAGCTGTTCCTCGGCCGGCTGCCGGTCGAGGGGCACGAGCGTGGCGCCGGCCAGGCCCGGCACCAGCTGCTGGAGGTCAACGGCTGGGTCGCGGACGGGCAGTTGGAGTTCCACTGGGTGTACTCCGGCGAGCTGCACGAGGAGTCCACGGTGCGGCGGGTGGCCGAGGCCTTCCTGACCGCGCTGGGGGAGATCGTCGAGCACTGCGCCACCCCGGGCGCGGGCGGATGCACCCCCTCGGACTTCCCGCTCGCCGCGCTCGACCAGGCGACCGTGGACCGGCTGGTCGGCGACGGCCGCTCGGTCGAGGACGTCTACCCGCTCACCGCGACCCAGAGCGGCATGCTCTTCCACGCCCTCGCCGAGGCCGGCCGGGACATGTACACCGGGCACTTCGGGGTCCGGCTGGACGGGGTCGAGGACGTGGCCGCGCTGGCCGAGGCCTGGCAGCGGGCGGTGGACCGCACCCCGGTGCTGCGCACCGCCGTGGTCTGGCAGGACGTCCCCGAGCCGCTGCAGGTGGTGCACACGGGCGTCCGGGTGCCGTTCGAGCACCTCGACCTGCGCGCGCTGCCCGAGCCGGAGCGGGAGGCCGAGCTGGACCGGCTCTGGGCCGAGCGGACCGGGCAGAGCCTCGACCTCGCCACCGCCCCGCTGATCCGGGTGGGCATCGCCCGGCTCGCCGACGACGCGGTGGCGGTGTTCTGGTCGACCCACCACATGATGCTGGACGGCTGGAGCTTCGCCGGAGTGCTGTCCGACGTCTTCCGGGAGTACGCGCTGCTCACCGGCGGGCCGGTCGGTCCCGCCACCGCGCGCCGCCCGTACCGCGACTACGTGCAGTGGCTGGCCGGGCAGGACGACGCCGAGGCCGAGCGGTACTGGCGCGGCGTGCTGGACGGTCTCTCCGTGCCCACCCCGCTGCCCTTCGACCGGCAGCCCGTGCGGGCGCACGGCACCCGGTCCTCCCGCGAGGAGCGGGTGGGCCTCGGCCCGGAGCGCTCCGGCCGGCTGTACGAGGCGGCCCGGGCCGCCCGGCTGACCGTGAACACCCTGGTCCAGGGCGCCTGGGCGATGCTGCTCGCGCGTTACAGCGGCGAGCCCGAGGTGTGCTTCGGCGCCACCGTCTCCGGCCGCCCGGCGACCCTGCCCGGTGCGGAGCACATGGTCGGCCTGTTCATCAACACCGTGCCGGTCCGGGTCGCGGTCGACACCGCCGCCGAGGCCGGCGAGTGGCTGCGGGGCCTCCAGGCGGCCCAGGTGGAGGCGCGCCAGTACGAGCACGTGGACCTGACCCGGATCCAGCGCTGGAGCGGCGGCCCGAGCGGCCTCTTCGACAGCATCGTGGTCTTCGAGAACTACCCGTACGACGAGGCGGAGGCAGCCCGGTCGGGCCTGCGGGTCGGCGAGTACCGGGGTGACGAGCACACCAACTACGCGCTCACCCTCACCGCCCACGCGGGCGAGGAGCTGCGGCTGGCGATCGGCTACGACCCGGCGCTCTTCGACCCGGAGACCGTCACCCGGATGACCGGGCACCTCACCACCCTGCTGGACGCGCTCGCCGCAGCGCCGCACACCCCGGTGGGCGAGCTGCCCGTGCTCACCGAGGCCGAGCGGCACCGGCTGCTGGTGGAGTGGAACGACACCGCGACCCGCCTGCCGCGCCCGCGCACCGTGCCCGAGCTGTTCGCCGAGCAGGCCGCCCGCACCCCGGACGGGATCGTGGTGGCGGACGGTGAAGAGGAGCTGACGTACCGGCAACTCGACGAGCGGGCCAACCGCTTGGCGCACCACCTGAAGGGCCTCGGGGTGGCGCCCGGGGCGCTGGTGGGCGTCTGCGTCGCCCGCGGCGTGAACGCGGTGGTCGCCCTGCTCGCGGTGCAGCGGGCCGGCGGCGCGTTCGTCCCGCTGGACCCGGAGTACCCGGCGCAGCGGCTGCGGCAGATGCTGTCGGACGCCGACGCCCCGGTGGTGGTCACCGAGGAGCGGCTGCTCGACCGGGTCGCCGGACACCGGGCGCGGACCGTTTGCCTGGACCGCGACCGGCGGCTGCTGGCGGCCCTGCCGGCGACCGCGCCGGAGGGCGGTGCGACCCCGGGCGACCTCGCCTACGTGATCTACACCTCCGGCACCACCGGCCGGCCCAAGGGCGTCATGGTCGAGCACCGGCACGTCTACCACATGGTCAACGGCTGGGACGCCCGCTACGGCCTCACCGCGCTGCGGCCCCGGGTGCTCTCGGTCTCCAGCCTCTCGGTGGACCTCTTCTTCTCCGACTTCCTGCTGGCCGCCCTGTTCGGCGGCACCATGACGATCTGCCCGGCGAAGTCGGTGAGCGACCCGGTCGCCCTGGCCGACCTGCTGCTGGCCGACCGGTCCGAGCTGATGATCACGGTGCCGACCCTGGCCCGCGCCGTGGTCGCCGAACTCGGCTGGCGCGGCGTCAAGCCGGAGTCGCTGAAGGTGCTGATGGTCGGTTCCGAGGGCTGGCCCGCCGACGCGGCCGCCGAGGTGCTCGCCGGGCTCGCCCCCGGCACCGTGCTGGTCAACGCCTACGGCTCCACCGAGACCACGGTCGACTCCACGGTGTTCCAGCTCGGCGGCGACCCGCTGGGCGACGCGGCCTTCGTGCCGATCGGCCGTCCGCTCGCCAACACCCGGATCTACGTGCTGGACCGCGACCTGCGGCCGGTGCCGACCGGGGTGGTGGGCGAATGCTGGATCGCCGGCGACGGCGTCTCGCGGGGCTACCTGGGCCGCCCCGAGCTGACCGCCGAGCGCTTCCGGTCCGACCCCTTCGTCACGACGGAGGGCGCCCGGATGTACCGCACCGGCGACCTCGCCCGCTGGCGGGCCGACGGCAACCTGGAGTGCCTCGGCCGGGCCGACGACCAGGTGAAGATCCGCGGTTTCCGGGTGGAGCTCGGCGAGGTCGAGGCCGCCCTGGCCCGCCACCCCGCCGTGCACTCGGCCGCCGCGGCCGTCCGCAAGGACGGGACCGGCCCGAGCCGGCTGGTCGGGTACGTGGTCGCGTCCGGCCCGGTACCCGAGCCCGCCGACCTCCGGTCCTTCCTGGCCGAGAGCCTGCCGGCCGCGGCCGTGCCCACCGCCTACGTGGTGCTGGACGCCCTGCCGATGACGCCCAGCGGCACGGTCGACCGGAGGGCGCTGCCCGCCCCGGCCGCTCCGGACACCGCCGACCTCCCGTACACCGCCCCGCGCACCGGCACCGAGGAGCTGCTGGCCGGGATCTGGGCCGAGGTGCTCGATGTCGCCCGGGTCGGTGTCGAGGACGGCTTCTTCGACCTCGGCGGGGACTCGATCCTGAGCATCCGGGTGATCTCCCGTATCCGTGCCGCCCTCGGGCTCGCGGTCTCACCCCGGCAGCTGTTCGACACGCCCACCGTGGCCGGGCTGGCCGCCTGGCTCGACGGGCAGGGTGTCGCCGAGACGGCCGGCCCGGTGCCGGTCGACCGGAGCGGCCCGCTCCCGCTCTCCTCCGCCCAGCAGCGCCTCTGGTTCCTGCACGACTTCGCGCCCGAGGGCACCGAGTACAACACCGTGCTCGGGCTGCGGCTGGACGGGCCGCTGGACGTCGACGCGCTGCGCACGGCGCTCGCCGCCCTGGTCGCCCGGCACGAGCCGCTGCGCACCGTCTACCACACCGTGGACGGCCGCGGCGTCCAGCTGGTCCGGCCCGCCGAACAGCCCGAACTGCTGCTGTTCGAGCCGGACCGGGCGGCCGCGGGCGACGCCGGGGACGCGGCGCAGGAGTGGCTCCGCGGGCGGATCGGGCAGCCCTTCGACCTGCGCAACGGCCCGGTGCTGCGGGCCGCGCTGGCCCGGACCGGCCCGGACCGGCACCTGCTCGCGCTGGTCATCCACCACATCGCCACCGACGGCTGGTCGATGGACCTGCTGGCCCGCGACCTCGGCGCCTGCTACACGGCCGCGCTGGAGGGAACCGCGGCCGTCCTCCCGCCGCTGCCGGTGCAGTACGCCGACTACGCCGCCTGGCAGCGCGAGCGGCTGGACACCCCGGAACAGCACCGCCACCTGGAGTACTGGCGGGAGCGGCTGGCCGGGCTCGCCCCGCTGGATCTGCCCACCGACCGGCCGCGCCCGGCGGTCCGGGAGACGGCGGGGGCGATGCTCGCCGTCGACCTGCCCGAGTCGCTGGCGGACCGGCTCCGGGCGCTGGCCCGGCAGCAGGACGCCACCCTGTTCATGGCCCTGGTCGCCGCCGTCCAGGTGGTGCTGTCCCGGGCGTCGGGGCAGTCGGATCTCGCCGTCGGCACCCCGACCTCCGGCCGGGGCCGGCCCGAACTGGAGGACATGGTCGGCTTCTTCGTCAACACGGTGGTGCTGCGCACCGCCGTCGACGAGTCGCTGACCTTCCCGGAGCTGCTCGGCCGGGTGCGGGAGACCGTCCTGGAGGCCTTCGTCCACGAGGAGACGCCGTTCGACCAGCTGGTCGAGGCGCTCCGACCGGACCGCGACCCCAGCCGCAACGCCCTGGTCGAGGTCATGGTCGGCCTGGAGACCGACCGCTCCGGCGAGATCCGGCTGCTCGGCCTCCGGGGCGAGCCGACCCCGCTGGTCAGCTCCGAGATCAGCCACGACCTGAGCTTCAACTTCTATGAGGAACAAGGGCGCTTGAAGGCGGTGATCGGCTACAGCACCGCCCTGTTCGACCCCGGTACCGTCGCGGCGCTGGCCGAGCAACTGCGGGTCCTGCTGGCCGGTGCGGTCACCGGCCACCGCCGCCTGGCGGACCTCCCGCTGCCGGGGGCGGCGGAGTCCCTCGTCGGGCCCGAACTGCCGGGCCCGACCGAAGGTTTCGTCGAGAGCTTCGAACGGCAGGCCGCCGACACCCCCGAGCTGACCGCGCTGGTCGGCCCGGACGGCACGCTGACCTTCGCCGAGGCCAACGCCCGGGCGAACCGGCTGGCGCACCGGCTGATCGCCCGGGGCATCGGCCCCGAGCAGCTGGTCGCCGTGGCCGGGGTCCGGACGGTGAGCACCGTGGTCGCGGTCCTCGCAGTGCTGAAGGCCGGCGCCGGGTACCTCCCGGTCGACCCCGAAATGCCCGCCGAGCGCGTCGCGTTCATGCTCGACGACGCCAGGCCGGTCCTGGTCATAGGCGAACTGCCGGGCGGGCCGCACGGCGTGCCGGTACTCGAGGACCCGCACCCGACGGCCGAGCCGGCCGGGAACCCGACCGACGCCGACCGTACCGAGCCGCTGCGCCCCGAGCACCCGGCCTACGTCATCTTCACCTCCGGCTCCACCGGCCGGCCGAAGGGCGTCCTGATCGAGCATGCCCAGTTCGCCAACTTCTGCCGCGCCATGGACGAGCGGATCGGCGGTGGCCCCGGTGACACCTGGCTGGCCGTCACCAGCCTCTCCTTCGACATCTCCACCCTCGAACTGCTGTGGACCCTCACCCGGGGCTACCGCGTCGTGGTCGCGGCCGGCACCACCGCCGACTGGGCCGCCCACCGCCGCCTGGACCCCACCCACCTGCAGTGCACGCCGTCCTACGCCCGGATGCTGCTCGCCGACGCCGAGGGCCGCGCCCTCATCGGCGGGCTGCGCCGGATGCTGGTCGGCGGCGAGGCCCTCGACCGTGGCCTGGCCCGCAAGCTGGCCGCGCTCTGCCCGGGCGAGGTCGTCAACATGTACGGCCCGACCGAGACGACCGTCTGGTCCGCGACCTGGACGCTGGAGGCCGGCGCGCTGGAGCGGGGCGAGGTCTCGCTCGGCACGCCCGTTCTCAACACCGTCCTCCACGTGCTGGACCGGTACGGCCGCCGGGTTCCGCGCGGCACCCGGGGCGAGCTGTGGATCGGCGGCCTCGGCGTCGCCCGCGGCTACCACGAGCGCCCCGAGCTGACCGCCGAGCGCTTCACGGAGGACCCGTACGCCACCGAACCAGGCGCCCGGATGTACCGCACGGGCGACCTGGTGCGCTATCGCGCGGACGGCAGCCTGGAGTTCTGCGGCCGCATCGACGCGCAGGTCAAGCTGCGCGGCCACCGGATCGAACTCGGCGAGGTCGAGGCCCTGCTGCGGGGCCACCCGACGGTGGCCGACGCCGCCGCGGCGGTACGGCCCGGCCCGGCCGGGTCGCCGCAGCTGGTGGCCTACGTGACTCCGGCGGCCGCCGATGCGCCCGATCCCGCGGAGCTGCGCGCGTTCGCCCGTCAGGCGCTGCCGCCCTACATGGTCCCCGCGGCCGTCGTGGTACTGGACGCGCTTCCGCTCACCCCCAGCGGCAAGGTGGACCGGCGGGCCCTGCCCGCACCCGGGCCGGTCGAGGGTGCGGAGGGCGCGTACACGGCGCCGCGCACCGAGACCGAGCGGCTTCTCGCGGAACTCTGGGCGGACGTCCTCGGCCTCGAACGGGTCGGCGTGACCGACGACTTCTTCGAGTCGGGCGGCGACTCCATCCTGAGCATCCAGCTGATCCACCGAATCCGGCGGGCCGGCCTGCGGGTGGTCTCCCGGGACCTCTTCCTGCACCCGACCGTCGCCCGGCTGGCCGAGGTGGTCACCCCCGAGACGGCCGCCGAGCCGGATCAGGACGAGCCGGCGGCCGGGGAGGTGCCGCTGACCCCGATCCAGGCCGCCTTCCTGGGCGCCGACCCGGTGGCTCCGCACCACTTCACCCAGTCGGTGCTGATCGAGCTGGTCGACGACGTGGACGAGCCGGCCCTGCGCGCCGCCCTGGCCGAACTGCCCGCCCGGCACGACGCGTTGCGCCTGCGTTACCGGCACACCGGCGAGGGCTGGCGGCAGTACGCGGTCGCCGCCGGCGCGGTCGACCTGCTGCGGCGGCACGACCTGTCGGAGCACCCCGAGCCGGAGCAGGCCGCGGAGATGGACCGGCTGGCCGCCGACGCGGACGCCGCCCTGGACCTGCAGGAGGGACCGCTGCTGCGCGCCCTGTTGTTCGACCTGGGGACGGGCCGGCGGCCCCGGCTCTTCCTCACCGCGCACCACCTGGTGGTCGACGCGGTCTCCTGGCGCATCCTCCTGGACGACCTGCAGACCGCCTACCGGGCCCGGCGCAGCGGCGAGCCGGCCGCGCCCCCGCTCCGCAGCGCTTCCTTCCGCCGCTGGGCCGAGCAGTTGCGACGGCACACCCGGGAGGGCGGCTTCGACCGGGAGGCGCCGTACTGGGAGGCCGTCGGGCCCGCGGCCGAGCTGCCCAGGGACGGCGACGGGCCGAACCTGGCCGGCTCGGTGGACATCGTGACGGGGGGCCTGGAGCCGGAGGAGACCGCGCAGTTCCTGCGCGCGGTCGGGCGGCTGCGCACCTCCGCCCGCGACCTGCTGCTCGGCGCGCTGGCCCGCACCCTCGGCGGCTGGACCGGCGAGCGGAAGGTGCTGATCGACCTCGAGGGGCACGGTCGTGAGGAGATCTTCGACGACCTCGAACTCTCCCGCACCGTCGGCTGGTTCACCACGCTCCACCCGGTCGCCCTGGAGCTGCCCGAGCCGGACGCCGACTGGCCGTCGCTCGCCCGGTCGGTCCGGCGCCAGCTGCGCGCGGTGCCCGGCAACGGCCTGGGCCACGGCGCACTGCGGTACCTGAAGGAGCCGGCCGGCCCGGCCGCCGCCACCGCGCAGGTGGTGTTCAACTACCACGGCCAGGCGGACCCGGTGGGCGGGGAAGGCGTGCTCTACCACGCCTTCCACCCCTCCATCGGCCGGGACCGCAGCCCCGAGGCCGAGGTCGGCCACCTGCTGGAGGTGGTCGGGGCGGTGAGCGGGGGCGGCCTGCGGCTCAGCTGGTACTACTCCCGGAACGTGCACCATCGGGCCACGGTCGAGCGGCTGGCCGAGGGCCTGCTGGCCGAGCTGCGGTCGGCGGCCCGGCACGCGGCGGGGCGGTGAGCATGAACAGTGAGGTGACAAGGAGCGAGCGGGTGACCGTGGAGGACCAGGTGGCTGTGAAGGACCAGGGTGCTGTGAGGGGCCGGGTGGCCGTGGACGACCAGCACCGGATCGACGAGCCGACCCTCTCCGCGCTGCTGGAACGCCTGGCCCGCGCGCACCGGGTCCCCGGTGCCCAGCTGGCCGTTCACCACGGCGGCCGGACCGTCTCGGCCGCCGTCGGGGAGCAGGTCCTCGGCGGCGGCCGGCCGGTCCGCCGGGACACCGCGTTCCCGCTCGCCTCGCTCACCAAGCCGTTCACCGCGGCGCTGGTGATGACCCTGGTCGCGGACGGGGAGGTCGAGTTGGACGACCTCCTGACCCACCACCTCCCGGAGGCCGGGCTGGACACCGCCGGGACCGTCCGGCAGGTTCTCAGCCACACCTCCGGGCTGCCGGCGGCGCTGCCCGAGGAGGTCGGGCGGACGGGCAGCGCCCGCCGCTGGGCGGCCAGGCACGCCAACCGGCAGGCCCCGGTGGCCGCGCCGGGAACGGCGTTCTCGTACTCCAACACGGGCTACGCCCTGGCCGGCCTGGTGGTCGAGGAGACGACCGGCATGGACTGGCCGGAGGCGCTGGACGCGATCCTGCTCTCCCCGCTCGACCTCACCCCGGCCTTCGTCGGGGACGTCCGTGACCCGCGAGGCCGCTCCTCGGTCGGCGGCCACGTGGTGCGCGGTTCGGGGCGGCGGACGCTCCCGGTCGCCGAGCAGGGCATGTCGGTGGTCGAGGCGCCGGTCGGCGCGCTCGCGCTGAGCGCCGAGGAGACCGCCCTGTTCGCCCGGCAGTTCCTGGCCCGGCCGGGCCCGCTGCTGGCTGCGGAGACGGTCGCCGAGATGTGCCGGGACCAGCTCGCCGGCGTCCCCTTCGGGCCGTACGGGATGGCCGACGGCTGGGGGCTCGGCTGGGCCCGCTACCGGGACGGCGGCCCGGACTGGTACGGCCACGACGGCACCGGCGACGGGATCTCCTGCCACCTCAGGTTCGAACCGGCCGAGGGCACCGTGGTGGCCCTCACCACCAACGCCAACACCGGCCAGAACCTCTGGGCCGAGCTGGTCGGCTGCCTCCGGGCGGCCGGACTCGCCGTCCCGGGCCCCGGCCCCTCGGCCGGGGAGCCGGACGACGACCCGGGCCCGGCGCCCGAGGACTGCCTGGGCGACTACGCCAACGGGGACCTGCGGTACACGGTCTCCCGGGGCGGGCCCGGGCTGCTGCTCGGTCTCGGCGGCCCGCCGCGGTACGAGCTGAGCTGCACCGCCGACCTGCGCTTCACCATGCGTGAGGCGGGCGGCGATCCGTCCGGCGGGCCTGCCTTCGCCGGGCGCTTCCTCCGTGATCCCGGCACCGGCCGGGTCGAGTACCTCCAGGTGTCCGGTCGGCTCGCGCGCCGCGGGGTGACCCGCGGCGCGGTGAGCCGATGAGAGTCGCACGCCCGACCGACGAGCCGACGGACGAGTCGACCGACCAGTCGATCGGCGAGCCGACCGGTGGTGAGCCGACCGGCCCGCCGGCGCCACTGCGGCCGCTGTCCCGCAACCGCGACTACAACGTCCTCTGGACCGGCCAGCTCCTCTCCGAACTCGCTTTCGAGATCGCGATGGTGGCCGTCCCGCTGCTGATCCTGGCGCACACCGGATCGGCGATCCAGATGGGCATCGCCTCCTCGGTGCTCGCCGCCGTCCGGATGCTGGCCGCCATCCCGGCCGGCGCGATCGCGGACCGCTGGAACCGGCGCGCCGTGATGCTCATCTGTCAGGGCCTGCGGGCCGTCGGCATGGGGAGCCTCGCCGCCGCGCTGGCCCTGGACCGCTACAGCTACTGGCACCTGCTGGCCGTCGTGGTGCTGGAGGGGGTGCTCGGCTCGGTCTTCGAGCCGGCCGAGCACGCGGCCCTGCCGCAGGTGGTCCCGGAGTCCCAGCTCTCCACCGCGGTGGCCCGCAACGCCGCCCGCCCGTACGTGGCCACCCTGCTCGGCCCGTCCGTCGCCGGGTTCCTGTTCAGCGTGCATCCGACCGACCCCTTCACGGTGACGGCCGCGATGCTGGCCCTCTCGGCCGGTGCGATGACCCTGCTCCGGTTGCCCGCGGCGGCCCGCCCGGACACCGGGGAGGCGGACCGGGGGATGGGCGGCGAGATGGCCGCCGGGTTCCGCTGGGTCCTGCGCAACCGGGTGCTGCGGACCACGCTGCTCTGGATGATGGGCACCAACCTGGTCTTCAACGCCCTGTTGGTGATCATCCTGGCGCTGTCCCACGAGGACCACGCCGCCCCCGGCGAGATCGGCCTGATGATGGCCTGTCTCGGCGCCGGCGGCCTGCTCGGGGCCGCCCTGGCACCCTGGCTCCACCGGCGGCTGCCGGCCCCGGTGATCGTGCTGGGCTTCGCCTGGCTGGCCGCCGTCGCGACCGGCCTGATGGCCGTCGTCTCGGGCGGGGTGCCGCTCGGAGTGCTGCTCGGCCTGGCCGCCCTGTTCGCGCCCGTGGCCAACACCACGGTGATGACCCATCAGCTCCTGGTCACCCCCGACGGCATGCGGGGTCGGGTGAGCTCCATCAGCGCGCTGTGCTCCAGTGGCGCCGGGGCGCTGGGGCCGCTGGTGGGCGGGGTGCTGGTGGCCAGGTCGGGGGGCGGTACGGACGCCGTGCTGGCCTGTGGCGCGGCGTTGGCGCTGATCGCTGTCGGGACGACCGCCAGCCCCGTGCTGCGCCGCTTCCCGACCTCCTCCGGCCAGGCCCAGGAGTAACCACCGTGACGGTGGAACGGCAATTTCACTCTCGATTCAAGTGACTGGAAACCCCGGGTGGACATCGGTGAGGCTCCAAGTGCACCGAGGCGTTTCCGTCGCAGACCTGTCAAGGAGGTACCCGCTCGTGACCCGTGTCCGACTCACCGGCGACGAGGTCTCGGCCGTCGAGGCGATCGCCGACGAACTCGCCCAGCGGTACGACACCGTGGAGTCGTCGGCGTTCCAGCGCGAGAGCCGCACCTACGCCCAGGAGCTGCCCCGTCGGCTTCGCGCGGAGCTCAACGAGTTCCGGCTGGCCGAGAAGTCCGGGACCATCGTGGTCTCCGGCCTCCGGGTCGAGGACGGGGCGCTCGGCGCGACCCCGGCCGAGCGCCGCAGCAAGCCCGCGCCGTCCCCCTCGCTCCGCCAGGACATCGCCTTCTTCCTGATCGGGAGCGTGCTCGGCGACCCGATCGGCTGGGCCACCCAGCAGGACGGCCTGATCATGCACGACGTCTACCCGGTCCAGTCACACGAGAACGACCAGATCGGCTGGGGCAGCGCCGAGACCCTCAGCTGGCACACCGAGGACGCCTTCCACCCGCTGCGCACCGACTACCTCGGTCTGATGTGCCTGCGGAATCCGGACGGCGTCGAGACCACCGTCGCGGACATCGCCGACGTCGAGCTGGACGAGGAGACCCGGGCCGCGCTCAGCGAGCCGCGCTTCCGCATCCTGCCCGACGACGCGCACCGCGGCGGCGCCGAGCCCGCCGGGGTGGCGGACCGCGAGGAGCGGCTGCGCCGGCGCGCCCTGGACCGGGTCGAGCGGGCGCTGGAGCAGCCCGACCCGCTGGCCGTCCTGTTCGGCGACCCCGACGACCCCTACCTGGTCATCGACCCCTACTACATGCAGGGAGTCCACGGCGACGAGGAGCAGCGGGCGCTCGACGCCGCCGGTGCCGCCATCGACCGCGCCCTCACCGGCGTCGTGCTGGAGCCCGGCGACATCGTCTTCCTCGACAACTACCGGGTGGTGCACGGACGCAAGCCGTTCCGCGCCCGCTACGACGGGACGGACCGCTGGCTGCGCCGCCTCAACATCGCCCGTGACCTGCGCAAATCCCGGGAGTACCGGCTCAGCGCCGACTCCCGGGTCATCTACTGACCGTCACCGACGATCCCCCCGACTTCTCTCACGCGAGGTTAACCGTGACCGAAATGCTGCAGAGCAAGGGCAATCTGACCCAATGGGAGTTCCTGGCCCTCAACAGCGAGCTGAACATCGCGGACGGACACGCCCGGCAGGCGCTGACCCCGGGCCAGACCAAGATCGTGGACGAGCTTCCGCTGCTCTTCGCCGAGGGCGAGCACCGTCCCGTCGAGCGGATCGAACGGGAGGCGCACGAGGCCTACTTCACCCTGCTCGGCCAGCACAGCTACCCGGCCGAGCACGGCCGGGTGATGAGCTGCTACTCCTCGTCCGTCGCGATGGAGATCCTCTCCCGGGCGCTGTCGGCCAAGGTGGAGACGGTCGCCCTGGTCCACCCCACCTTCGACAACATCGCCGACCTGCTGCGCGGCAACGGCCTCAAGCTGGTCCCGGTGGCCGAGGACCCGCTGCACAACGAGGACCTCTCGCCGGAGCTGCTGGCCTCGGTGGGCTGCGTCTTCGTGACCACGCCCAACAACCCCACCGGCCGGGTGCTCGGCGAGGACCGGCTGCGCCGGCTGGCCGAGCAGTGCGCCGAGCACGACGTGATCCTGGCCCTGGACACGTCCTTCCGCGGCTTCGACCCGCGCGCCCACTACGACCACTACGCAGTGCTGGACGCCAGCGGCTGCCGCTGGGCGGTGATCGAGGACACCGGCAAGCTCTGGCCCACGCTCGACCTGAAGGCCGGCCTGCTGGTCGCCTCCGAGCACCTCGGGCTGCCGGTGGAGAAGATCTACTCCGACATCCTGCTGGGCGTCTCGCCGCTGATCCTGGCGCTGATCCGCCGCTTCGCCGAGGACGCGGCGTCCGGCGGCCTGGCCGAGCTGCACGAGTTCATCGCGGGCAACCGGGCCGTGGTCCGCGCCGCTCTGGCCGACGTGCCGGGCGTGGACTTCCCGGACCCGGACAGCCGGACCAGCGTGGAGCGGGTCCGCTTCTCCGGCCGGACCGGCACCGAGGTGTGGGAGGCGCTGCAGGAGCACAACGTCTTCGCCCTGCCCTGCCGGCAGTTCCACTGGGCCGACCCGGCCGAGGGCGACCGGATGCTGCGCATCGCGCTGGCCCGCTCGCGCGAGCCGCTGACCGAGTCGGTCCGCCTGCTCAGGACCGTACTGGAGAGCCGGTGACCCTGGCGACGGCTGCCGCCCGTCACACCCGGCGCTGGCAGCGCGGCCTGGTGCAGGAGACGGCCGAGCCCGGGGTGATCGACCTCGGGCCCGGCTACCTCGAACCTGCGCTGCTCCCGGTGGAGTTGCTGCGGGAGGCCCAGGCGGCGGCCCTGGCCGAGTTCGGCGCCGCCGCGCTGGCGTACGGGACCAACGCCGGCGCGGCCCCCCTGCGGGAGGCGCTCGCCGAGCGGGCCGCCCGTGCGGACGGGCACCCGTGCGCGCCGGAGAACGTCCTGGTGACCTCGGGCACCTCGCAGGCGCTGTACCTGATCTCCACCGCGCTGGCCTCCCCGGGCGACGCGGTGCTGGTCGACGGCCTCTGCTACGACCTGGCGCAGAAGCTCTTCGCCGACTGCCGTCTGACCCTCCGGCGGGTGCCCGCGGATGCCGCGGGCACCTCGCCGGAGGGGCTGCGGGAGACCCTCCGGGGTCTGGAGCGGGAGGGTGTGCGCCCCGCCTTCCTGTACCTGAACCCGACGTTCCACAACCCGACCGGCCGGACGCTGCCGACCCCCCGACGGCGGGAGCTGCTCGCGGTGGCGGCGGACCACGGGCTGCTGGTCGTCGAGGACGACGCGTACGCCGGTCTGGCGCTCGACCCGGCGGCGGAGCCGCCGCCGTCGCTCACCGCGCTGGCGGGGCATCAAGGTGTGCTCCGACTGGGCACCTTCGCCAAGACGCTGGCCCCCGGACTGCGTCTCGGCTGGCTGCTCGGCGATCCCGCGCTGGTCGACCGGCTGGCCTCGCACGGTCTGTTCGTCAGCGGCGGGTCGCTCAACCACGTCGCTTCGCTGGCCGCCGCCGTCATGCTCGGCAACGGCGAGTACGACCGCCATGTGGCCTTCCTACGCGAGCAGTTGAGGTTGCGCAGGGACGTCCTGGCGGAGGGTCTGCGGGCGGTGGACCGGCCGGAACCGGTCCGCTTCCGGGTGCCGTCCGGCGGCTACTTCCTCTGGCTGGAGCCGGTGGCCGGACTGCCGGAGGCGGAGCTGCTCCGGGCCGCCGCGCTGGCCGGCGTGCGGATCGCCGCCGGTTCGCGGTTCGGCCCCGGCGGCGCGCACTCGTTCCGGCTGGCCTTCAGCTTCAACTCGCCCGAGCGGCTGACGATGGCCACCGAGCGGCTGGCCGCCGCATGGCGCACCCTGCCCCACCCGTCGATGCCTCACCCATCGACGTCCTAGCTACCGACAGGAGCCGAACGTGTCCGTGACCGATGAGGGGATGCCCGCCGTCGTGGGCGGCCTGCGCGGGTACAGCCTGCCGCTCTCCCCGTCCGGCCGGTCGTCCATGATCACCCCGCCCCCGTGGCACTTCACGGGCGAGGTGGTGATGGTGGACTACCGCGTGGACCCCGATGCCGCGGCGGCCTTCCTGCCGCCCGGACTGACCCCGGGCCGGGATGCCGGCGCCGCGGCGGCGGTCTTCGCCGAGTGGCAGTGGTGCTCGGAGTCGGAGGAGGAGCTGGCCGAGCCCGGCCACAACCGTTTCTCCGAGTTCCTGGTGCTGCTCGCCTGCGAGTTCGAGGGCGAGCCGATGGCCCGCTGCCCGTTCGCCTGGGTCGACCAGCCGGTGCCGATGATGCGCGGGTGGCTGCAGGGCATGCCCAAGCAGTTCGGGTCGGTCCACCAGACCCGTGCGGCCACCGTGGGCCGGGCCGCACCCCGGCTGGAGGCCGGCGGGAAGTTCACCGGAACGCTGTCCGTCCACGGCCGGAGGGCGGTCGAAGCGACCGTGACACTCACGGGAATCGCCCCCGAACCACCGGCGTTGCACATGGTACCGTTGGCACATACTTTGCATTTTCCGGACTGGACTATGACCAGCCCCAGCAGGCCGACTCTCGTGGCGTCCCAGGTGTCCGGTGTGGAGTTTTCAGAAGTGTGGTCGGGCACGGCCGAGATGGGATTCCTCGATGTACTGGGTGCGGACTTCGCGGGGCTCGCGCCGATCGAAGTCGGAGCCGGTCACGTGTTCTCGTACGCCGAGACGCTGCACGGGGGGCGAGTCCTGATGGACAGCAAGGACTGAACCAGCCGAAGACACAGTGATCACGGGGGCGTGCTTTGTGTTGAGAATTCATTTCACTGTAGAGGATCTAGCCCGCTTGCGCATGGTCGCGGGACTGGGGCCACTGACCGAGGGCGTCTTCGCCCTCCACCGGTTCAGCAACAGCGGCAGCGTGCTGTTCCACCCCTGGCGCATGCGGGTGCGCGCCGCGCTGGGGGCGCGCACCGCCGAACTGGAGTTACTCGCCCAACAGGCTCCGAACTTAACGGATTTGATCGAACTGTTGGGGCCGTCCGGGTACGGCGAGGGCCAGACCACGTCGACGGCGCTGCTGAGCAGGTTCACCCAGGTCGCGGTCCTGCCGTACTGGACCGACATCAGGCCGCAGTTGGAGCGGGTGCGGGACGCCCGTGGCCGGATCGCGATCGCCCAAGGGGCGGAGCGGCTGCTGAGTGCCATCCATCCGAGGCTGCACTGGAACGCGCCGGTCCTCGAAGTCCGCGGCGGGCCGGACCGCGATGTCCACCTCAACGGCCGGGGGCTGGTGTTGAGCCCCTCGTTCTTCCTCAACGACCCGTCCTGCGTGTTCATCGACGACGACCGCGAGGCCGGCGGGCCCGCCGTGGTCTTCCCGATCGGCTCGGCCGTCAAGCCCGGGCTCTGGGAGACGTGGGAGTCGGACGAGCAGGCGCTCGGGGCCCTGGTCGGCCACACCCGGGCCGCGGCGCTCCAGGCGCTCACCGACAGCTGCACCACCGGCGAACTCGCCGAACGGCTGGGCATATCGCTGGCCGGAGCCAGCAAGCACGCGGCGGTCCTGCGCAGGGCGGGCCTGATCACCACCGCGCGCAACCGGAACACCGCACTGCACACCCTCACCTCGCTCGGCATGGCCCTGCTGCAGAGCCGCGAGCTCGCGCCGGTGCCGTTCCACAGCCACCAACGAACCGAGATCCCGGCCTGAGGAGGCGCAACCATGAGCACCCCCAACCCGTTCGACGACCCCGACGGCTCCTTCCACGTCCTGGTGAACGACGAGGGCCAGCACTCGCTGTGGCCGGTCTTCGCGGACGTACCGGCCGGCTGGCGCACGGTCCTGGCCGACGCCGACCGTGAGGCCGCGATCGCCTACGTCAACACCAACTGGACGGACATGCGGCCGGCGAGCCTGGTGGCCCAGCAGGGCTGACCGGACCAGGGCCCCACCCGGCGGACCGGATCATCCGGTCCGCCGGTGTATGACAGAATTCCTGGCTGTGACCATTCGATTACTGCTCGCAGACGACCAGGAGATGGTCCGCCGCGGTATGCGGCGGATCCTTGAGAACCAGCCGGACATGGAGGTGGTCGGCGAAGCTGAGGACGGTGTCGCCGCCGTGCAAGCGGCGCGCCAACTCCGGCCTGACGTGGCGCTGGTGGACATCCGGATGCCGCGCATGGACGGTCTGGAGGTCGTCCGCCTGCTCGCCGGCCCCTCGGCGACGCCGCCGATCAAGGTCGTCGTCGTCACCACCTTCGATCTCGACGAATACGTGTACCCGGCGCTGCGCCACGGCGCCTCCGGATTCCTGCTCAAACGCTCGGGCCCGACGCTGCTGGTCGAGGCGGTCCGGGCCGCGATGGCGGGCGACAGCCTGATCAGTCCGTCCATCACGGTCCGGCTGCTCAAACACGTCACCGGCGGCCGGCCGGGCGGCCCGACCATGGTCGAGTCGCTCACCGATCGGGAGGTGGAGATCGCCGGGAAGGTGGCCGAGGGGAAGACCAACTCCGACATCGCCGGTGAACTGTTCATCTCGGCGGGCACGGTGAAGACCCATGTGGCCAGCATTCAGCGGAAGCTGGGCGTCAGGAATCGGGTCGGAATCGCCGTGCGCGCTTTCGAGATGGGATATGCGACCGGTCGATTGGCAGAGTGAGGAATTCCTCCGGCCGACGGGTGCCGAAGAAATCACGGATCAGGGGTGGCCGGTCCGGTGTGCGCACAGCACCGAAACGGCGAAAGGCATCCCATGCTCAATCGACAAAGCGGAATCCATCTGGATTCACTGACCGGTCTCCGGTTCCTCGCGATGATTCCGGTCTTCCTCTTCCACAGCTCACTGGAGGGAATCTTCAGCGACACCGAGGCGGACTGGGGCTTCCTGAACAGTCTCGGCACCTCCGGACACGTCGCGGTCTCGTACTTCTTCGTCCTCAGCGGCTTCGTGCTCACCTGGTCGTACCGCCCGGCCGACGGGGCCGGGAGATTCTGGCGTCGGCGGCTCTTCAGGGTCTACCCCAACCACCTGGTCGCCCTGGTGGTGGCGATCCTGCTGATCAGCCACTACACCGACCTGCCCGACTGGAAGGGGCTCGGAGCCCAGGCCCTGCTGCTCCAGGCCTGGATACCCGACCCGGCCTACTTCGACATCGGCAACTCCGTCACCTGGTCGCTCTCGGTGGACCTGGCCGTCTACGCGCTCTTCCCCCTGCTGTACCGGCTGGTCCAGCGCATCCGGCCGGGTCTGCTCTGGTTCTGGGCCGGCGCCTGTGTGCTGGTCACCGTCCTGGTGCCGGCGGTGGCCCAGAACTTCGTCCACGACGACCGGCCGATGCCGCTCTTCGGGGTGTCGATCGACCAGTACTGGCTGGTGTACTTCTTCCCGCTGGCCCGCATGGTGGAGTGCCTGCTCGGCATGCTGCTGGCGCGGATCGTCCTGACCGACCGCTGGATCACCTGGATGCGGCCGTACGTGGCCGCCCCGCTCGTGGTGGTCGGTTACTGGGTCGGACAGCAACTGCCTTACCTGTACCGGATGAGCGCCGCCACCGTGATCCCGATCGGTCTGCTCACCGCCTCCCTCGCCGTCGCCGACATGGCCGGTCGGCGCACCGTGCTGAACCATCGCATCGTCGTCCGCCTGGGCGAACTCTCCTTCGCCTTCTATCTGTTGCACAACCTGGTGCTCAAGTACGGTCACCTGGCCCTGGGCGCCGTGGAGAAGGACGGCGACCTGGTCGGCCCCAACTACGGCATGCCGGCCGGCATCGCACTCATCGTCGCCGCCTTCCTGCTGTCGCTGCTGCTGGCCTGGGTGATGAACGTCCTGGTGGAGCGGCCGGCCAAACGCCGCTGGTCCCGGCCCCGGCCCGTACCGGGTCCGACGCCGACCCCGGTGGGCGAGACGGTGTGACCGCCCGTCCGGCTATTGTGCCGTCCGCGCGCGTCCGAAAGATCTGTCGAACGGCAGATGTCTGATTGTCGGTCATCTGCATGGGGCCGCACCGGTCCTGCGCCGTGCGTAGGCTCGGCCCCGTGCAGACCGAACTGATGCCTGACTCGCATCGCCGCCGCACGGTGTGCGCGACGGCGACGTTCCTGGTCGCGGCTCCGGCGGCGATCGCCCCACCGAGTACGTGGATCGTGGCCCTCGTCGCCGTCCTGGCGATGGCGGTCGCGATCCTGCGCCGACCGCCGGTCCCGGTCTCCCCGGTCCTGGCGGCCGGCCTGGTCGCGATGCTGTCGCTCGCCGCCGACATCGGCTACCCCGGCCGGCAGGGGCTCGTGCTGCCGTGGCTCCCGTTCGAGTTCGCGTCCATGCTGGTGCTGGTCGGGCGGGTGATCCGGCGGGCGGACGTCCGCCGCGCGGCGCTGGTCGGCTCGGCGCTGACCCTGGCGCTGATGGCGCTCCCACTGCGCTTCACCCTCCGGCTGCCACAGGCGGTGCTCGCGCCTTCCGTGGTCGCCGTCGCGATGGCGATGTTCCCGGCGGCCTGCGCCGTGGGCGTCGGGCTCTACCTGCGGGCGAACGACGACCGCCGGGCCCGCGCGGTCCAGCGGGCCCGCCGGGAGCAGCGGCTCGAAGTGGCGAGGGACCTCCACGACTTCGTCGCCCACGAGGTGACCGGCATCCTGCTGGAGGTGCAGGCCGCCCAGGTCAGCACGTACGACGAGGAGCAGGTCAGGGAACTGTTGGGTCGGCTGGAGGCGGCCGGCCTGCGAGCGCTGGACTCGATGGACCACACCCTGCAGACCCTGCGGGACCCGGAGGCGCCGGTTGCCGCCGAACCGCCGCCGACCAGGGTCCACGGCCTCGCCGACCTGCCCGAGCTGGTCGACCGCTTCCTGGCCTCCGGCCCGGTCGGCGGCGTACTCGACCTGGAACCGGGCCTGGCCGGGACGGCGCCGCGGGAGATCGAGGACGCCGCCTACCGGGTCGTCCTGGAGGCGCTGACGAACATCCGCCGACACGCCCCGAGCGCCGGCCGGCTGGACGTGGAGGTGGTCCGCACCCCCGGACCCGCCCTGCGGGTCACCGTGACCGACAGCGGACGGCAGCGCGGCTCCGGCGGCCTGGCGGCCCGCCGTCCCGGTGGCGGCGGTACCGGCCTGGCCGCCCTGGCCGAGCGGATCACCACCCTCGGCGGCAACCTGGCCGCCGGCCCGCACGCCGGGGGCTGGCGCGTCCGCGGCGTGCTGCCGCTGCGCCCCGACCCGGTCGGGCCCGACCGACCCGGTAGGGCCTGACCGGTCGGCTCATCCGGGTCGGCAATATCTGCCGAACGGCAGATGGCAGCGGGCCGCGGATCGGCGAGGCTCTCAACCGTGCCCAATCCCAGCCTCCCGGAGGAACCGGTGGTCTCGCGCAAGAAAGCCGTACCCGCCCTGCTCGCCCTCGCCGTCGCCGCCCTCGTTCCACTGACCGGCTGCGCCAAGGCCGGGGACGCCAAGCCCGAGGACAAGACCTTCGAGTTCAGCGGCAAGTCCCTGAACGTCAAGTCGCACGGCATCCCCACCGACCTCGTCCCGGCCGACCGCAAGGACGTCAAGGTCACCCGCTGGTTCGACAAGGGCTCCAAGGTGGGTGACACCGAGGAGACCTGGCAGTTGGAGAACGGAACGCTCGAACTCCAGGCGCGGTGCACCGGCTTGGCCAACTGTGACGCCAAGTTCCGGGTGGAGGTCCCGCGCAGCGTCGCCGTGACGCGCGACGGCAAAGAGACGGATCTGAAGGGCTGAGACCGACCGGTCCGACGGGGAAGAAGACGACAATGCTCGAACTGATCGACATCACCAAGGTGTACAAGGGCGGCAAGCGCGCCGTCGACGGCATGACGATGCACCTGAACCCGGGAATGCTGGGCCTGCTGGGGCCCAACGGCGCCGGCAAGTCCTCGCTCATGCGGATCGTGTCCACGGTCACCAAGCCCACCAGCGGCCAGGTCCGCTACGAGGGGACCGACGTGGTCGCCAACCCGGACCGGCTGCGTCGCGAACTCGGCTATCTGCCGCAGGACTTCGGGGTGTACCCGAACCTGACCTCGCGGGAGTTCCTGTCCTACCTGGCGGCCGCCAAGGGCCTCTCCGCACGCTCCGCCCGGGCCCGGATCGACGAGCTGATCCAGCTGGTGAACCTCACCGAGGCGGTCAAGCGCCCGCTCGGCAAATACTCCGGCGGCATGCTCCGCCGGGTCGGCATCGCCCAGGCCCTGCTGGCCGACCCCAAGGTGATCGTGGTCGACGAGCCGACGGCCGGCCTCGACCCGGAGGAGCGGGTGCGCTTCCGCAACCTGCTCAGCGACCTCGCGGCCGACCGGGTGGTGATGCTCTCCACCCACATCGTCTCCGACGTCGAGTCGGTCGCCTCCGACATCGCCGTGGTCGCCCAGGGCCGCCTGCTGCGCCGCGGCGCCCCCGACGAGCTGCTCCGGGAGATCGACGGGCAGGTCTGGGAGGTCATGGTGGCCCCCGCCGAGGTGCCGACCGTGCAGGCCCGGCACGTGGTCAGCCGCATGGTGCGGACCGCGAACGGGGTGCGGCTGCGGCTGCTCGCCCCCGCCCCGCCGACCCAGGACGCGGTCCGGGTCTCGCCCGACCTCGAAGACGCCTACCTGGGCATCATCCACCGGCCCGCCGAGCGGACCCCGGCCGAGCAGCAGGCGGTGCGGTGGTGAACGTGCGCGCGCTTGCCGGGCTGGCGGTCGGCGATTTCCGCGACCGGGTGCGTCGACCGGCGTACGCGGTGACCCTGCTGGCCGCGATCGGGCTCGGCTACCTGGCCGTCCCGAACGTGAACAGCACCTGGGTGATCATGGACGTCGGCGGCAACCGGGGCATCTACAACAGCGCCTACGTCGGCGCGGTCACCGCCCTCGCCGGGGCGCTCTGGCTCACCTTCGGCGGCTTCTACGTGGTGCGCAGCGGTATCGCGCGGGACGAGACCAGCCGGGTCGGCCAGATCCTCGCCGCCACCCCGCTGCGGACGTCGAGCTACCTGTTCGCCAAGTTCCTGAGCAACCTGCTGGTGCTCGCCTCGATGACCGGTGTGCTGGCGGTCACCGCGCTGGTGATGCAGCTGGCCCGCGGCGAGAACCGCTCGGTCGACCCGGTCGCCCTGGTCGAGCCGTTCGTGCTGCTCTCGCTGCCGGTGATGGCACTGACCGCCGCGGCCGCGATCCTGTTCGAGACGGTGCCGCTGCTGCGGGCCGGCTTCGGGAACATGGTCTGGTTCGTGCTGGCCCTGGTGATCTCGATTGGCGGCCAGTCCGGCTCCGCGCCGTTCGGCGGCCTCGGCGTGCACCAGGTCGCGCAGTCGCTGAACGCGGCGATGGGGAACCAGCACCTGCGGTCCGCCGAGGGCGGGTTCAGCCTGGGCCTGACCAAGGTGAGCAAGCCGTTGGGCACCTTCGCCTGGGACGGCTTCGACCCGTCCGGCGGCTTCGTCCTCGGCCGGGTGGTGCTGGTCCTGCTGGCCTGCGCCGTCGCCCTGCTGCCGACGCTCTGGTTCGGCCGGTTCGACCCGGCCCGCGCGGCCGGCTCGCTGGTCCCGGCCAAGGCGGCGGCGGACGGGGAGTCCGCTCCCGCGGCGGCCGATCCCTTCGCCACCGCCGGGCCGGAGCCGGCCCCGGCCGCCACCTGGTCCACTGCCCCGGGTGAGCTCCCGCAGACCGCGCCGACCCGGGCCGGAGCCTTCGGGCGCCTGCTGGTCGGCGAGGTCCGGATCCTGCTGCAGGGCGTCTCGCCCTGGTGGTGGGCGGTGGCCGGCGCGCTCACCGTGGCCGGCTTCGCGCTGCCGATGGACACCGTGACCGGCATGCTGCTGCCCGGTGTCTGGCTGTGGCCGGTGCTGATCTGGTCGAGGCTGGGCAGCCAGCAGGTCGAGAACGGCCTGGAGGTGCTGCTGGGCGCCTACCCGGCGGCCCGGCGCAGGTTGCTGGCCGAGTGGGCGTCCGGGCTGGTGCTCACCGCGGTGATGGGCGTCGCCCCGCTGGTGCGGATGCTGGTGGCGGGTGACGGCCCGGGCGTGGCCTGCTGGTTCGGGGGCGTGCTGTTCATCCCCTCGCTCGCCATGTCGTTGGGCGTGCTGAGCCGTACCCACCGGGTCTTCCAGGCGATCTACCTGCCGATCTGGTACATCCTCGTCAACAACGTGGCGGCGCTGGACTTCATGGGCGCGGTCCGGGTGAACGGCAGGCCGGCCGGTCCCAGCCCGCTGCTGATCGTGGCACTGTCCGCGGCGATGCTCGCGGTGGTGTTCCTGGTGGGGTCGGCCCGACGGAACGTCAAGGGATAGCCGGGTAGTCGATGTCCGAGCCGGAGGAGGACGGCATGTGTGAGGCCCACGCCCGACGCATCGCTCGACTGGAGTCCGAGATCGAGGAACTCCGCTCGGCCAACGACGTGCTGAGACGGGTTGCCGAGTTCCTCGCCCGCCGACCGCACCGCTCCGGCCCGGTCGATCGGGCCGACCCCGGCCGCTCGCCCCGATGGGGCGGCTCCGGCTGACCGGACACCACATTCCACCGGCGGAGCCTGCCGACAGCGGGTTCCGGCCGGTCGGGCCGCCGCCCTCGCGAACCCCCGCGCGAGGGCGGCGGCCCATTTCCGTACCGCGGCCCGTCGCGGCTCTCCTCTCCCGCGCGGCGGCCGCTGTGCGTACGGAAGGCCTCCCACCGGAAGCTGATGGGAGGCCAAGGGCGGTTCGGTGCCGCCGTTACGGCCAGACCAGGCAGTACAGCTGGTGCCCGGCGTCGTGCAGCCGGTTGGCGAAGTCCTGCCACTCGTGCAGCATGCTGTAGATCACGAAGGCGTCGCGCGGCCCGCGCCGGTCCGGGACGGTGGACCAGATGAAGGCGGCCGCGCCGAGCTCGGTCTCGTCGGCCTTGCGGAGCGGTTCGACCACGTTGTGCGGGAGCTGGACGACGGCGTAGTCGGGGTGCAGCACGACGAGTTCCAGCGGCGGGACCTGGTGCAGCGGGACGCCCTGGATGCCGGTGAGGACCATGGCGCTCATGGTCTCCGGCTTGATCTTGGTGGAGAGGTGGCCGGTGGGGGAGCCGCTGGTCTCCATCAGGTCACCGAGCCGGCCCAGCGCGCCGAGTTCGCCGGCGTCCAGGCCGAGACCGCCCGGGCCGAGCGCGGTGGGGACTCTGGCGGCGGTGGCGCGGTCCGGTGCGCCGAAGTACTTGTACGTCACCCCCACGCGTCCCTCACCCCGCCTCTCGCCGCCGCGACGACCACGACCCGTACCCGCTCCCGTACCCCCGCGTGCGGCCTCGGCGGGCCTGCGGGAGCCCCCCGCGGCCTCGTCGTAGCCGTCCTGCGCCTCGGACACTCGGACCATCCTCACCGGAATTCGCCGGAATCGACAGACCCCCGCACGCCCGGCGTCCCTCCGGACGTGCTCCTTACCCGTCATGCGCCGCCGTACCCACTCGCGGGCCCTACCCACTCGCGGCCGACAGCAGTCCTCTCCACACCCCTGCACACAACCGGAGCGCTCGCGCACTCTGTGTGCACAGTCTGACTGCTCCGTGCTCCGGGGCAGCCAGCGGCCCCGTCCGTACGGACAACCCGTCACGGACAACCGTCACGGACAACCGTACAGACAACGGTGCCCGGATCATCGTTCCAGATGATCGGGCCGGACATGCAGAGCTCAAGGACACGATTTGAGACCATGTCTCCCGTGAGCTACCCCTACGAAGCCCCCCAGTCCCAGTCGCTGTTCGCTCGCGCCTCCGTGGTCACGCCCGGCGGCGTCAACTCCCCGGTGCGCGCCTTCCGCGCGGTCGGCGGCACGCCGCGCTTCATGGTGTCCGGCACCGGCCCCTACCTCACCGACGCCGACGGCCGTGAGTACGTCGACCTGGTGTGCTCGTGGGGTCCGATGATCCTCGGCCACGCGCACCCCGCCGTGATCGACGCCGTCCAGCAGGCGGTCGCCCGCGGCACCTCCTTCGGCACGCCCGGCCAGGGCGAGGTCGAGCTGGCCGAGGAGATCGTCTCCCGGATCGCCCCGGTCGAGCAGGTCCGCCTGGTCTCCTCCGGCACCGAGGCCACCATGTCCGCGATCCGGCTCGCCCGCGGCTTCACCGGCCGGGCGAAGGTGGTCAAGTTCGCCGGTTGCTACCACGGTCACGTGGACGCTCTGCTGGCCGCCGCCGGTTCCGGTGTGGCCACCTTCGGGCTGCCGGACACCCCGGGCGTCACCGGCGCCCAGGCCGGCGACACCATCGTGCTGCCGTACAACGACCTGGCCGCCGTCGAGCAGGCCTTCGCCGCCCACCCGGGCGAGATCGCCTGCGTGATCACCGAGGCCTCGCCCGGCAACATGGGCGTCGTCCCGCCGCTGCCCGGCTTCAACGCGGGCCTGGCCCGGCTCTGCCGGGACAACGGCGCGCTGTTCGTCTCCGACGAGGTGATGACCGGCTTCCGCGTCTCCAAGGCCGGCTGGTACGGCCTGGAGGCGGCGAACGAGGGCTGGGCGCCGGACCTGCTGACCTTCGGCAAGGTCATGGGCGGCGGCTTCCCGGCCGCGGCCTTCGGCGGCCGTGCCGACGTGATGGCGCACCTGGCCCCGGCCGGCCCGGTCTACCAGGCGGGCACCCTGTCCGGGAACCCGGTCGCCACCGCGGCGGGTCTGGCCCAGCTGCGCGGCTGCACCGACGAGGTGTACGCGACGGTGGACGAGGTCGCCGCCGAGGTCTCCGGCCTGGTGTCCGAGGCGCTCACCAAGGAGGGCGTGGCGCACCGGCTGCAGACCGCCGGGAACATGTTCTCGGTGTTCTTCACCGAGGCTCCGGTCACGAACTACGACGAGGCCCGGACCCAGGAGGCGTACCGTTTCACCGCCTTCTTCCACGCGATGCTGGCCGAGGGCGTCTACCTGCCGCCGTCCGCCTTCGAGTCCTGGTTCGTCTCGGCGGCCCACGACGCGCGGGCGATCGAGCGGATCGCCGCCGCCCTGCCGGCCGCCGCGCGCGCCGCTGCCGCCGCCACGGCCTGAGTCCACCCCGAGCCCCAGGAGCAGTTGAGAAGTGAGCGCCAAAGAGATCACCGTCGTCCACCTGATGCGCCACGGTGAGGTGCACAACCCGGAGGGCGTCCTGTACGGGCGGCTGCCCGACTACCACCTGTCCGAGCTGGGCCGGGAGATGGCCGACCGGGTCGCCGAGGACCTGGCCGGCCGGGACATCACCCACGTGGTGGCCTCCCCGCTGGAGCGCGCCCAGGAGACCGCCGCGCCGATCGCCAAGGCGCACGGCCTGGACCTCGCGGTGGACGGCCGGCTGATCGAGGCGGAGAACATCTTCGAGGGCAAGACCTTCGGCGTCGGCGACGGCTCGCTGCGCAACCCCGGCTACTGGAAGTACCTCACCAACCCGTTCAAGCCCTCCTGGGGCGAGCCGTACCTCGACCAGGTGGTGCGGATGATGGGCGCGCTCGGCGCCGCCCGGGACGCCGCCCGCGGGCACGAGGCGGTCTGCGTCAGCCACCAGCTGCCGATCTGGATCGTCCGCTCCTTCGTGGAGCGCCGCCGGCTCTGGCACGACCCGCGCCGTCGGCAGTGCTCGCTGGCCTCGCTGACCAGCTTCACCTTCGAGGGCGACCGGATCGTCTCGGTCGGCTACCGCGAGCCGGCCCGCGACCTGCTGCCGGCGCACCTGGTCGGCAAGGGCGGCAAGGGCAAGCCGGTGGGCAAGCCGGTGGGCAAGAGCTTCGGAGCCTGAGCTTCGGGGCCTGAGTCCGCGCGACCGCGCGTACGGGCCCGCGCGACCGCGCGTAAGCCCTGGGTAAGTATGGCTTCGGGCCACCCGGCGACCGTCGGGTGGCCCGCTTCCGTCGCAGGTCAGAGGGGGTGCGACGCGCAAGGCAGGACCCCGGCGAACCGGCCTGGAACTCCATGCGAAACTTTTCACATGTCTGCCATGACGCGCCCCCGTCCCCGTGTCGCCGCAGCCGCTGCCACCGTCGCCGCCGCTGCGCTCGTCCTCACCGGCTGTTCCTCCTCGGGCTCGTCGAGCAGCGGTGACGGCCAGGTGGGCTTCGTCACCGTCAAGGGGACCAACCTGTCGAAGGCGGACGCCGGCAAGCGCGGGGACGCGCCGGACATCTCCGGGGAGACCCTGGAGGGCAACCCGGTCAAGCTCTCCGACTACCGCGGCAAGGTCGTGGTGCTGAACGTCTGGGGCTCCTGGTGCGGGCCGTGCCGGGAGGAGGCGAAGAACCTCCAGGCCGTCGCGGACGAGTACAAGGACAAGGACGTCCAGTTCCTCGGCGTCAACACCCGGGACTCCGACAAGACCAACGCCATCCGCTTCGAGCAGGAGAAGGGCGTCACCTTCCCGAGCCTCTTCGACCCGGCCGGCACCCAGCTGCTCAAGTTCCCCAAGGGCAGCCTCAACCCGCAGTCCATCCCGACCACCCTGATCGTCGACCGGGACGGCAAGCTGGCCGCCCGCGCCGTCGGCGGCACCACCCAGGAAGCGCTGGAGTCGATCCTCCAGCCGGTGGTCGCGGAGCAGAAGCAGTGAGCCTGCCCCTCCAACTCGCCGACACCACCTCGACCGTGCAGAGCGGGGCGCTGCTGGTCGCGGCCCCGATCGCGCTCGCGGCCGGGCTGGTGTCGTTCTTCTCGCCGTGCGTGCTGCCGCTGGTGCCGGGCTACCTGTCGTACGTGACCGGCTTCTCCGCCGCCGACCTCGCGGACGCCCGCGGCTCGAAGCGCGGCCGGATGCTGCTCGGCGTGGTGCTGTTCATCCTCGGCTTCACCGCCGTCTTCGTCTCCACCGGCGCGCTGTTCGGCTTCTTCGGCCAGGAGCTCCAGGACTACAAGCGGCCGATCAGCATCGTGCTGGGCTCGCTCACCGTCGTGATGGGCCTGGCTTTCATGGGCCTGATCCCCGGCCTGAACATGCTGGAGGTGCGCTCGCACCGCCGCCCGGCCGTCGGCCTGCTGGGCGCCCCGATGCTGGGCGTGGTCTTCGGCGTCGGCTGGACCCCGTGCATGGGCCCGACCCTGACCGCCGTGCAGAACCTGGCCCTCAACCAGGCCGACGCCCAGCGTGGCGCGCTGCTGACCACCTTCTACTGCCTGGGCCTCGGCGTACCGTTCATCCTGGCCGCGGTCGCCTTCCGCCGGGCGCTGGGTGCCTTCGGCTGGGTCAAGCGGCACTACCCGCTCGTCATGCGGATCGGCGGCGGCATGCTCGTCGCGGTCGGTCTGCTGCTCGTCACCGGGATCTGGGACTCGATGATGAGCGAACTGCAGTCCTGGACCGCCGACTTCCGGATCGGAATCTGACCGTGAGCAAGACCACGACCGAGACCGAGCTGCCCCCGGCGCCGGACGACGCCGCCGCCGAGCGGCTCAGCACCGCGCCGGTCGAGTCCGAGGGCCCGACCGGCATAGGGGCGTTCGGCTGGGCGCGCTGGATGTGGCGCCAGCTGACCTCGATGCGGGTCGCCCTGATCCTGCTGTTCCTGCTGTCGCTGGCCGCCATCCCGGGCTCGCTGATCCCGCAGAACGGCCAGAACCAGTTCAAGGTGCAGACCTGGAAGGCGCAGCACACCACGGTCGCGCCGATCTACGAGAAGCTCCAGCTGTTCGACGTCTACAGCTCGGTCTGGTTCTCCGCGATCTACATCCTGCTGTTCGTCTCGCTGGCCGGCTGCATCGTCCCGCGCACCTGGCAGTTCGTCGGCGTGCTGCGGGCCCAGCCGCCGGCCGCGCCGAGCAACCTGACCCGGATGCCGGTGCACGCCGTCTGGCGCACCGAGGCGGACGCCGAGACGGTGAACGCCGCCGCCCACCGGCTGCTGCGCAAGCGCGGCTTCCGGGCGAACCTGTCCGGCGGCGCGGTCGCGGCCGAGAAGGGCTACCTGCGCGAGGTCGGCAACCTGCTGTTCCACCTGTCGCTGTTCGCGCTGCTCGGCGGCTTCGCCTGGGCGAGCCTGGCCGCCGGCACCGGCGGCAAGCTGATCGTGGAGGGCGAGGGTTACTCCAACACCATCACCCAGCTCGACGACTTCACCGGTTCGCGGTTCTACGGCAGCGATGACCTCGACCCCTTCTACGTGAAGCTCGACGACTTCACCGCGCGGTTCCAGTCCAGCGGCTCCCAGATCGGCGCCGCCCGGGAGTTCACCGCGAACGTCGAGTACACCGAAGGTGCCGACACCTCGAAGGTGAAGAAGGGCAAGATCGAGGTCAACCACCCGCTGGAGATCGGCGGTAGCAAGGTCTTCCTCGGCGGCCACGGTTTCGCGCCGATCATCACCGTCCGCAACGGCAAGGGCGAGGTCGTCTACAGCGGCGCCACGCCGTTCCTGCCGCAGGACGCCAACGAGACCTCCACCGGTGTCGTGAAGGTCTCCGACTACGGTGTGGGGCCCGACGGCAACAGGACCCAGCTGGGTCTCTCCGGTTTCTTCCTGCCGACCGCCCCGGCGAACTTCGAGGGCACCGGCCCGATCTCGCTGTTCCCCGACGACGCCGCGCCGATGCTGGTGCTCAACGCCTACGCGGGCGACCTCGGCACCGACTCCGGCCTGCCGCAGAACATCTACCAGCTCAACATGCGGAAGATGACCCAGCTGACCCAGGACGGCCAGCCCGCCAGGGTCAAGCTCAAGCCGGGCCAGGGCTGGACCCTGCCGGACGGCTACGGAACCGTCACCTTCGAGGGCTACAAGCGGTGGGCGAGCCTCAACATCTCGCACCGCCCCGGCAACGCGATCGCGCTGACCGGTGCCGTCATGGCGATCCTCGGATTGATCGGCTCGCTGTTCATCCAGCGCCGCCGGATCTGGGTGCGGGCGGTGGCCCTGCCGGGCGGCGGCACCCAGGTGGAGCTGGCCGGTCTGGCCCGCAGCGAGTCGGCGAAGATCGCCGAGGAGCTGGCCGAACTCGCGGTGGACCTCCAGGACGACGCCCCGGCCTCCGAGGAATCCGAGGCCGAGGAAGCCTCCGAGGAGTCCGAGGCCGAGGAAACGGACAAGGCCGACGCAGCACCCCACGACCCCGAGGCCGAGGCCTCAGACCCCGCAGTCCCTGCCGACCAGAACTCCAAGGAGTAGACGGTGCAACTCGCCTCGGCGGTCGACCCACAGCTGGCCGACCTCTCCAACAAGCTGATCTATTCGGCGATGGTGGTCTACACGCTCGCCATGTTCGCCCACATGATCGAGTGGACCTTCGGCAGCAAGGGCGCCGTCGCGGTGCGCTCGACGGAACAGGCGGGCAGTCTGGCGGAGACCGTCGCCGCGGCCGGGAAGAAGGCGGCGAAGAAGGTCACCGTCACCGTGGCGGGGGCCGGCGGCGGCACCACCACGCTCACCCGCACCGCCGTGGCGGGCGAGGGCGCGACGGTGGTCACCAGCGGGCGCGGCGCGGACGAGGAGGACGGCCCGGGCGCGGCCGGCACCAACGAGCGGGCCGACCTGGCCGGCCGGATCGCCGTCTCGCTCACCGTCCTGGGGCTGCTGCTGCACGGCGGCGGCATCGTCGCCCGCGGCCTGTCGGTGTCCCGCTGGCCGTGGGGCAACATGTACGAGTTCTCCTGCGCCTTCGCCTTCGCGATGACCGCCGCCTACCTGGTGCTGCTGGCCGCGAAGAGGAAGGTCCGCTGGCTGGGCCTGCCGGTGGTGCTCGCCGGGCTGCTGACCCTCGGCATCGCCACCACGGTGCTGTACACCGACTCCGAGCAGCTCGTCCCGGCGCTGCACTCGCCGTGGCTGGCGATCCACGTCTCCACCGCGATCTTCTGCGGCGGCGCCTTCTACGCGGCGTTCATCGCCACGCTGCTGTACCTCGGCAAGGACTCCTTCGACAAGCGCATGGCGGCCGGCCTGACCACCGGTCCGATGGGCACCTCGGCGTCGATCTGGCGCCGGCTGCCCGCCGCCTCCACGTTCGACAAGCTGTCCTACCGGATCAACGCCCTGGTCTTCCCGCTCTGGACGTTCACCATCATCGCGGGCGCGATCTGGGCCGAGGCGGCCTGGGGCAAGTACTGGGAGTGGGACCCGAAGGAGACCTGGTCGTTCATCACCTGGGTCGCCTACGCCTGCTACCTGCACGCCCGTGCGACGGCCGGCTGGAAGGGCCGCAAGGCGGCGTACCTGGCGCTGGCGGCGTTCGCCTGCTGGCTCTTCAACTACTACGGCGTGAACATCTTCGTCACCGGCAAGCACTCGTACGCGGGGATCTGACCGGGGGCACCCACCCACCGGCCCGGCTTTCCGCAGGAGGTAGCCGGGCCGAGGTGCGACAGGGGTAGTTCGTGCCGGCCGTCCGTGCCGGTACGGGGAGGAACGAGGAGGAAATCGCGCAATGGAGTGCGACGAGGTCATGCTGACCGTCCGAATCAACGCCGCCGAGCAACTGCTGCTCCGCCGGCTCGCCCAGGGACACCGGAGCGACGTGTCCGAAGTGGTGGCCGACGCTCTGCTGGACATCATCCCCACGCTCAGCGCGCCGGGGGACGCCTACCGGCTGCTGAGCGCCCTCGCCACGCCCGCGCCGTGCGCCCTGACGGTCTGGCTGCCGACCGCGCTGGCCGACCTGCTGGTGCCCGGTGCGGCCCGGCTCGCCCAGATCACCGACGTCCGGATCGAGTCCGCCAGCGCGGCACTGGGCGCTGCGCTGCGGCTCTGGCTGGCCCAGGACCCGGTCCGGCTGGCGGCCAACCTCAGCGTGATGCACGCCGGGCGGCGGCCGGCCGCGCTGGTGGCGGCGTAGGGCCCGGCCCTCGGATCCTGTCGGATCGGACCGGAGAGGATCCAGGGGCAGGCCCTGGGGGAGGGCTCAACTCGCCAGCGGCAGCCGGGTGCTGCCGAGGCCCGGGGAGGCGGGGCGGCCGTCGAAGGCGTCCCGCCGGACCGGCACCCGCGGGCCGTCGATCGGTTCGGTGAGCAGCCGGCACTCGGCCGCCGTCCGCCCGTCCTGGACCAACCGGACCAGGACGGGCGTGCGCCGGCCGTCCGGCGACTGCTCGCGCACCGCCCGGACGAAGCAGGGCCGGTCCAGCTCGATGTAGTGGTCGAAGGCGGTCACCAGCTCGACCGGGACCACCGGCTCGGGGTGGTGCAGCCGTTGGGCGGCCTGCCGGGCGGCCTCCAGCACCAGCATCCCGGGCACGTGGTCCAGCGCCTGGTCGAACAGCACCGGGTGCTCGGCGTCGGCCCGCAGCAGCCAGGTGTCCGGCCGCAGGGTCGGGCTGAGCACCACGTCCGCGGGCTCCGCCCGGCCGACGAGTTCGGGCGCGGCGGGTGCCGGCGGCCGCGGCGGGGTGGGGCCGGGCCGCCCGGGGCCGCGCAGCCGTTCGTAGGAGGCGGGGGTGAGCACGCGCAGCTGGCCGGAGCCGTGGCCGATCCGCAGGCCGTCCCGGGTGATCTCGGCGTGGATCCGCAGCGAGGCCAGCCGACCGTGCCGCATCCGGACGTCCTCGCAGCCGACGGTCAGCATCAGCGAGGCGGGCCCGGTGGTGACGGCGAGGCCCGGCAGGCCCGCCTCGCCGAGCGCGTAGCCGAGGTCCTCCAGAACGAAGTGGTGGTCGCGCGGCACCCCGAAGCCGGCGTGGCCGATCAGCAGTCCGGCCTGCCGGACGGTTTCGGCCATCAGCACCGGGTCGTGGTAGCGGTCCCCGGGCAGCCGGTAGAAGCCGTGCATCCGGGGCCACTGGGCGCCGAGCAGGAAATCGTACGGGCCGGTGGCCTGCCAGCCGGTGAGGAAGACCTCGGACACCGAGGCGCGGTGCACCAGGTGCCGGGAGACGGTCCGGTCGTGGAAGTCGTAGCCGGAGTCGACGCCGTGGCCGAGGTGAGTGCCGGGGCCGGGGTGGGCGTACGGGCCGTCGGCGTCCGGCTCTACGATCAATGGCATGACTGGCCCCGTTCCAGGGTGTCGGTCGAGCGGCCGCTATGGACGCCCCACAGCAAAACATACATACCACCCGGTTTGTGTTCTGCGGCCGGGGTCACCCCCCGCCACATCGCCCGGTCCGACCACGCTACCTGGCCCCTGGGCTGCGGGAATGCCCGAAACGGGGGAGGGCAGACCTTGGACGGGGGTCGTCCCCGCTGGACGGCGGGGTCGGCAAAGGCGCTAGATTAGATACCAACTATGCGGTTTTGGCTGATGCCATCCGCATGCCAGGCGCCGCCCCCCACCGAGGGCGAGCCGACAGCAGCCGGACGGGGCGGGGAAGCGCGTCCGGCCGAGTCCGGAGGGGTCAGTGGTCAAGCAGGAACGCGCGGGGCGGACCAGGCAGGCCGTGTTGCTCGCCGCGGCGGACACCTTCGCCCAGGTCGGCTTCGAGGCCGCCAGCCTGGTCGACATCAGCCGCCGGGCCGGGGTGAGCAAGGGCGCCCTCTACTTCCATTTCGTCTCCAAGCAGGCCCTGGCCGACGGTGTCCGGGCCGCCGCCGGGCGGGAGGTCGGCTCGGCCGCGCTGCGCGCCCTGCGCGCCGAGGGCCCGGCCGTCCAGAGGCTGATCGACTTCTCGCACGAGCTGGCCCGGCTGCTGCGTGAGGACGTGGTGGTGCGGGCGGGCATCCGGATCGGCCGCCCGGGGCCGCGCCCGGGCGGTGTCCCGGACGCCGCCGCCCCGCCCGGCGACGCCACCTGGCGCAGCCTCACCGCCGTCGTCCACCGGCTGCTGGACCGCGCCGCCGAGGCCGGCGAGCTGCGCCCCGGGCTGGACCGGCGGGCCTGCGCGGAGCTGCTCAGCTCGGTGGCGGCGGGCCAGGTGCTGCTGGCCGCCGAGGAGGTCGGCCGGCCCGCGCGGGAGGCCGTCCGCCGGCTCTGGGCGGCGGCGCTGCCGGCCCTGGTGGCGGCGGAGCGCTGCCCGGGCTACCGGACCTGAGGCTTTCGGGAGGCGGTCCTCAGGAGGCGGCGTGCTCGGCCACGCTCAGCCGGGCGAGCGCGTGCGGCTGCACCAGCCCCGGCAGCAGCAGCGTCCACAGGTGGGCCATCCGCTGGATCAGGTCCCGCCGGTCGGCCAGCACCTGGGAGCTCAGCTGGATCCCGGTGACCGCCCCGGTGATCACCCCGGAGGCCGCCGCCAGGTCGATCCCCGGGTGGAGCTCCCCGGCGTCCCGGGCGCGCTCCAGCAGCTCGCGGACCAGGTCCATCCAGCCCTGGTAGGCGGCGATCTGCGGCTGGGTGAAGCTGCCGTGCTCGATCGTCAGCCGGATGCTGCCGCGCACCAGCGGGTCCTCCTGGAGCGCGTGCGCGAAGGCGTACCCGAGGTCGATCAGGGTCTGCACCGGGCTGTCCGAGGAGGGCTCCCAGGAGGCGATCCAGGCGCCCTGGCCCTCGATGACGGCGAGCGCCAGCTCCTCCTTGGAGTGGAAGTGGAAGTACAGCGCGCCCTTGGTGACGCCGGCCCGGTCCAGGATCTCGGACATCGTGGCGGCGGCGTAGCCCCGTTCGTCGAACACCTCGGCCGCTGCGAGGAGTACCGCCTGGCGGGTCGCCAGCGCGCGGGCCTGCCTGGCCATCGCAGCCTCCCTGGAAAGTTCTCTACCTCGGCAGCGGCCGATCCTATGGGGACCCGACGGGGCGACGGGCGCATACCGTCCAGTAGGTATTCTACCGAGCCGCTTCGCACCCGACCGGACGGGCGTACACGGCGTGCGGACGCCGGTGCGGACGCCCCGACGGCCGGCCACCCGGGTGGGTGACCGGCCGCGGGAAGGGCTCCGGACCGTCAGGCGGCCTGCTGCCAGCTGACCGGCGAGTAGTAGGCCGGGCGGCGCTCCAGGCGCTGCCAGTTGGCGATCGGCTCGACCGGCGCGATGGCGGCGGTCTGCTGGGCCGCGGCCGCGCGGGCCAGCAGAACGGCGGTGAGGGCGGCGAGTTCCTCGTCGGAGAGGCTGCCGTGGACGATACGGACGAGGGGTTCGGCGGAAGCGGTCATGTTCTGGTTTCTCCCCCGGTGAAAAGTGGTGTGTGTGGTGTCGCTCGGTACGGCCTGCTGCTTGCTGCGTCGTGCGGGTGCTACGTCGTGCAGGTGCTACATCGGCGGGTTGCCGTGCTTGCGGCTGGGCAGGTCGGCGTGCTTGGTGCGGAGCATCGCCAGGGCGGCGGCGATCACCTGCCGGGTCTCGGCCGGGTCGATGACGTCGTCCACGAGGCCGCGCTCGGCCGCGTAGTACGGGTGCATCAGCTCGTTCTTGTATTCCTTGATCTTCTGGGCGCGCATGGCGTCCGGGTCCTCGGCGCCGTTGATCTCGCGGCGGAAGATGACGTTGGCGGCGCCCTCGGCACCCATCACCGCGATCTCGTTGGTCGGCCAGGCGTAGGACAGGTCCGCACCGATGGAGCGGGAGTCCATGACGATGTAGGCGCCGCCGTAGGCCTTGCGCAGGATCAGCGAGATGCGCGGCACGGTGGCGTTGCAGTACGCGTACAGCAGCTTGGCGCCGTGCCGGATGATGCCGCCGTGCTCCTGGTCCACGCCGGGCAGGAAGCCCGGGACGTCCAGCAGGGTGACCAGCGGGATGTTGAAGGCGTCGCACATCTGGACGAAGCGCGCGGCCTTCTCGCTGGCGTTGATGTCCAGCACGCCGGCCAGCGACTGCGGCTGGTTGGCGATGATGCCGGTGACGTGGCCGTCGATCCGGGCCAGCACGCACAGCACGTTGGTGGCCCAGCGCTCGTGGACCTCCAGGTACTCGCCGTGGTCGACGATCTCCTCGATCACCTTGCGCATGTCGTACGGGCGGTTGCCGTCGGCGGGCACCAGGTCCAGCAGGCTGTCGTTGCGCCGCTCGACCGGGTCCTCGGTCATGACCGGCGGCGGCATCTCGCGGTTGTTCTGCGGCAGCAGCGACAGGAGGTAGCGGACCTCCTCGATGCAGGACTGCTCGTCGTCGTAGACGAAGTGCGAGACGCCCGAGACCCCGGCGTGCACGTCGGCGCCGCCCAGGCCGTTCTGGCTGATCTTCTCGCCGGTCACCGCCTGGACCACGTCCGGGCCGGTGATGAACATCTGCGAGGTCTCGCGGACCATGAAGACGAAGTCGGTCAGCGCGGGCGAGTACGCGGCGCCGCCGGCGCACGGGCCGAGCATCACCGAGATCTGCGGGATGACACCCGAGGCCTTGGTGTTGCGCTGGAAGATGCCGCCGTAGCCGGCGAGGGCGGTGACGCCCTCCTGGATGCGGGCGCCGGCGCCGTCGTTCAGCGACACCAGCGGGGCACCGGCCGCGATGGCCATGTCCATGATCTTGTGGATCTTCTGCGCGTGGGCCTCGCCCAGCGCGCCGCCGAAGATCCGGAAGTCGTGCGCGTAGGTGAAGACGGTGCGCCCGTGCACGGTGCCCCAGCCGACGATCACGCCGTCGGTGTGCGGCTTCTTGGCCTCCAGGCCGAAGCCCTGGGCGCGGTGCCGGCGCAGCGGCTCGACCTCGTGGAAGGAGCCCTCGTCCAGCAGCAGCTCGATGCGCTCGCGGGCGGTCAGCTTGCCCTTCGCGTGCTGGGCCTCGGTGGCCTTCTCGCTCGGGCCGCGCCGCACCTTCTCGCGGAGCTCGTGCAGCTCGGCGACTCGCCCGCGGGCGTCGACCGGGACCTCGGGGACCTCGCCGCCGACCGGCGCCTCATGCACAACCGTCATCTCGAACCACTCCAAGGGTGAGGGAACTGTCCGACAGCCGACGTCTGCTGTACCCCCAGCTGCGAATCACTTCTTCACTTATGACTGTACGAGGGGCCGTGCACTGGTTTCGGCGTCGATTCCGTACAAGGTCGAGTTCGTTTAGCTGTCAGGCCTGCACAGAAGCGGTCGCGTCGAAGCCTCGGCGCTCGGTATCCGTTCGAATACTGGGGGTTGTCGGCCAGCTGATGGTCCGATGATCTGAGCATGAAGAAAAGCGCAGGTCAGGGCTGTCTCTCAACAATGTAGGGCGCGCATCTTGTGCGCTGCTCAAGCTCGGCTCAAGTTCGGCACGGCGATGGGGCCGACCCGTGCTAGAGGGCCCGAAGTCGTAGGGAAGCGCCAAAAACGTCGCGGCCCACCCGAGGAGTCCCGGGTGGGCCGTCCGAGGGAGTGGGCCAACCGCTCCGATCAGCTCTTTCGGCCGTCCTCCGGCTCGTCCCCACCGCGCAGTTCCTCCTCGCGGCGACGCAGATCGGCCTCCCACTGCCTGAGCATGTCCTCGTGCTCCTTGTCGCTCCTCTTCAAGGAGTCGCTCCTCGGGGCGTCGCCCTTCGCGGAGCCGCCCTTCAGGGAGGCGAGGAACTCGGGGTCGTCGTCCGGTGCCAGCGGACGCCCGCGGCGCGGGGCGCCGGCCGGCTGCCCCGGGTACCCGCCCGCCGCACCGGCCGCGCCGGCCCGCAGGAAGCCGCGCTGCTTGCCGGCCACCAGCCAGGCGATCGGGCCCAGCGGCGGGAAGAGCAGCACGATGATCAGCCAGATCGGCTTCGGCAGGTGCTTCACCTCGTCCTCGGGGGTGACCAGGCAGTCGATGAACGCCCACACCCACAGCGCGAGCGGAAGGACGATGGTCAGAAGAATCCTCAGCACGGCTGCGATCTCCCCCCCGGCGACGGCGGTAGTGACGGGCGCCTCCCGGGGCCCTTGACGCAAGCCAGGCTATCGGGTGGCGGATACTGACAGGCATGGCATACGACGATCTCCGCTCGTTTCTCCGGGCCCTCGACCGCGAGGGCGACCTCAAGCGCATCAAGGCGGAGGTGGACCCCCACCTGGAGATCGGCGAGATCGTCGACCGGGTGCAGAAGGCCAAGGGCCCGGCGCTGTTGTTCGAGAACGTCAAGGGTTCGTCGATGCCGCTGGCGATGAACGTCTTCGGCACCGAACGCCGCCTGGCCAAGGCGCTCGGCCTCAAGGGACCGGACGACATCTCCGAGAAGATCGCCGGCCTGCTCAAGCCCGAACTGCCGCAGGGCTTCACCGGTTTCCGGGACGCCTTCGGCAAGCTCGCCTCGATGGCGCACGTCCCGCCCCGGCACGTGAAGGACGCCCCGGTCCAGGAGGTCGTGCTCACCGGCGACGACGTCAACCTGGACGAGCTGCCCGCCCTCTTCACCTGGCCGCTGGACGGCGGCTCCTTCTTCAACCTGGGCCTCACCCACACCAAGGACCCCGACAGCGGCATCCGCAACCTCGGCCTCTACCGGCTCCAGCGTCACGACCGCCGCACCATCGGGATGCACTGGCAGATCCACAAGGACAGCCGCAACCACGCCGCCGTGGCGGCCAAGCGCGGCGAGCGCCTCCCGGTCGCGATCGCCTTCGGCTGCCCGCCGGCCGTCACCTACGCGGCCACCGCGCCGCTGCCCGGGGACATCGACGAGTACCTCTTCGCCGGCTTCGTCGCGGGCGAGCGGGTGCGGATGGTCGACTGCAAGACCGTCCCGCTCCAGGTCCCGGCCGACGCCGAGGTGGTGCTGGAGGGCTGGCTGGAGCCCGGCGAGATGCTCCCCGAGGGCCCGTTCGGCGACCACACCGGCTTCTACACCCCGCAGGAGCCGTTCCCGGCGCTCAAGATCGACTGCGTGACGATGCGCCGCCGTCCGATCCTGCAGTCCATCGTGGTCGGCCGCCCGCCGACGGAGGACGGCCCGCTGGGCAAGTTCACCGAGCGCTTCTTCCTGCCGCTGCTGAAGATCATCATCCCGGACATCGTCGACTACGACCTGCCCGAGGCCGGCGGCTTCCACAACTGCGTGATCGTCTCGATCGACAAGAAGTACCCCAAGCACGCCCAGAAGACGATGCACGCCATCTGGGGCGCCCACATGATGTCGCTGACCAAGCTGATCATCGTGGTGGACGCCGACTGCGACGTGCACGACTACCAGGAGGTCGCCTGGCGCGCCTTCGGCAACGTCGACTACAGCCGGGACCTCACCGTCGTCGAGGGCCCGGTCGACCACCTCGACCACGCCTCCTACCAGCAGTTCTGGGGCGGCAAGGCGGGCATCGACGCGACCCGCAAGCTGCCGGAGGAGGGGTACACCCGGGACGGCGGCTGGCCGGAGATGGTGTCCTCGGACCCGGCGACGGCCGCGCTGGTCTCGCGCCGCTGGAAGGAGTACGGGCTGTGAGCAGCACCGCCGCCATCGAGGCCCCGGGCCGTACGAAGGCCTTCCTGCGCCTGGTGATGATCGAGCACTCGGTCTTCGCCCTGCCCTTCGCCTACATCGCCGCGCTGACGGCCATGTTCCTCGCCGACAAGCGGGTGCACTGGGGCGAGCTGTTCATCGTCACGGTGTGCATGGTCGGCCTGCGGACCTTCGCCATGGCGGCCAACCGGATCATCGACCGCGAGATCGACGCCCGGAACCCGCGCACGGCTTCGCGCGAACTGGTCACCGGGGCCGTGTCGTTGAAGACGGCGTACGTCGGGTCGGCCGTGGCGCTCGTGGTGTTCCTCGGCGCGGCGGCCATGCTCAACCCGCTGTGCCTGGCGCTCGCGCCGGTCGCCGTGGTGCCGATGGTGGTCTACCCGTACGGCAAGCGGTTCACCGACTTCCCGCAGGCGATCCTGGGCATCGCCCAGGCGATGGGGCCGGTGGGCGCCTGGCTGGCGGTGACGGGCGGTTGGTCCTGGGAGGCCGTGGTCCTGGGCGTCGCGGTCGGCATCTGGATCGGCGGCTTCGACCTCATCTACGCCTGCCAGGACGTCGAGTCCGACCGCCACGGCAAGGTGCGCTCGGTACCGGCCCGTTTCGGCATCCCGGCGGCGATCTGGGGCGCGCGCGTGTGCCACGTCCTCACAACGCTTCTGTTGGGCTGGTTCGCGCTCCTGTCGGGTGCCGGAGCGGCATTCTGGATCGGCCTCGTGGTCGTCGCCGGCGCGTTCGTGTACGAGCACACCATCGTGAAGCCGAACGACCTGTCGAAGCTGAATCGGGCGTTCTTCCAGACCAACGGGTTCGTGGGCATTTCGCTGTTCTGCTTCGCCCTGCTGGACCTGATCGTTCGCGGTCTCGGAATCTGATCGGGTGACGCTTTGACTGGCAAGAGCAGTTGCAGCGGCGGAGGCAACAACAACTGCATCGAAGTCGACGACGCCCGCCCGGGTTCGGTCCGCGACGGCGAGTTCGGTTCGTGACGGCCGACTGGCGAGCCGACCGCATCGGCACGGCACTGCGCGGTGAGAACCCCACCGTGCTACGGCAGTTGGGTGCGGGCTTCGCTGTCATCGGAGACATCCAGTTCCTGCCCGGCTACTCGGTCCTGCTGACCGACACGCCGGGCGTGGAACGGCTCACCGACCTGCCCCGCCTGCGCCGCCTCGCGTACCTCTCCGACCTCGACCGCCTCGGTGAGGCCGTCGAACGGGCCTGCCGCGCCGCCGACCCGGCCTTCCGCCGGGTCAACATCGAGATCCTCGGCAACAAGGACCCGTTCCTGCACACCCACGTCTGGCCCCGCTACGACTGGGAGCCTGAGCACTTGGTGGAGAAGCCCGTCTGGCTCTACCCGCCCACCCACTGGGGGGATCCGCAGCACGCCCTCGGCCCCGCCCACGACGCGCTTCGCGCCGCCATCGCCGCCGAACTGGACGGGCTCGCCAGCAGCGCGTGATCCCGACTTCCTGATCGACGGCTGCCCCACGGGAGGTTGCCGCCCGCCGCTCGCCTGCCTCATCCGGTGGCGCAGGGCCCTCGCCGGGCGGGTGAAGCGCCCGGCCGCCCTCGGGCGGGGGCCCGAGGGCGGCCGGGGCTCGCCACGGTGCTCTCAACCGATGTGGGCCTCGTACTCGGCGGCCGTGAGGAGGCCGTCCAGCTCGCCGGCCTTGGTGATCGTGAGCTCGATCATCCAACCGTCGCCGTACGGGTCGGTGTTGACCAGCTCGGCATCGCTGATCAGCTCCTCGTTCACCTGGGCGACCGTCCCGGAGACCGGGGCGTAGAGCTCGCTGACCGACTTGACGGACTCCACCGAGCCGAAGGCCTGTTCGGCCTCGCGCTTGGCGCCGACCTTGGGGAGTTCGACGAAGACGATGTCGCCGAGCTGCTTCTGCGCGTAGTCGGTGATTCCCACGCGGGCCGTCTTCCCCTCGACCAGTACCCACTCGTGGTCCTTGGTGTACTTGAGGTTCGCCGGGACGTCGGCCATGGAGACCTCCTCGGTGCTGATGGTCCGTCGGTTACGTGGAGGATCCTGCTACAGGCCGCAGCCCCCCGTGGTGACCGCCACGCCACCCGTCAGTTGTGCAGGAAGCCCTCCAGTGCGGACGCCAGCGCCACCGGGGCCTCGTACATCGGGTAGTGCCCGCTGCCGCCGAGCTCCTCCAGTTCGGCGCCGGTGGGCCGTCCGTCACGCGGCCGGTCGCCGCGCGAAGTCCGGTGCGTGCTCCGGCCGCGGACCGAGCGCGATCATCCGCGAGATGCCGGTCCGGACGGCCGGGACGTAGCGGGCGAGCAGTGCGAACTGGACGGGCGGGCCGACCCGGCGGCCGCTGAGCACCGGGGTGAACATGACGCTGTGCAGCATCCGCTGCATCCGCTGCATGATCACGGTGGGGCGCCAGCGCCGCCGCTGCACCCGGGCGAGGGCGGCGGGCGTCGGTCGGCCGTGCCGCAGCGGTTCGGCGAGCAGGGCGGCGGCCGCGACGGCGTCCTGGATGGCGAGGTTGATGCCCACCCCGCCGGCCGGGGACATCGCGTGGGCGGCGTCGCCGATCAGCAGCAGACCGTCGGTGTACCAGCGGCGGAGCCGGTTGAGCTTGACGTCGAGCAGGTGGACGTCGTCCATGCCCGCCAACCGGTCGACCCGGTCGGCGTACTGGGGCATCAGCCGGGCGATCCGCTCGCGGAAGCGCTCGACGCCCTCGGCGCGCCGCTGCGCGTCGGCCCCCTTGGGCAGGAAGTAGGCGATCTGGAAGTAGTCGTCGCGGGTCAGGCTGAGCGCCATCTCGCCGTGTCCGAAGCCGGGGGCGAGGTTGGGCGGCGCGGCCTGCTCGTTCGCGTGCCGGGGCAGCCGGAACCACCAGACGTCGAAGGGCACCGGGTACTCCTCGGGCTCCAGCCCGGCCTCCCGGCGCAGGGCGGAGTGCCGGCCGTCGGCGGCGACGGTGAGCGCGGCCCGGATCTCGCCCTCCTCGCCGTCCCGGGTGCGGTAGCGCACGCCGACCACCCGGCCGCCCTCCCGGAGCAGCCCGGTCGCCTCGGTGTTCATCCGGAGGGTGAAGGTCGGCTCCTGCTTCGCCTCCGCCACCAGGAAGTCGAGCAGGTCCCACTGCGGGACCATCGCGATGTAGTTGTACGGCGCGGGCAGCTTGTCGAAGGCGCTCAGCGCGACCTGCCCGACGCCGGGCACCGGTACCACCATGTTGCCGAGCCGGCTCTGCGGCAGGGCGGCGAACTTCCGGCCCAGGCCGAGTTCGTCCATCAGTCGCACGGTGGACGCGTGGACGGTGTCGCCGCGGAAGTCGCGCAGGAAGTCGCCGTGCTTCTCCAGCACGGTCACCTCGACGCCCGCCCGCGCCAGCATCAGGCCCAGCACCATCCCGGCCGGTCCGCCTCCGGAGATGACGACGCTCATGGCTCTCTCCCCTCGATCCCTGATCCCTGATCCCCGTGCGACCTCTGCGTGGAACTCGCATATACAGAATCTCTGGAACCGTCTCAGGTGTCAAGTAGTACGATGCTCCACATGAAGGATCTGGTGTCGGCCGCGCTCACGGCGGCGAAGGAGCGGGGGCAGGACGTCGCGGACGTCCCGTTGACGGCGATCGCGGCGGCGGCCGGCATCTCGCGCAGCACGCTGCTGCGCAGGCTCGGCGGGTCCCGGGCGCCACTGGACGAGGCGGTCCGGCAGACCGGCGTCGACCCGGGCGGACGGCCGCCGGTACGGGAGCGCGCGATCGAGGCGGCCGCCCACCTGGTCTCCGAGCGCGGCCTGGGCGGTGTCACCCTGGACGCGGTGGCGGACCGCGCCGAATGCTCGCTGCCCAGCCTGCACACCGTCTTCGAGGGGCGGGACGGCCTGCTCGCCGCCGTCTTCGTGCAGTACGGCCCGCTGCCGGACCTGGAGGCGCTGGCGGCCGACCCGCCCGAGCGCCTGGAGGACACCGTCCGGGCGCTCCACCGCACCTTCCTCACCGCCTTCGCCGGCGAGCCGCGGATCATGCCGGCGGTCTTCGCCGACCTGTTCAGCCGCCCGGACGGCCCCGCCGCCCGGATGATGGCGGCCAACCTGCCGCCGATCATCGACAGCCTCGGCCGCCTGCTGCTGCCGTACGTCGAGGCCGGACGGCTGCGGCCGCTGCCGCTCCCGGTACTGGTGCAGCTGCTGCTCGGCCCGCTGCTCAACCACGTCCTGCTGCGGCCGGCACTCGAACCCGTACTCGGCGACGGCCTGCCCTCGCTGGACGAGACCTTCGAGCTCTTCGCCGACGCCTACCTGCGGGCGGTCACCCGACCCGGCCCGGCCGGGGAAACACCCTGAGGAGAACCGTGATCGGCACACTGCAGTGCCTGGTGCTCGACTGCCCGGACCCGGCCGTACTCGCCCGCTTCTACGCCGGTCTGCTCGGCGGCGAGGTCGACCGCCCGGACCCGCGCTGGTCACTCGGCGCGGGCTGGTCCACCCTGCACCTCGACGACGGCACGGTGCTCTGCTTCCAGGCCGTCACCGACTACCGCCCGCCCCGCTGGGCCGACCCCGAGCACCCGCAGCAGGCGCACCTGGACATCGACGTGCCGGATCTCGACGCCGCCGAACCCGAGGTGCTCGCCCTCGGCGCCGTACGGCTGCGCGACGTCGGCCGGTGGCGCGTCTACGCGGACCCGGCCGGCCACCCCTTCTGCCTGATCCGCGGTTAGGGCCTGTCCGCGGCCTCGGAAAGCGCCGAGCCCCGGCTCCCCGGACAGTGCCGGGGAGCCGGGGCTCGGTGACTGGCGGAGCGGGGATCAGGCGCTGCGGCGGCGACGCGCGAAGAGCACCGCGCCGATGCCGCTGACCAGCAGCGCGGCGGCGCCCATCACGGACTGCAGCATGCCGTCCGAACCGGTGTGGGCGAGCTCGCCGCCGGCCAGCTGGGTGCCGTCGGTGCTGCCGGTGGTGCCGGTGCTGCCGGTGGTGCCGGAGGCGCTGTCGGAGGTGGTGGTGAAGCCGGCCTTGACGGCGCTGTCGGTGCCGTTGTCGGTGGCGCCGGACGACGCGGGGGCGAGGTCCACCCGGAAGCTCTGCGGGCCGACGTACGCGTCCGCGTACGGGCCACCCTCGGCGAGGATGACAGCCGGGTTGACGGCGGTCATGCCGGCCGGGGCGCCGGCGGTGAAGGCCAGGCGGACGTGCTTGGTGACGGACGCGTTGGCCGCCAGGTTCTTGTCCTTGGTCAGGTGGTACTTCACCGGGCCGCCCGACTGGGGGCTCGGGGTGCCGGTCACGTTCTCCCAGCTGCCGTCGGCCTGCTGCACCTGAAGGGTGCTGTGCTGGTCGGCCAGCAGCACGGGGGAGAGGTTGTCGAAGTCCGAGGCGCTGGGGTTGTTCACGGTGACGTCGAACTCGGCCGGGGCGCCGCCGATGACGGCGGTGGTCGGTGCGTTCTTGGTCTCCACGACGAGGGCCTTCAGCGCGACGTCCTTGGTGCTCTCGGAGACGACGGTGTTCCCGGCGTCCACGATCGCGGAGGAGAGCGTGATGGTGCCGCTCTGGTTGGGCCAGTCGTTGTTGACCGGGGTGGCGAGGCGCAGCTGGAGGGTCTTGGTGGCACCGGCGGCGACGGTCACGCCCGGGATCTCACCGGCGAAGTCGAAGCCCTTGTCGCCCACGCTGAAGTTCAGCGTGACGGGCTTCCAGGTGCCGTCCGCGTCGCGGTAGTCGAGGGTGATGCGGTCCTTCGAGCGGGCCCACGCGTTGCTCGCGTTCAGCTTCAGCGTGTACGACGCGTCGGTGCTGCCCGGGTTGGTGACGGTCTCGGTGAACTCGACCGGCTTGCCCCCGTTGCCGACCGACGCCGGCTCCTGCACCGAGAGGGTCGGCCCGGCGGTGATGTCGATCTGGACGTACTGGGGGCCGACGTAGGAGGGGGCGTAGCCGCTGCCGGTGTCGAGCACCGCCTGCGGGTGGATGTAGTCGGTGCCGAGCGGGGCGTCGGCGGTGTAGGCGAGCCGGACGTGCTTGGTGAAGGTCTCGCCCGGCGCCATGTTCCGGTCGTCCGCGAGGTGGTAGGTGACCCGGCCGGCGCTGGTGCCGGGGGTGCCGGTGAGGTTCTGCCAGCTGCCGTCGGCCTTCCGGACCTGGAGGGTGCTGTGCTTGTCGGCCTCGATGACCTTGTCGACGTTGGTGTAACCGGAGGCGCTGCGGTTGCTGATGGTGACGTCGAACTCGACCGGGGCGCCGCCGGCGACGGCGGTGGTGGGGGCGTCCTTGACCTGGAGGGTGATGGCCTTGGCGGCGACCTGCTTGGTGCTCGCGACGAGGACGGCGCCGTCCTCGTCGAGCACCGAGGAGTCGAGCGTGACGGTCGAGTCCACGTTGGACCAGTAGGCCGCGAGCTCGGTGGTGAGGCGCAGCTGGACCGTCTTGGTGGCACCGGCGGCGACGGTCAGGCCGGAGACCGTGTCGGCGACGGGCTTCCAGGTGCCGTCCGCGTCGCGGTAGTCGACCTTGATGGCGTTCTTCGAGACGGGGCCCGCGCCATCCGTGCCGATCCTCAGCTTGTACGTGGCCTCGGTGGCGCCGGGGTTCGTGATGGCCTCGGTGAACTCGACCGGCTGTCCGCCGCGGCCGACCGTCGCCGGCGCGTTGACCTGCAGCGACGGCTTGTCGGCCGTGGCCGTGGCCTTGGCGGTCGGCTCGGCGGACGGGGTGGCGGTGGCGGTCGGCGCGGCCGAAGCGGTGGCGGTCGGCTCGGCGGACGGGGTGGCGGTGGGCGCGGCCGGGGCGGTGGCGGCGGCCGGGGCGTCGGCGGCGTAGGCGGCCGGGGAGGCGACCACGGCGCCGGTGGCGAGCAGCACGCCCAGGGTGGCGGCGGTGAGGACGGTGGAGCGGGAACGACGTGCACGCACGACAGACATTCTGAATACCCCCCAGGGTGTTTCACCAGCAGCGTTCTACTGCTGGCCGATCAGCACGGTATCGGGCGGACCCAAGGTCCGGGGTGGTGTCCCCGGTGTCGCCTTCGGTTCGCTCCGGCGGGCTTCCCCGCCGCTCACTCCCATAGACGTGTGGGGCCCATGGGGGTTGCAGGTGGGTTCGAAGTTTTTTCTGGAAATCTTTGAGAAGGCCCCTGACCTGCGGTTTTACTCCGAAGCTGCCCGGCTCAGTCCAGTACCAGCCGGTCGCCCAGTCGCAGTCGCCCCGGGGCGGCGACCTCGGCGAGCGCGTCGAGGCGGCCGTCGTGGGCGTGCGCGATCGCCTTGAGGATCTCGGGGGCGTGCGGCAGCCCGGGTTGCGGGGCGCCGGTCATCGCGCAGCGCTCGCTGGAGGTGACGAAGGTGAGCCGGGCGCTGTCCCGGGCCTCGGTGCGCGCCTGCCGGCCGAACCAGCCGTCCTCGACGAAGGGCGGGGTGTCGGGCGGGGTGCGCAGCACGATGTTGGGGCGGAAGCGGCGCTCGTCGACCACGGCGAAGGGGGCGGCCTCACGGGCCCAGTCCAGGGTGGCGGTGGTGAGCACGCTGACCGGCAGCCGGTCGAAGTGCGAGACGGCGTCCTCGCGGGCGAGTTCGACGTCCTCGCGCTGGAGGTAGGCGCGCAGGAAGGCGGTGGGGTGGTCGACCGGGCGGCCGAGCGGGTCGAACAGCTCGGGGCCGTCGATCCGGCGGCCGAGGCGGGCGGAGAGTCGGAGCAGGCCGTCCATCCGGCGGAAGCGGCGGGTGTTCTTGCCCGAGCCGAGCTTTCCGGCGGAGTCGCGGACGGCGTAGAGGCGGTCGCCGGCCAGGCCGCGCACGTCCACCTCGACGGAGTCGAGCCGCTCGCCGCCGGTGGATTTCACGGGGTAGCGCCAGAGTCGCTCGATCACTCCGATGATCTCAGCCATGGCCGGACAGCCTACTGGCGCCACCGAGTGATGGTCTAGACCAAGTCCCGCGCCAGGGTGGGCCCATGAGTTCAGCCCAACCGGGCCACCGCCCGTACCGGAGCACCGTCCGCCGCCACCAGCCGCAGCGGGAACAGCGAGACCTCCACCGGCCGGCCCGCCTCCTGCGCCTCCAGCAGCGCCCGCAGGTCGGTCAGGTTCTCGGCGATCACCCCGCCGCCGTCCGCCCCCAGCAGCACCCGGTGGGCGGCCAGCGTCGGTTCCTCGGCGGGCTGGTCGTGCTCATCGGTGAGGTCGGCGAGCAGTGCGGCCACCGCCGGGTCGCCCGGGCCCGGGTCGGGGGTGGGGTCGACGCTCAGCGCGTCCACCCCGACCGTCCGCACCCCGGCGGCGACGATCGCCTCGGCCGCCTCGGCGGTCAGGCTGGGGTGGGCGAGGTAGGCGTCGGTGCCCCAGTGCCGGGCCCAGCCGGTGGCCAGCAGCAGTACGGAACCGTCCCCGCAGCGCTCCAGGGCGGGCGCCAACAGCTCGGGGGTGACGGGCGCCCGGGGCTCCAGTCCGCGCAGGTCGGCCACCACGGCTGGCCCGGTGAACCGCTCCAGCGGCAGCCCGTCCAGGGTCGGCCAGGTGACGTCCACGTGGTACGGCGCGTCCACGTGCGTTCCGGACTGCGAACCGAGGTGCAGGGCCAGCACGTTCACCCCGGCCGTCGCGGTGGTGAGCGCGGGCTCCAGCAGTACGGCCGGATCGCCGGGGTAGACCGGCATCGCGGTGGTCACCTGATGGGTGAGGTCGACGAGGGTCGCTGCCATGCCCTCATCCTCCCAGGGGACGCGCGCTCCGGGACCCGTTCCGCCCCGCCCGGGCGGCGAGCTCCGGGACACGCCCCGGCCGGAGCCGCAGGTGAAGCCGGGATAGAAATGCCCCATGGGAACTGCGAAGCGTCAGCCGTGGGTGGTCGGGGTATCGGGAGCGTCGGGGACGCCGTACGCGGCCTCGGTGATCCGGGCGCTGCTCGCCGCAGGTGAGGCGGTGGACCTGATCGTCAGCCGGGCCGCCCGGCTCACCATCCTGGACGAGACCGGCATCTCCTTCCGGGACGCCCACTGGCGTGCCGACCTCGCGCAGTGGCTGGGCGTGGAGGGCCCGGACGACGGCCTGGACGACGTCCGCTACTGGTCCGCCGGGGACTTCGCGGCCGGCCCGTCCAGCGGCTCGTACCCGGCCAAGGGCATGCTGGTGGTGCCCGCGACCACCGGCGCGGTGGCCGGGATCGCGCTCGGTCTGAGCAAGGACCTGCTGCAGCGGGTCGCCAGCGTCACCCTGAAGGAGCGTCGGCCGCTCGTCGTATGCGTGCGCGAGACACCACTCAACGGGGTGACGTTGAAGCACTTGGTGGAGCTCGACGCGCAGGGCGCGGTGGTGCTGCCCGCTTCGCCGGGTTTCTACGCCGGCGGCTCCACCGTGCGCGAACTCGTGGATTTCGTGGCCGGCCGGGTGCTGGACGCCGTGGGCGTGCCGCATTCCCTGTACCTGCGCTGGGAAGGGGAGTTGGGGGCGGCGGCCCGCAAGGCCGACGGCGGGGAGGACGTTCCGACTGAGGGGGAGTAAGGAGAGCGAGGGCGGGAGAGTATCTTCTCTGCGATATCCGGGTCGGTCGGCGCACGGCGCCTTTGAATCCGGATAATGATCTGTGGGTCTGGTGAGGTTCGGAAGGACGCGGACGGTATATGGACACGGTGGACAGACAGCTCATCCAGGCGCTCCGGGAGAACGGCCGTGCGTCCTACGCCGAGCTGGGCCGACTGGTCGGACTCTCCGGCCCGAGCGTCACGGACCGCATCAACCGCCTGGAGCAGGCCGGGGTCATCACCGGTTACCGGGCGACGGTCAACCCGGCCTCGCTCGGCTTCGGCGTCACGGCCCTGATCGGCCTTCAGCTCACCGACGCCGCCGATCACGAGGACGTCGCGTTCCGGCTGAAGGACCTCAACGAGGTCGAGGACTGCTGGTTCATCGCCGGTGACGACTCCTACATGCTCAAGGTCCGGGTGGCCGACGTGGCCGGCCTGGAGTCGGTGGTGAAGCGGATCTCGGGCACAAAGGGCGTGGCCCGGACCCGCACCACCGTCGTACTCTCCACGAAGTGGGAGAACCGGGTGAGTGAGCTTCCTCCTGTAGGAGAGTGACGTATGGCACTGGTCGGTCTGGAGGAGCTGCGCGCCGCTCGGCAGCGGATCGCGGGGGTGGCCGTGCGCACCCCGCTGGTTCCCGCCCCCTGGGCGGCCGAGGGGGAGCGGCGGCTCTGGCTCAAGCCCGAGAACCTCCAGCCGACCGGGGCCTTCAAGACCCGCGGCGCCTACAACCGGCTGGCCGCGCTGACCGGGGAGGAGCGCTCCCGCGGCGTGGTCGCCCAGTCCAGCGGCAACCACGCGCAGGCGGTCGCGTACGCGGCGCAGCTGCTCGGCATCAAGGCCGTGATCGTGATGCCGGACACCTCGCCCGGGGTGAAGGTGGAGGCCACCCGCTCGTACGGCGCCGAGGTGATCCTGGTCGCCCCGGCGGAGCGGGACGCCCTGCCCGCCCGGCTGGCCGAGGAGCACGGCTACGTCTGGGTGCCTCCGTACGACGACCCGTTCATCATCGCGGGCCAGGGCACGGTCGGCCTGGAGATCGCCGAGGACGCCCCGGCCGAGCTGGACACCGTCCTGGTGCCGGTCAGCGGCGGCGGCCTGATCGGCGGAACGGCGGCCGCGCTGAAGCTCACCCGCCCGGGCATCCGGGTGATCGGCGTGGAACCGGAGCTGGCCGCCGACGCGCAGGCCGGCCTGCGGGCCGGGCGCCGGGTGGAGTGGCCGGTCGCCGACACCTACCGGACCATCGCGGACGGGCTGCGCACCCCGTCGGTCGGCATGCTGCCCTACGAGCACATCACCACCTACGTGGACGACATCGTGACCGTCACCGAGGACGAGATCCGCGCCACCGTCGCCCTGCTGGCCCGCCGCGGCCGGCTGGTCGCCGAGCCCTCCGGGGCGGTCGCCCCGGCCGCGTACTTCCACCGCGCCGCCGAGACCGGGGGCCGGGCGGTCGCGGCCGTGGTCAGCGGCGGCAACATCGAACCGGCACTGCTCGCGGAGCTGCTCTCGGCATAGGCGTAACCTCGTTCCGGCAAGGAATCGAATGTCGGAGGAGGCGGGGCACCGCATGGACGCAGGGCTCAAGCGCGAGCTGGAGGCGAAGGTCTACGCGGGTGAGCGGCTGACCCGCGAGGACGGGATCGCGCTCTACGAGAGCGACGACCTGGCCTGGCTGGGCGGGCTGGCCCACCACGTGCGGACGCGGAAGAACGGCGACGTCGTCCACTTCAACGTCAACCGCCACCTCAACATGACCAACGTGTGCAACGCGTCCTGCGCGTACTGCTCGTTCCAGCGCAAGCCGGGCGAGAAGGACGCCTACACGATGCGCATCGAGGAGGCCGTCCGCCTCGCCAAGGCGATGGAGAGCGAGTCCCTCACCGAGCTGCACATCGTCAACGGCTTGCACCCGACCCTGCCCTGGCGCTACTACCCGCGCTCGCTGCGGGAGCTGAAGGCGGCCCTGCCGAACGTCTCGCTGAAGGCCTTCACCGCCACCGAGATCCACTGGTTCGAGAAGATCAGCGGCCTGTCCGCCGACGAGATCCTGGACGAGCTGATCGACGCCGGCCTGGAGTCGCTGACCGGCGGCGGCGCGGAGATCTTCGACTGGGAGGTCCGCCAGCACATCGTCGACCACGACACCCACTGGGAGGACTGGTCGCGGATCCACCGCCTCGCCCACAGCAAGGGCCTCAAGACGCCCTGCACCATGCTGTACGGCCACATCGAGGAGCCCCGCCACCGGGTGGACCACGTGCTGCGGCTGCGTGAGCTGCAGGACGAGACCGGCGGCTTCCAGGTCTTCATCCCGCTGCGCTACCAGCACGACTTCCACGACTCCAAGGACGGCGTCGTGCGCAACAAGCTGATGGCCCGTACCGAGATGGCCACCGGTGCCGAGGCGCTGAAGACCTTCGCGGTCTCCCGGCTGCTGTTCGACAACGTTCCGCACGTCAAGGTCTTCTGGGTGATGCACGGCGTCACCACCGCCCAGCTGGCGCTCAGCCACGGCGCGGACGACATGGACGGCTCGGTGGTCGAGTACAAGATCACCCACGACGCCGACAACTTCGGCACCCCGAACAAGCTCGGCCGCGAGGACCTGCTGGGCCTGATCCGGGACGCCGGCTTCCGCCCCGTCGAGCGCAACACCCGCTACGAGGTCATCCGCGAGTACGAGGGCCCGGATCTGATGCGCCGCGAGGCCCCGCAGGCGATGCGCCTCTGACCTGCGACTTCCCCGCCGCCCGGGCCGTGCTTCGGCCCGGGCGGCGGCGTCTTCACGGCTCCCGCACGCGACCCGGGTTTACCAACGGGTACGGCGTTTGGCAGGATCGACGGCATGTCCGGTTCTCATCGCGCCACCGAGTACCCGCCGTACGAGCCGACGCAGGAGCCGGTGTACGGGGTGCCGCAGCAGTCGCACGAGGCGCCGTACAACCCGTACGAGTCGTACCAGCAGCCGGTCCGGCAGGACTACTACGGCGGGTACCAGCAGGCCCCGCAGGCCGCTGACGGGTACTTCGAGGCGTACGACCAGCCGTTCCAGTCGTACCCGGCCGAGCCGGAGCCGGTGGACCCGGCGCAGGCGTACCAGGAGCCGACGTACGAGCAGCCGACGTACGAGCAGCCGCTGTACGAGGAGCCCGCGCCGGTCGCACCCCTCGCCTCCGTCACCCCCGCCGCGGCCCCCGCGCCGGGCGGCCGGGCCGCTGTCCGGGGTCGGCGGCGCAAGGCGAAGCAGAAACGTCACGGCAAGGCCGTGATGGCCGGCACCGCCCTGCTGGTCGCGGCCGCCGCCGGCTGGTACACCGTCGGCCAGGACGACGCCAAGCCCGGCATCACGGCGGCCGACGGCCCCGGCCCGGAGGGCGTCAACAAGCCCGACCAGCCCACGCCCGCCCCCGCCGCCGTCCAGGCCGCCGCCGACCGGCAGTCCGCGCCCGCGGCCGCCGGCCGCAGCGAGACCCGCCCGGACGGCTCGCTGGCCGCGATACCCGGCCTCGGCGCCGCCTTCACCGCGAAGATCCCGACCGAGACCACCCAGGTCGTGGTCGCCTCCGGCGCCGACAAGAACACCGACAAGAACACCGTCGTCCTGTGGACCCGCACCCCCGAGGGCCGCTGGCTGGCCGGCGAGACCTGGAACGGCCACAACGGCAAGAACGGCTGGACCGCCGACCACAACGAGGGCGACCTGCGCAGCCCGATCGGCGTCTTCTCGCTCACCGACGCGGGCGGCCACAACGCCGACCCGGGCAGCAAGCTCCCGTACGACAAGGACCCGAGCTTCGTGGTCTCCGGCACCGGTTTCTTCGGCGACCAGCTGGCCGGCTCCTTCGACTACGTGGTCGCGATCAACTACAACCGGGTCCCCGGTAACTCCCCGCTCGACCCGCGCCGCCCGATGGGTGGCAAGAAGGGCGGCGGCATCTGGCTGCACGTGGACCACGACGGTCCCACCCACGGCTGCGTGTCGATCCCCGAGGACAAGATGGCCCAGCTGATTCGCACCCTGGATCCGGCCGCCCATCCGGTCATCGTGATGGGCGACGCCACCACACTGGCGGCCTGACCTCGGCATACGTCGACCCAGGTGCCGCAACACCCCTTGTCGATCTCCTACAGATCACCGGCGTGGATCCTGTAGCCGGTCACGCCCGGCTGACCAGCCGGTAACCCGGTTCCATGGCACTATGAGCGGTTCGCGCATCGTGGCACTCGGCCACTACCAGCCCCCCAAGGTCCTCAGCAACGACGACCTGGCGGCGCTTGTCGACACCGATGACGAGTGGATCCGCACCCGGGTGGGCATCCGCACCCGGCACATCGCCGAGGGAGAGACCCTGGTCGACCTCGCCACCGAGGCCGCGCAGAAGGCACTCGCCAACAGCGGCCGCACGGCCGACGACATCGACCTGGTCGTGGTCGCCACCTGCACCGCGATCGAGCGCAGTCCCAACACCGCCGCCGCGGTGGCCGCCCGGCTCGGCGTGCGCTCGCCCGCCGCGTACGACATCAACACGGTCTGCTCGGGCTTCTCCTACGCGCTGGCCACCGCCGACCACGCGATCCGGGCCGGTGCGGCCCGCCGCGCGCTGGTGATCGGCGCCGAGCGGATGTCCGACACCCTCGACTGGACCGATCGCTCCACCTGCGTGATCTTCGGCGACGGCGCCGGCGCCGCGGTGGTCGAGGCCCAGGAGGAGGGCGCCGAGCCCGGCATCGGCCCGGTGGTCTGGGGCTCCGAGCCGGAGAAGGGCGACGCCGTGGTGATCACGGGCTGGGACCCGGTGATCAGCCAGCAGGGCCAGTCGGTGTTCCGCTGGGCCACCACCCAGCTCGCCCCGCTCGCCCGGAAGGCCTGCGAGCAGGCCGGGATCGACCCCTCGGAGCTGAAGGGATTCGTCCCGCACCAGGCCAACCTGCGGATCATCGACGCGATCGCCAAGAAGCTGGGCCTCGGCGACGCCGCCGTGGTGGCCCGGGACGTGGTCGACTCCGGCAACACCTCGGCCGCCTCGATCCCGCTCGCCTTCTCCAAGCTGGTCGAGCGCGGCGAACTCTCCCCGGGCGACCCGGTGCTGCTCTTCGGCTTCGGCGGCGGCCTCGCCTACGCCGGCCAGGTCGTCCGCTGCCCGTAACCCGCCCGCTCGCCTCCGGGCGCTCCTGACCCGGCGCCGACGGTCGGCGCTCCCTCGCTCCTCCGCCGCTCCCCCGCTTTCGGCGCCGGCGGGCCCTTCGGCTCGGGGCGGGGCCAGAACGTCCGAAACGGACCGTGGAACCGAAGAACGCCGGTGGGCGGGCACCCTGTGTGAGGGGGCCCGCCCACCGGCATGTCTGGCGCGCGTGCGGTACGTCGGCGGACCTCCCCCGAGGACACGACCGCCGTCCATCGTTCCCCGGACAGGAGGCCGGGGCTGCGCGCGGAGCGGATGGTGGATTGAACGGATGGTTTTACTTGGGCGCCTTCTTACCGGTGACGCCCAGGTACACCAGGGGAGCGAGGTTGGGTTTGAGGTCCTTGACCTTGACGCCCCAGGAGGTGAAGGCCTTCTGGTGCTCGGCCGCCGAAGCGAGCAGCGAGACCAGGGCCCCGGCGACGGCGTTCGGGTCGAGCGACTTGTCGGCCTGACCCTTCGCCTGGAGTTCCTTGACGGCCTCCGCGAGCGGCTTGGCGACCGCGTTGAGGACGGTCATGCGGATCTTGAAGAACCGCTTGTCCCCTTCCGCGGCACCGAGCGTGACCACTCGGAGAATGGCGTCGTTCTTGCGCCAGAAGGCGAGGAATCCGTCGACCAGTTCTTCCGAAGTGGTCGGTCCGGACTTCCCTGCCCAGGACTTTCCGGCCACCAGCTCTTTGAGGGTGTCGGCGTCCTTGGCCATTTCCTCGGCGATTTCGAGGACTGCGCCCTCGACATCCGGGAAGTACTGGTAGAAGGTCGCGGGGGAGGTACCCGCCATACGGGCGACGTCGATGACCTTGACGTCCCGATAGGGCGACGTGCTGAGCATCTCACGGAGGCAGTCGAGCAGCTTCTGCCGCGTCTCCTGTCCGCGTCGCCCGGCGACGCGACCGTCGACGGTGCGAACTTGTCCTGTCATGCCGTCAGCTTACCGTGGCACGATCTTGGCGCGATTCGGTGATGCGATTATTGCTCCGCCTGGGGGTTGCTATAGCGGCATGAACCACTTCGGACGGATATTCACCGGGCTCCGAAGGCGCTGTTGAAGCCCCCCCGTGTGCTTTTGACCCCATAGCGTGACGGCGAGTCCGCTGAGGGGTGGTCGGGTGACAGAGCGTGACCGTCGATGAGGGGTGAAGAACGGACGGTCCGTGCCCCGCGATGCAAGCCGCGGTTGGAGCGGGCGTCAGAATCCGGCCGTTCCGTCATCGCCGACCAGGGGACCGTCGTGACTCGCCCGCTCGCCGGGCCTCTCCGGACGGGGAGGTTGGAGATGCGCCGGGCGGCATTGGAGAATCGGGACCGGCACCACGCGGCGGGTGCGGAAACGGGGAGGTGGCAGCGGAGTGGACCAGCTGACGGCGCACGATCCGAGGCGGATCGGGCCCTTCGAGGTGCTGGGGCGACTCGGCGCGGGTGGGATGGGACTGGTCTACCTGGCGCGTTCCGCGTCCGGGCGCCGGGTGGCCATCAAGACCGTCCGGGGGGAACTGGCCGAGGACGAGCTGTTCCGGGTCCGCTTCGCGCGGGAGATCGCGGCCGCCAAGACGGTCGGCGGCTTCTACACCGCGGCCGTGGTGGACGCCGACGCGGACGCCCGGGTGCCCTGGCTGGCCACCGCGTACATCCCGGCGCCCTCGCTGGAGGACCTGGTCGAGGAGTGCGGCCCGCTGCCGGTGGAGGCCACCCGCTGGCTGGTCGCGGGCATCGCCGAGGCGCTGCAGTCCATCCACGGGGCCGGGCTGATCCACCGCGACCTCAAGCCCTCCAACGTCCTGGTGGTCGAGGACGGCCCGAAGGTGATCGACTTCGGCATCGCGTCCGGGGTCTCCAGCACCCGGCTCACCATGACCAACGTCGCGGTCGGCACCCCGGCCTACATGTCCCCGGAGCAGGCCCGGGACAGCCGGACCGTCCGCGGCGCCAGCGACGTCTTCTCGCTCGGCTCGCTGATGGTCTTCTGCGCCACCGGGCACCCGCCCTACCGGGGCTCCAACCCGGTCGAGACGGTGTTCCAGCTGCTGCGCGAGGAGCCGGACCTGTCCGGCATGCCGCCGGAGCTGATGGACCTGGTCCGCGCCTGCATGCAGCAGGCCCCCGAGCGCCGGCCGACCCCGGCGCAGATCCAGACCGAGCTGGCCCCGCACCTGTTCTCCCGGGACGACGCCTCCGGCGAGGCCGGCGACTGGCTGCCCGCCAACGCGCTGGAGCTGATCGAGCGCAAGCGCGGCCGACGCCCGAGCGCGCCGCCGCCCCGCCCGCACTCCGGCCCGGTCGAGCCGCAGCCGCCGCAGGCCCCGCCGCCGCAGCAGCCGCAGATCCCGCCGCAGCACCCCGGCCTGGACGACCCGCGCACCCATCCGGGCGTGCGGCACGCGCCGCCGCCGTCCGGGCCGGTGCACAGCGCGCCCCGCCCCGGGCAGGCCTCGGACGCCGAGATCCCGACCGCGAAGATCCCCTCCAAGAACAAGCACCGCGCGCTTACCGGCGGGGTCCCCGTCGAGGTGCAGCTGTCCGGCGCCTCGGTGCGGATAGGCCCGGGGCCGCGGGCCGAGCACGAGCAGCCCCGCCCGACCACCGCCCCGGCCGAGACCGACTGGGTCCGCCGGGCGGCGACCCCGCCCCCGCCGGCAACCCCGGTACCGACCCCCGCCCCGGCCGCCCGCTGGCGCCCCTGGCGGTTCCGGATGTCCAACGACGTCTGGGGCACCCCGGTGGTCGCCGACGGCACGCTCTTCGTCTCCAGCTTCGAGGTGCACGCGCTGGACATCGCCTCCGGCGAGCGCCGCTACAAGACCCGGGACGTCGCCTGGGCGCTCGCGGTGGACGCCGGCCGGGTGCACGCCGCCGACGGCCCGCACCTGTACACCGTGGACGTCGCGGACGGCACCGAGCGCTGGCGCACCTCGCTGGACGGCTGGGTCTACTCGCTCTCCGCCGCCGACGGCGTGCTCTGCTGCGGCGTCCGCGGCGGCGGCGTCCAGCTGCGCGCGGCCGCCACCGGCGCCGAGCTGTGGCGCGCGGACGACGCCCAGCAGGACTACGAGAACCCGCAGTCCGGCCCGGTCCTGGTGGCCGGCGCGGCCTACTACTACGGCGCCGGGCGGCTGCGCTGCGTGGACCCGCGCGGTGCGGGCCTGCGCTGGTCGTTCCCGGTCGGCGAGGACGTGCCCTCGCACCCGGTCGAGCGCGGCGGCGTGCTGTACGTGACGGCCGGTACCCGGGTGTACGCGCTGGACGCGGCCAGCGGGACCGAGCGCTGGCGCTTCGAGGCCCCGGTGGTGCTGTTCACCCCGCCCTCGCTGGACGCCGACGCGGTCTACGTGGCCGACTACCTGGGCACGGTCTACGCGCTGGACGCGGCCACCGGCCTGGACCGCTGGCGCGGGGTCACCGGCAGCCGCCAGGGCGCGGAGCCGGTGGTGGTCGGGGATGGCATGGCGCTGGTGGGCAGCCGTGAGGTGCTGTACGCCTTCGAGACGGCGACCGGCCGGGAGCGCTGGCGCTACACCGCGCGCGGCGAGATCGTCGGCTCCCCGGCGGTGGCCGACGGCCTGGTGCACCTGGGCAGCCGGGACCACTCACTGCACACCCTGGACCTGGCGACCGGTCAGCTGCGCTGGGAGCTCGGCACCAAGGGCGAGCTCACCGGCTCCCCGGTGGCGGTCGGCGGGCGGGTCTTCGTCGGCTCCAAGGACCGCTGCGTGTACGCGCTGGACGCCTACTACGGCACGGCGGTGCCCGCCCGCTGAGCGGGGCGGACACCGCCGGTCCGGTGGTACCGCGGGCCTGGTCCCGGGTGATCAGGCCTTACGGGCCTCGGGGTGGCGGCTGCACCAGCCCTCCCACGCGGAGGAGACCATGGCCTCCACGTCGTGGCCCGCGCTCCAGCCCAGCTCGCGCTGGATCAGGTCGGCGGAGGCCACCACCCGGGCCGGGTCGCCGGGGCGGCGGGGGGCCACCTGGGGGGTGGTGTCGTAACCGGTGACCTTGCCGATCACCTCGATCATCTCCTTGACGCTGACGCCCTCGCCGCGGCCGATGTTGAGCACCAGCGAGGTCTCGCCGGCCGGGTCGGCGGCCAGCCGCTTGGCGGCCGCCACGTGGGCCGAGGCGATGTCGGCGACGTGGATGAAGTCGCGGACGCAGGTGCCGTCCGGGGTCTGGTAGTCGTCGCCGAAGATCAGCGGCGCCTCGCCGGCGGTGAGCCGCTCGAAGACCATCGGGATCAGGTTGAACACCCCGGCGTCGGAGAGCTCGGGCGAGGCGGCGCCGGCCACGTTGAAGTAGCGCAGGGCCACGGTGGACATCCCGTGGGCCTTGCCGACGGCGGCGACCAGCCACTCGCCGGCGAGCTTGGTCTCGCCGTACGGGCTCATCGGGTCGCACGGGGTGGACTCGGTGACCAGGTCGACGTCCGGCATGCCGTAGACGGCGGCGGAGGAGGAGAACAGGAAGCGCTTGACGCCACCCTCGGCCGCGGCCTCCAGGACCGTCTGCAGGCCGATCACGTTCTCGCGGTAGTAGAGGAACGGCTGCTCGACCGACTCGCCGACCTGCTTCTTGGCGGCGAAGTGCAGGATGCCCTCGATGCCGTGCTCGCGGATCGCGGCGTCCAGGGCGGCCCGGTCCAGGGTGGAGCCCTCGATCAGCGGGACGCCGGCCGGCACCCGGGAGGCGTCGCCGGTGCTGAGGTCGTCCAGGACGGCGACGCGCTCGCCGGCGTCGAGCAGCTGACGGACGACGTGCCCGCCGATGTATCCGGCACCGCCGGTGATCAACCAAGTCATGCGGCAATCCTAGGCGTTCGCCTTCTGGCGTCCTTCGTGGGCGAGTCGGGTCGACAGTTTAGGACAAATCGGTGAAATGCTGACAAAGATTCCCGTGCTCTCATACCCGCGCCCTTCGGCGTGGTGACGAATCGGAGGCAGCCAGGTGAGCCGCAAGAAGGAACACAACCGCCCGCTGCCGGCCGGGCCCGGGCCGGCTCACCGTCGGCTGTTCGCCCCGGGCGCGGTCGCCGTGCTGACGGCGCTGGCTCTGGCCGGCTGCAGCAACCCGTCCTCCTCTTCCTCCGCGTCCTCCCCGGCGGTGTCCGGCGTCTCCTCCGTCGCCACCAAGCAGGCCTCCTCCGCCCCCGCCACCCAGCCGGGCGGCGGCAACCAGCTGCAGGACGCCTACCAGAAGGTGATCGCCGACGTGCTGCCCTCGGTGGTGCAGATCGTCACCGGCGAGGGCCTCGGCTCCGGGATCGTCTACGACGACAAGGGCGACATCGTCACCAACGCCCACGTGGTCGGCTCCGCGAGCACCTTCACCGTCACCCTCGCCAGCAGCACCAAGGCGCTGGACGCCACCCTGGTCGCCAGCTACCCGGACTCCGACCTCGCGGTGATCAAGCTCAACAGCCCGCCGAGCGGCCTCAAGCCCGCCACCTTCGGCGATTCGAGCAAGGTCGAGCTCGGTCAGATCACCCTCGCCATGGGCAGCCCGCTCGGACTCGCCAGCAGCGTCACCCAGGGCATCGTCTCGGCCACCGGGCGGACCGTCACCGAGCCCCAGGGCGGTGGTTCGCCGGGCGCCACCATCGGCAACATGGTGCAGACCTCGGCGGCGATCAACCCGGGCAACAGCGGCGGCGCGCTGGTCAACCTGGACAGCCAGGTGATCGGCATCAACACCCTCGCCGCGGCCGAGCCGCAGGCCGGCGGCGCGGCCGCTCCCGGCATCGGCTTCGCCATCCCGGCGTCCACCATCACCAGCATCACCGATCAGCTGATCAAGCAGGGCAAGGTCACCAACTCCGGCCGGGCCGCCCTCGGCATCACCGCCCGGACCAACTTCAACCAGCAGTACCAGCCGACCGGCGCGGTGATCGTGGCGGTCAGCCCGGGCGGCGCGGCCGCCGCGGCGGGGCTGCGGCCCGGCGACGTCATCACCAAGATCGACGACACCCCGGTCGACTCGCTGAACGCGCTCACCACCGCGCTCGCCTCGCTCACCCCGGGCAGCAAGGTCACCGTCACCTACACCCGGGACGGCAACGGTCAGACCGCCGACGTCACGCTCGGCACGCTGCCGACCAGCTCCTAGGCCGGGTCTGAGCTCCGGTGCGCCGTCGGCCCGCACTCCGCGCAAGGGCTCCGCGGGCCGGCGACCCGTACCGGACCGGCGCCGGGACCCCGTCCACGGCCTCGACGGGGGCCCGGCGCCCCTCGGTCTCTCGGTCTCTCGGTCTCTCGGCCGCTCAGCGGCGGGCGGCGCGGGTGCGCCAGGGCAGCTCGACGGTGACGGTGGTCGGACCGCCCTCCGGGCTGTCCACCAGGAACACCCCGTCCACCGCCCGGATCCGCTCGGCCAGCCCGGCCAGGCCGCTGCCCGGGTACGGCGCCGCGCCGCCCCTGCCGTCGTCCTGGACCAGCACCATCAGCTGGTGGTCCGAGCGCCAGACCTCGACCGAGGCGGTGCGGGCGCCCGCGTGCTTGGAGACATTGGTCAGCAGCTCGCTGACGGTGAAGTACGCGATGCCCTCGACCGCCGAGTCCGGGCGCGCGGGCTCGCCGTCCGCCCCGGTCAGGTCGACGTTCACCTTCACCCCGCCGGGCACGGTGCAGCGGGCCGCGACCGCGGACAGCGCCGCGTCCAGGCCGCGGTCGGTGAGCACCGCCGGGTGGATGCCACGGGCCAGGTCGCGCAGCTCCTGCAGGGCCAGCTTCACCTCGCCGTGCGCGTTGTCGACCATCCGGGTCGCGACCGCCATGTCCTCCTCGGACTCCACCTCGCGCAGCCGTTCCTTGGCCATGCCCAGGTCCATCGCCAGCGCGACCAGTCGGGCCTGGGCGCCGTCGTGCAGGTCACGCTCGATCCGGCGCAGGTCGGCGGCGGCGGTGTCGACCACGGTGCCGCGGTCGTCCTCCAGCTCGCGCACCCGCTCGGCCAGGGCGCCGGGGAAGAGCAGGGACTCGATGAGGATCCGGTCGACCGCCGCCATCGCGCGCACGACCCAGGGCAGCACCGGCCACAGCACGACCACCGAGACCAGGGACAGCGTGAAGCCGAGGATGCCCCAGGGCAGCATCAGCACGTTGTAGAGCGCCGAGCGCCAGTTCAGCAGGTCGGTGAGGTGGGCGATGGTGAAGCCGACCGTCCCCGGGCGGCGCGGGCGCACCGGCTCCGGGTCGTCGATCGCGGAGCCGTACGCCGAGCGCGCCCGGCGCCGGCCCAGCCCGCCCAGGGCGCGGGAGGCGGCCAGCCCGCCGGCCAGCAGCGGCAGGCCGATCACCGTGACCGACAGGCCCAGGCCGACCGAGAGCGTGGTGACCGCGAGGGCGAAGCCGGCGATGCCGAGCGGCAGGTTGAGCATCAGCTGGCCGACCTGCCGCCACATCCGCGCACCGTACAGCGGTGGGCGCTCCATCCGAGCGTCCTGCTCCTTGATGGCGTCCACGGCGCGGCGGTGCAGCGGCTTCATCGGATCATCCGTCCCTGTCGGTCGAGCTGGTCGACCAAGCTTCCCGAACCGGGGACCGGGGGTGCCATGGGGGTGATACATCTTCCCGGCCGGGGGTTATCCCCACCCCCGCCCCGGCTCCCGGCCGCGCACCCGATGTCCACCGGATGTCTTGCGGAGCGGGCAGGGTTCGGGCGGATCCGAGCCGTCCCCTTAGACTCACGCATTGGTCATGGTTAAGAGCGGGCGAGTAAAAGTCGTAGAACTGTCTTGAGGGGCGGGTTCGCGGCCGAGGTGGAGGCGAAGGCATGGAGGGGCAGCAGGCGGCTGCCGTCGCGGCCGACCCGGCGGTCGGCAGCGGCTACTTCGACGCGTACGCCGCGATGGGCCTGCTGGCCGTCATCGGGGTGCTCTTCGTCACCGTGGCGTTCACCGCCAACCGGCTGCTGCGGCCGGTGGTGTACTCGCCGGAGAAGCTCCTCGCCTACGAGTGCGGCGTGGACCCGGTGGGCGAGGACTGGGCGCACACCCAGATCCGCTACTACGTGTACGCCTTCCTGTATGTGATCTTCGCGGTCGACGCGATCTACCTGTTCCCGTGGGCGACGGTCTTCGCCGCCGCCGGGTACGGCGCCGGAACGCTGATCGAGATGTTCCTCTTCATCGGCTTCCTCGCGGTCGGGCTGCTCTACGCCTGGAAGAAGGGCGTTCTGGAATGGACGTGACGCACAACCACTCGCACGGCGCGCAGGGCGGTCCCGTCCCGCTCGGCCTGCCGGACCCGTCCCGCCCCGGCGCCGTCGAGCGCCGCGGCATCGGCCCGCTCTCGCGGCTCGCACCCGACCCGGTCAAGGTCGTGCTCAACTGGGGCCGTCGCTACAGCCTCTGGTGCTTCAACTTCGGCCTGGCCTGCTGCGCGATCGAGTTCATCGCCGCGTCCATGGCCAAGCACGACTTCATCCGGATGGGTGTCATCCCGTTCGCACCCGGGCCCCGCCAGGCGGACCTGATGATCGTCTCCGGCACGGTCACCGACAAGATGGCGCCCGCCGTCAAGCGTCTCTACGAGCAGATGCCCGAGCCGAAGTACGTCATCTCCTTCGGCGCCTGCTCCAACTCCGGCGGCCCCTACTGGGACTCGTACTCGGTGACCAAGGGCGTGGACCAGATCATCCCGGTCGACGTCTACGTGCCCGGCTGCCCGCCCCGGCCCGAGGCGCTGCTCCAGGGCATCCTCAAGCTGCAGGAGAAGATCGCCGCCGAGTCCCTGCCCGGCCGCTACGCCGCGCCCGTGGCGGCGCTGCGCCGTCCGCTGGTGGCGGGGCCGGGTTCTCCGGAAGGGGGAGCCTCGTGACTTCCGTCGAGCAGTGCGCGGCGTCGGTCGGGGAGTGGGCGACCGGCGCCGAGGCGTACGGGCTGATCACCGTCGACGTCCCGGCCGAGCGCTGGATCGAGGCGCTCACCAACGCCCGCGACGTGCTGGGCCTGGCGTACTTCGACTGGCTGAGCGCCGTCGACGAGCTCGCCGAGGGCTTCTCCGTGGTCGCGCACCTGGCCGCCGCCGAGGCGCCGGGCGTGCGCCACCTCGCGCTGCGCACCCGGGTGCCGCGGGACGGGGCCGCGCTGCCGAGCGCCGTCCAGGTGTACGCGGGCGCCGCGTGGCACGAGCGCGAGACCCACGAGATGTTCGGCATCGACTTCCCCGGACACCCCTACCTGGCCACCCTGCTGCTGCCGGACGGCTTCGAGGGGCACCCGCTGCGCAAGGAGTTCGTGCTCGCGGCGCGGGTCGCCAAGGCCTGGCCGGGTGCCAAGGAGCCGGGCGAGTCGGACCACGGCGACGGGCCGGCCCGGCGCAAGATGCAGCCGGCCGGTGTGCCGGACCCGAACGAGTGGGGCCCGCTCAAGGGCACCCTGCCGCCGGTGGCCGAGCGGCCCGCGCGCGGTGCGCGGGCGGCGGGCGCGGCGGGGCGGACGCCCCGGGCGGCCGCTGGTGCCGCTGGTGCCGCTGGTGCCGCTGGTGCCGCCGGTGCCGCCGGTGCCGCCGGTGCCGCCGGTGCCGAGGGCGCGCCGACGGTGCGGGCGGACCGGCCGCGACGGACCCGGTCGGTGTCCGAGGGGTCGGCGAGCCAGGCGGGTGCCGAGGCTCCCGCAACCGCTGGGACTCCGGCCGCTCCGACCGAGGGCGCCCCGCCCGTGCGCGCCGACCGGCCGCGACGGACCCGGTCGGTGTCCGAGGGCTCGGTGAGCCAGCCGGCCGGCGAGCCGGCGGCCGAGCCCGCCGCTCCGGCCCTGCCCCGGTCCTCCGACGCGCCCTGGCACAACCCGGTGCCCGCCCACGACGGGAAGCCGTCGGACGGGAAGCCGGGCGAGCCGGGCGAGCAGAAGGACGAGACCTCGGCCGACGCGGCCGACCAGGACGGAGACGGCGCGTGAACCTGCTCGACACGGTGCTCCGCTGCGTCGCCACCCTCGTCGTCTTCCTGGTCTTCCCGCTGGTCATCGGCCAGACCGAGCACAAGGTCATGGCGCACATGCAGGGCCGGCTCGGCCCGATGTACGCGGGCGGCTTCCACGGCTGGGCGCAGCTCATCGCGGACGGCGTGAAGTTCGCGCAGAAGGAGGACATCGTCCCGGCCGGGGCGGACCGCCGGATCTTCCAGCTGGCGCCCGCCGTCTCGCTGCTGCCGTACCTGTTCGTGCTGCTGGCCGTCCCGATCGGCCCGAACGGCCTCGTCGGCCAGGCGATCGACGCCGGTCTGTTCTTCGTGCTGGCCGTGATGGGCGTCGGCGTGATCGGCAAGCTGATGGCCGGTTGGGCCTCGGCGAACAAGTTCTCGTTGCTCGGCGGTCTGCGGACGGCCGCGCAGCTGATGTCGTACGAGCTGCCGATGGTGCTGGCGGCTGCCTCGGTGGCGATGGCCGCCGGCACGCTGTCGCTGCCCGGGATCGTGGACGCCTGGCAGTGGTACTGGCTGCCCTGGCAGATCATCGGCGCCTTCGTGTTCTTCACGGCCGGTCTGGCCGAGCTCCAGCGGCCGCCGTTCGACATGCCCGTCGCCGACTCGGAGATCATCTTCGGCGCGTACACCGAGTACACCGGCCTGCGCTTCGCGCTGTTCCTGCTGTCCGAGTACGCGGGCATCCTGGTGGTGGCCGCGCTGACGGCGGTGCTCTTCCTGGGCGGTTGGCACGGACCGATGTCGGACCAGCTCGGCTGGCTCTGGATGCTCCTCAAGACCTTCGCGCTGGCCTTCGTGGTCATCTGGCTGCGGGTCACCTACCCGCGTCTGCGCGAGGACCAGCTGATGCGCTTCGCGTGGGTGGTGCTGATCCCGCTCGCGCTCGTCCAGCTGGCCCTCACCGGCATCATCAAGGTGGCGATCTCATGAGCGAGCGATGGGGGTACCCCCGGCGGAAGGCCGGGGGAGAGCGAATCATCAAAAGGTGTGTACGGGCGAATGCCCCTGCCGAACGCAGCGAGGTGGGCGCATGAGTTTTCCCGGTGTCGGCCTTGCCAAGGGGCTGGCCGTGACGCTGCGGACGATGACCAAGAAGAGCGTCACCGCGCAGTACCCCGACGTGCAGCCGGTGCTGCCGCCGCGTTCGCGCGGCGTCATCGCGCTGCTGGAGGAGAACTGCACGGTGTGCATGCTCTGCGCGCGTGAGTGCCCGGACTGGTGCATCTACATCGACTCCCACAAGGAGACGCTGCCGGCCGCCGAGCCGAACGCCAGGGCCCGCACCCGCAATGTGCTGGACCGCTTCGCCATCGACTTCTCGCTCTGCATGTACTGCGGGATCTGCATCGAGGTGTGCCCCTTCGACGCGCTGTTCTGGTCGCCGGAGTTCGAGTACGCGGAGACCGACATCCATGAGCTGACCCACGAGCGGGAGAAGCTGCGCGAGTGGATGTGGACCGTCCCGGCGCCGCCGGCGCTGGACCAGGCGGCGGAGGAGCCCAAGGAGATCGCCACCGCGCGCAAGGCGGCGGACAAACTGGCCGCCGCCGCCGCTGCCGCTTCGGAATCGGAAGAGAAGGGTGACGACGCATGAACGCCGCTGCCACGCTTCTCGCGGCGACCGGTTCGTTGGAGCCGGCCGCCCGTTCGTTCCTGTCCCCGACCGGCCAGGAGATCGTCTTCCTGCTGGTCGGCATCGCGGTGCTCGGCTCGGCGATCGTCGCCGTGACCACCAAGCAGCTGGTGCACGCCGCGCTCTGGCTGGTGGTCGCGCTCGGCGGGCTGGCGGTGGAGTTCCTGCTGCTCACGGCCGAGTTCATCGCCTGGGTGCAGGTGCTGATCTACCTGGGCTCGGTGGTCGTCCTGGTGCTGTTCGGACTGATGCTCACCAAGGCGCCGATCGGGCGCTCGCCGGATGCCGACTCCGAGAACCGCTGGGTCGCCCTGGTCGTGGCACTGGCCTCGGCCGGGACGCTGGTGACGCTGGTCGTCGACGCCTTCCGCACCTCCTGGATCGACCTCGGCCAGGGCGGCGGCTCGGCCTCCGTCACCGGGGCCAGCCTGTTCCGGCACTGGGTGCTGCCCTTCGAGGCGCTGTCCGTGCTGCTGCTGGCGGCGCTGGTCGGCGCGATCGTGCTGTCGCGCGGGTCCCAGCGGCGGGTGCCGGCGCCCCGCGCGGGCAAGGTCCGCGCCGGGCGGCCGGTCGGGTCCAACGGGACGGTCGCCGCGACCGCGCCGCGTACCGCCCCGGAGGCCGCCGCCTCGCCCGCGTCGTCCGCGTCGTCCGCGTCGGAGGAGAGCTGATGCACCTCGCCTACCCCGTCGTGCTCGCCGTGCTGCTGTTCAGCGTCGGTGTGTACGGCGTGCTCGCCCGGCGCAACGCCGTCCTGATACTGATGTCCGTCGAGCTGATGCTCAACGCCGTCAACCTCAACCTGGTCGCCTTCGACGCCTGGCTGCGCGACTCGCTGCACGCCGGGCAGGCGCTCACCCTGTTCACCATCACCGTCGCCGCCGCCGAGATCGGGCTGGGGCTCGCCATCGTCCTGCTGCTGTTCCGGGCCCGGGGCACCGCGGACATCGACCGGGCCACCGCGCTCGGCGACCCGGCCGAGACGCTCCCCGTCGAGGAGGCGCCGAACGGAGCCGAGGCGCTGAAGGGCCAGGCCGCCGCATGAACCTCGCCCTGCCCGTCCTCGTCCCCGCGCTGCCCGCGCTCGGCGCCGCCGCCACCCTGGCCGTCGGTCGGAAGGCGCCCGGGCTGGCCCGGCCGCTGGCGATCGTCCCGGTCGCCGTCTCGGCCGTGCTCGCCCTGGTGGTCGCCCTCCAGCTCGGCACCGGCCAGACCCTGGACGCCGCCACCCGGCTCACCCCGACCGGCGGCCCGGACATCGCGCTGGCCATCCACCTGGACGGCTTCAGCTCGCTGATCTCCGTGCTGGTCGGCCTGGTCGCCACCTGCGTCCAGGTCTACTCGACCGCGTACCTGAAGTCGGACCCGCGCTACCCCTCGTACGCGGCGCTGGTCTCGCTGTTCACCGCCGCGATGTTCCTGGTGGTCTACTCGGGCGACCTGATCGTGCTGCTGGTCGGCTGGGAGGTCATGGGTGTCTGCTCGTACTTCCTGATCGGCCACCACTGGGAGACCGCGGACGCCCGCTCGGCCTCGCTCAAGGCCTTCCTGGTCACCAAGCTCGGCGACGTGCCGTTCCTGTTCGGGATCTTCCTGCTCGGCGCGGACGCCGGCAGCTTCCGGATCCAGGACGTGCTGGCGGCCGCGGGTGAGGGCAGGCTCGGCCAGCCGACGCTGACCGCCCTGCTGCTGCTCGCCGGCGTGGCCGGCAAGAGCGCGCAGTTCCCGCTGCACACCTGGCTCCCGGACGCGATGGCCGGTCCGACGCCGGTCTCCGCGCTGATCCACGCGGCCACCATGGTCGCGGCCGGCATCTACCTGGTCGCCCGGCTGATGCCGGTGTTCCTGCTGTCGGGTGCGGCGCTGGTGGTGCTCGCGGTGATGGCCGCCGTGACGATGATCGGCTCGGCGCTCTGCGCGCTCGCCCAGGACGACCTGAAACGGGTCCTCGCCTACTCCACCGTCGGCCAGCTCGGCTACATGGCCGGTGCGCTGGCCAGCGGCGACCGCGAGGCGTCCGTCTTCCACCTGGTCAGCCACGGCGCGTTCAAGGCGCTGCTGTTCCTGGCCGCCGGTGTGGTGATCCACGCCGCGCACACCAACTCGATCTCCGCGATGTCCCGGATCCCGGGGCTGCGCAAGCGGGTGCCGGACGCCTACTGGACGATGGGCATCGCGCTGATCGCCTTGGTCGGGCTGCCGCTGCCGCCGTTCTCCGGCTTCTTCAGCAAGGAGGCGGTGCTGAGCGCCGCCGAGCACGCGGCCAAGGGCGAGGCGCTGACCAACGGGCTCGGCCCGGCCTCGGCGGTACCGCAGGCGGCCGGGTGGATCGTGCTGATCTCGGCCGCGCTCACCGCGCTGCTCACCGGCGCGTACGCGACCCGACTGTTCCTGCTGACCTTCCACAGCCCGGCGGGCGCGGCGGTGCCGGCTGTTCCGGCCGACCACGAGGCCGACGCACCGTACTCACCCGAGCTGGACGAGGCCGACCCGGCCACCGCCGAGCCGCCCGCGATGCGCTGGCCGCTCTGGGTGCTGGCCGTGCCGACCATGGGCTTCGGCGTCGCCGGGCTGTTCCCGGACGCGCTGCCCGCGCTGCTGGACGGCGGCTCGCTGCGTCCCTCCGGGGTCACCGCCGTCACCGGCAGCGGGCTCGCCGTGGTCGGTGTGCTCGCGGCGTACGGCGCCTGGCGCTCGGCGACCGCGCGGGTGGCCACCGGCCGTCCTGCTCCGGCCGCCTTGGACCGGGTGCCCGCGCAGGCCGGAGCCCCGGCCGCCGAGGTGATCGTCGCCGACCCCGGGCGCACCCTGCTCGGCCCGCTGTTCGGCCCGGCCCGGCACGGCTTCGGCGTGGACCGGCTGTACCACGTGCTGTTCGTCCGCCCGGTGGTCGCCGCCGCCCAGCTGGTCCGCTTCCTCGACCGCGAGGTCGTCGAGGGCTACGTCCAGGGCAGCGGGATCGGCGCCAACCTGCTCGGCCGGGCCGTCCGGCTCGCGCAGACCGGCAACGCGCAGACCTACCTCAGCGCCCTGCTCGCCGCCGTCGTCCTGCTGGCCGTCCTGGTGGCGGTGTAGCCGGTGCAGCTGTCCTCCACCCCCGTTGTGTTCACCGCCGCTAGGAGCCCCCGATGAACGCAGTCCTCATCGCCCTCCTGGTGCTGCCACTGCTCGGCGCCGCGCTCACCCTGACGCCGGTGTTCGGGCCGGACCGGGCCGTCGCCGATCGGCGGGCGCTGCGGCTGAACACCGTCGTCACCGGCGCGGTGTTCCTGCTCGCCGTCGCCCTCGCGGCCGGCTTCGACCACGACGATCCCGCCCGGATGCAGGCCACCACCGACGTGTCCTGGATCCCGGCCCTGCACGTGCGCTTCCACCTCGGCGTGGACGGCGTCTCGCTGCCGCTGATCGTGCTGACCGCGCTGCTCACCTTCCTCTGTGCGCTGTACTCGGAGAAGCGGCTGCCGGGCGGGGCGGCCCCGGGCGGAGCCCCTGATGAGCACCGTCCGTCCGCGCAGGCCTTCGTCGGGCTGTTCCTCCTCCTCGAAGTCGGCATGCTCGCCACCTTCGCGGTGCTGGACCTCCTGCTCTTCTTCCTGGCCTTCGAGATCGTGCTGATCCCGATGTACTTCCTGATCGCCCGCTGGGGGAGCGGCGCGAAGGTCCCGGCCGCCAACCGGTTCATCCTCTACACGCTGCTCGGCTCGGCCGTGATGCTGCTCGGCTTCCTGCTGATCGGCAGCAAGGCCGGCACCTTCGACATGCAGGCCCTGGCCGCTGGGCACGGCAACGGCCTGAGCCACACCACCCAGGTGATCGCCGCGCTGGCGATCATGGTCGGGCTCGCGGTCAAGGCCCCCGCCTGGCCGCTGCACAGCTGGCTCCCCGACGCGCACACCGCCGCCCCGACGGTCGGCTCGGTGCTGCTCGCCGGTGTGCTGCTGAAGATGGGTACGTACGGTCTGGTCCGCGTCCTCCTCCCGGTCGTGCCGGACGGCACCGCGACGCTCGCCCCCTACCTGGGCGCCTTCGCCGCCGTCGGCATCGTCTACGGTTCGCTGGCCTGTCTGGCGCTGGCCCGCCCCGGATCCAAGGGCGACCTCAAGCGCCTGATCGCGTACTCCTCCGTCGGCCACATGGGCTTCGTCCTGCTCGGCATCGCCTCCCTCACCCCGGTGGGCGTGAACGGCGCGCTGTTCGCCAACATCGCCCACGGTCTGATCACCGGTCTGCTGTTCTTCCTGGTCGGAGCGATCAAGGACCGCTACGGCACGGCGGACCTCGACACCCTCTCCGGCACCACCGGTGCGGCCCTGTACGGCCGGGCGCCCCGGATCGGCGCCCTGCTCGCCTTCGCCGCCGTCGCCAGCCTGGGCCTGCCCGGCCTGGCCGGCTTCTGGGGCGAGGTGCTCGCCATGTTCGGCGCCTTCCACCCGGCCGACGGCCTGTCGCGCCCCGCCTTCATCACCTACATGGTCCTGGCCGGCCTCGGCACCCTCCTCACCGCCGCGTACCTGCTGATCGTGGTCAGGCGCGTCTGCATGGGTGACCCCGAGCAGCCCGCACCGGTGGCCGAACCGGCCGACCTGCGCCCGTACGAGGCCGTCAGCTGGACGCCGCTGGCCGCGCTCACTCTGCTCGCCGGCCTCTGGCCCGCGCTCCTGCTCGGCCTCTCCGACCCCGCCGTCAAGCACCTCCTCGGGGGTGGCTGACCGTGCTCGCAGCCCACACCGCCGCACTCGGACCTCACTCCACGGGGCAGCACACTGTGACCTCCCTCGCCGTAGCCAACCCGGGCAGCCTGATCCAGTCCGTGGACTGGGTGGCGATCGCGCCCCCGCTGATCGCCGCCGTGGCGGCCCTCGCCGTTCTGGTCACCGATCTGTTCCTGCCCGAGCGACACAAGAAGTGGCTCGGCCGCCTCACCGCGGCCGGACTCGCCCTCGCCCTCATCGCACTCCTTCCGCTCACCGGTGGATCGCCCCGAGCGACCTTCTGTGCGCAGAACGTAACAGGCGGTACTGACAGCTCCGGTTGCTCGTACGTCGCCGACCACTTCGCCCTGGTGTTCCAGCTGCTCGCCCTCGGCGGCGCGCTGATCGCCGCGCTGCTGTCGATGCACACGGTGGACGACGCGGCGTCCACCGGCGGCTCCGCCGCGGGGCTCCCCCGCGGTGAGTACTGGTTCCTGCTGCTCTCCAGCGCCACCGGCGCCGCCCTGCTGCCCGCCTCCCGCGACCTCGCCACCATGGTGATCGCCCTGGAGGTCGCCTCGCTGCCCGCCTTCGCCCTGGTCGCGCTGCGCCGGGACGGCCGGGGCGCGGAGGCCGCGCTCAAGTTCTTCGTCTCCTCGGTGACCGCGACCGCGGTGATGCTGCTCGGCATCGGTTTCGTCTACGCCGCCAGCGGCAGCCTGCACCTCGGCGCCGTCGCCCAGGGCCTGGAGCACGCGCCCGGCCAGCTCAAGCCGTTGGCCGAGGTGGGGGCCGTGCTGACCCTGGTCGGCTTCGCCTTCAAGGTCGCCGCCGTCCCGTTCCACTTCTGGGTGCCCGACACCTACACCGGCGCCCCGCTGCCGGTGGCCGGTTACCTCTCGGTGGTCGGCAAGGCGGCCGGCCTGTCCGGCCTCGCGCTCGCCACCACCATCGCCTTCCGGCCGTACGCCCACACCTGGGGCCTGGCGCTCGCCGTGCTGGCCGCCGTCACCATGACGGTCGGCAACGTCGGTGCGCTGCGGCAGCGCTTCGACACCCGGTACAGCGCGGTGCGGCTGCTCGCCTGGTCCTCGGTCGGCCAGGCCGGGTACCTGCTGGTGCCGCTCGCCGCGGCCGGCTACGCGCCCACCGGGGTCGACCCGCTCGGCGCGACCGCCGCGTACGCGCTGATCTACGGCGTGGTGAACCTCGGCGCCTTCGGGGTGGTCGCCGCCGTCGGCCGCCGGGCCGGGACCAGCGTGGACGAATTCCGCGGCCTGTTCGCCCGCAACCGCTGGACGGCGCTGGCACTGGCCTTCTTCCTGCTCTGCCTGGCCGGGCTGCCGCCGGGCGTGGTCGGCCTGTTCGGCAAGGTCGTGGTGTTCCGCGCGGCGGTGGACGCCGGGCTGGGCTGGCTGGCCGTGGTGATGGCCGTCAATGTGGTCATCGCCCTGTACTACTACCTGCTGTGGACGGCCCGGCTGTTCGCCCCCGCGGACGCCGAGGCGGTCGCCGAGGGCGGCGCCGGGCGACGGATGCCGGTCAGCCTGGCGGCCACGCTGGGGCTGACCGCCTCGGCGGCGGTGGTGCTCTCGGTGGCGCCGCAGCTGGTCCTCCAGGTGGCGGGCGGCAGTCTGTTCTGAGCCGCCGGACGGGGGACCGGTGACGCCCGCGCGGGTGTCGCGTCGGTCACAAGGGAACAAGGTCCCAGGCCCCGCCCGTTGACCGGGCAAGAGGGACGAGGCAGAAAGGGCTTCCCCACCGCACCACTGGAGGGCCTGACGTGCACAGTCGGCACAACGGACTGAGGACCGCCGTTCTGCTCGGGGGCCTCTCGGCGCTGATCCTGGTGATCGGGAGTTTCTTCGGCCGGACCGGCTTCGTGATCGCCCTGCTGGTCGCGCTCGGGACGAACGCCTACGCCTACTGGAACAGCGACAAGATCGCGCTGCGGGCCATGCGGGCCCGGCCGGTCAGCGAGTTCGAGGCGCCGGGGCTGTACCGGATCGTGCGCGAGCTCTCCACCTCGGCCCGCCAGCCGATGCCCCGCCTCTACATCTCCCCGACCCCGGCCCCGAACGCCTTCGCCACCGGTCGCAACCCGCGCAACGCGGCGGTCTGCTGCACCGAGGGCATCCTGCAGATCCTGGACGAACGCGAGCTGCGCGGGGTGCTCGGGCACGAGCTGAGCCACGTCTACAACCGGGACATCCTGATCTCCTCGGTCGCCGGGGCGCTGGCCTCGGTGGTGATGTTCCTGGTGAACTTCGCCTGGCTGATCCCCTTCGGCCGGGACGAGGACGACGACGGCCCGGGCCTGTTCGGGACACTTGCGATCATGATCCTGGGCCCGATCGCCGCCGGACTGATCCAGATGGCCGTCAGCCGCTCCCGCGAGTACCAGGCCGACGCCGACGGAGCCCGCATCACCGGCGACCCGCTCGCCCTGGCCGGCGCCCTCCGCAAGCTCGACGCCGGTACCCGCCGGCTCCCGCTCCCGCCGGAGCCCCAGCTGCAGACCGCCAGCCACATGATGATCGCCAGCCCGTTCCGCCCCGGCGAGGCCGGCGCCCGGCTGTTCTCCACCCACCCGCCGATGGCCGAGCGGATCGCCCGGCTGGAGCGGATGGCCGGCTACCGCGGCTGACGGACCGGCGGGGCTCAGCCCGCGACCTCCTCGTACGCCGTCCGCAGCCGGTGGACCCCCTCCGCCACCGCCGCCGGACTGTCGGCGGCCGCGTAGCTGAGGCGCAGGTGCGGGGCCGGGGGCTCGGCCGGGTGGTAGGGGCGGCCCGGGGTGACCTGGACGCCGCTGCGCAGCGCGGCCGCGGCGAGGGCGGTGTCGTCGACGCCGTCCGGGAAGCGCAGCCAGAGGTGGTAGCCGCCCGGTCGGTAGCTGCCGAGGACGCCGGGGAGTTCGCGGTGCAGGGCGGCGACGGCGGCGGTGCGGCGGTCGCGCAGTTCGGCGCCGAGGGCGCGCAGGTGGCGGGCCCAGGCCGGGTCGGAGACCAGTTCGAGGGTCGCCTCCTGGAGCGGCCGGGGCACGAAGAAGCTGTCCACCACCTGGGTGGCCCGCAGCCGGGCGAGCGCCGGGCCGCGTGCGGTGAGGGCGCCGACCCGCAGGTTGGGGGAGGCGGCCTTGGTCAGCGAGCGCAGGTGCACCACGACCCCGTCCTGGTCCTCGGCGGTGAGCGGGCGGGGCAGCTCCGGGGCGTCCGTGTGGACCAGCAGCCGGGCGAAGTCGTCCTCGACCACGAAGGCCCCGGCCGCCCGGGCGATCCGCAGCACCTCCGCCCGCCGCGCGGGCGACAGCACCGCGCCGGTGGGGTTCTGGAACAGCGGCTGGCAGACGAACACCCGGGCCCGGGTGGCCTCGAACGCCTCGGCCAGCAGGTCCGTGCGGACGCCGTCCGCGTCGATCGGGACGGGCACCGGCCGCAGCCCGGCCGCCCGGACGACCGAGAGGATGCCCGAGTACGTCGGCGACTCGACCAGCACCGGCGAGCCCGGCGCGGCCAGCGACCGCATGGCGACGGTGAGCCCGCCCTGCCCGCCGGAGGTGATCAGGACGTCCCCGGCGCCGATCGGTCCGGCGTGGCCGCCGATGTCGCGGGCGAACCAGCCGCGCAGCTCGGTGAGGCCGTCGGTGGGCGGGCGGTCCCAGGCGCCCGGGCGGCGTCCCGCCCGGGCGAGGGCGTTGGCGAGCAGCCGCTCGGGCAGCAGTGAGGCGTGCGGGTAGCCGCTGTTGAGGTCGATGACGTCCGGCGGCGGCACCCGGAGGGTGGCGAACACCGGGGCGGCCAGCAGGTCGCGCGGTTCGTGGTCGGCGCTGAGCGCGATCTGCTGCCAGGAGAGGTCGCCGGGCCGGGCGGCCGGTGCGGCCGGGGCGGTGGGGGCCGCCGCGAAGGCCGCCGCCCGGAACACCCCCGCGCCCGGCCGGGAGACCACCAGCCCCTCGGCCACCAGCACCGCGATGGCCCGGGAGACCGTCACCGGGCTGACCTGGTGGCGCTCCATCAGCGCCCGGCTGGAGGGCAGCTTTCGCCCCTCCGGGTAGCGCTCGACCTCCCGCCGCAGACTGTCGGCGAGTTCGGCCACACTGCTACGCTCGTTCATGACGGCACAAGATAGCGCTACCCTGCCCCGAGCGATAGCACCTCAGCACGGCCTCGCCTCCGGTACCGCCCTCGCCGCCCTCGGGGTGGCCTCCTTCTCGCTCAGCTTCCCCGCCACCGCGTGGTCCCTGACCGGCTTCGGCCCGTGGACCTCGACCGGGCTGCGCGGCGCCCTGGCCGGGGTGCTGGCCGCCCTCTACCTGCTGGCCGCCGCCGCCCCGTTGCCCAAGCGCCGGCAGTGGCCCGGCCTGCTGACGGTCTCCGGCGGCTGCGTCCTGGGCTTCCCGCTGCTGACCACGCTCGCCCTGCGAACCTCCTCGACCGCCCACTCGGCGGTGGTCATCGGCGTCCTGCCGCTGGCCACCGCGGTGGTCGCGGCGCTGCGCACCGGCCGCCGGCCGTCCCGGGCGTTCTGGGCGGCGGCGCTGGCCGGTGCGGCGGCCGTGCTCGTCTTCACCCTGGTGCAGAGCCACGGCCGGCCGACCGTCGCCGACCTCTACCTGTTCGTCGGCGTGGTGATCTGCGCGGCCGGCTACGCCGAGGGCGGGCGGCTGTCCCGGGACATGCCGGGTGCCCAGGTGATCGCCTGGGCGGTGGTGGCAGCGCTGCCCGCGATGGTGCTGACCGCGGTGTTCGGGCTGGCCGCGGAGTCGGTGCAGGTGGGCGCGAAGGCGCTGGTCGGGTTGGCGTACATCGCGGCGGTCTCGCAGTTCGGCGGCTTCGTGCTCTGGTACCGGGGGATGGCCGGGATCGGTGTGCCGAGGGCCAGTCAGTTGCAGCTCGCGCAGCCGCTGCTGACGCTGGTCTGGTCGGTGCTGCTGCTGGGCGAGGACCTGCCGGCGGCCGCGCCGGTGACGGCGGTGGTGGTGCTGGTCTGCATCGCGGTCACCCAGCGGGCCCGGGCCTGAGGGCCCGTCGTCGCCACCTGGTACGCCCGCGAACCCTCGCGGTGGGCCGTCCGGAGCAGCCTCCCGCTCGTTAGGATGAGCCCGCGCCCCGTCGGTCCGGGCGCGGCATCCGGAGGGAGTGGGCCGTCATGGCAGACGAGAGGCACGCCCCGGCGGCCGGGGACGCGCCGACCCGACGACGCGGTCAGGGCGAGTTGGAGGCGCAGGTGCTGGCGGTGCTCCAGCAGGCGCCCGGCCCGGCCACCGCGGGGTGGGTCCAGGAACGCCTGGAGGGCGACCTGGCGTACACCACGGTGATGACCATCCTGTCCCGGCTGCACGCCAAGAACGCCGTCTCCCGGAGCCGTTCCGGCCGCTCCTACCTGTGGCAGGCGTCCGCCGACGCCGCCGGACTGGCCGCGCTGCGGATGCGCCGGATGCTCGACGGCGAGGCGAACCGGGACGCCGTCCTGGCCAGCTTCGTCAGCGCGCTGCTGCCGCACGACGAGGAACTGCTGCGGGCGCTGCTGGACGCCGCGTCCGCCGATCCGGCAGCGGCCGACCGTGAGAGCTGACCCGTGGGCTTCTTCGTCTTCCTCCCGCTCATCCTGCCGCTGACCGCGGTGCCGATCGCGCGCCTGACCGAGCAGCACCTGCACCCGCGCGGTGCGGCCCGGCTGATGACCGTGATCAGCGCGGTGATGGCGGTCTGCAGCGTGCTCTGCCTCGGGCTGATCGGCGTGGTGGGCACCGCGCAGATCCCCGGAAACCCGCTGCCGGACAGCTGGTCCGACCCGGAGGTGCGGCACGCACTGCCGTACCACGAGACGGTCGGCACGGCCGCGATGTGGCTGCTGGTGCTGGTCGGCTTCGCCTGCGTCCGGACGGTCGTGCGGCACCTGCGGGTCCGCGCCCGGGCACGGCGCGCGCTGGCCGGGCTGCCCGAGGGGCCGGCCGAGGCCGGCGACCTCGCGGTGCTGCCGGACCGCAGCCCGTACGCCTACGCGCTGCCCGGCTCGCCCGGCCGGGTGGTGGTCTCCACCGGGATGCTGGACGGGCTGGCCGAGGACGAGCGCGAGGCGCTGCTCGCGCACGAGCGGGCGCACCTGCGCCACCGGCACCACCGCTACCTGCTGACCACCCAGCTCGCCGCCTGCGTCAACCCCTTCCTGCGGCCGCTGCAGGACGCGGTGGCGTTCAGCGCGGAGCGCTGGGCGGACGAGGAGTCGGCCCAGGCGGTGGGGGACCGGCGGATCACCGCGCGGGCGGTGGCCCGGGCGGCCCTGGTCTCGCACGCCACCCCGGCGCCCGGCTTCGCGGCCTTCGCGGCCCCGACGGCCGCGCCCGGCCCGGTGCCGCGTCGGGTGGCGGCGCTGCTCGGCCCGGTGCCGACAGCCCGCAACTGGCCGCCGGCCAAGACCCCGGCGGGCCTGGCGGCGATGGTCGCCGCGGTCGGTACGGCGGCCTCGGCGCTGTGCGCGCTCAACGCGGCGGTGGCCCTGCTGGTGGTGCTGAAGGCGGTCACCCCGCTGTAGGGCGGTCACCCCGCGGTCGGCGGTCACCCCTCGGTGGGGCCGGGGCCGGGTCAGCCGCCGATCCGGACGATCATCTTGCCGGTGGTGGCGCCGCGCAGCATGCCGAGGAAGGCGTCCACCACGTGGTCGAAGCCGTCCACGACCGCCCGAGCCGTCCACGACCGCCCGAGCCGCCCGAGCCGTCCACGACCGCCCGAGCCGCCCGAGCCGCCCGAGCCGCCCGAGCCGCCCGAGCCGCCCGAGCCGGCCGGGACGGCCGCCGTCCGGGCGCTGATCCGCGAGCTGCGCGCGCTGCCGCTGCCGGAGGGCCTGACCGCAGCTCAGTGCTGCAACGGTGGGCGGGTCGGATGGTTCCCGCCGGGCGCGCCGCGAATCGTCAGACCCACCCTTGGTCGCCGATGCCCTCCCGGAGCTTGCGGAACTCCGCGGCCAGCGCGTCCAGGGTGTAGTGGGCGTTGAGCCCGCTCGGGTTGGGCAGCACCCACACCTCGGTGTCGCCGATGCCCTCCGGCTGGCGTCCGATCGCGGCCTGCCGCCGCCCGAAGGCCGTCCGGTAGGCGCCGACGCCGAGCACTGCCAGGACCTTCGGCCGCAGTCGCAGCACCAGCTCGGTGAGTGCGGCGCCGCCCTCGCGCAGTTCCTCGGCGGTGAGTTCGTCCGCCTTGGCGGTGGTGCGCGGGGCGACGTTGGTGATGCCGAGGCCGAGCGCGGGCAGCTCGCCCTGCTCGTCCGGGCGGAACTGGCGCTCGGTGAAGCCGGAGCGGTGCAGGGCGGGCCAGAAGCGGTTGCCGGGGCGGGCGAAGTGGTGCCCGGTGGCGCCCGACCACAGGCCCGGGTTGATGCCGCAGAACAGCACCTGCAGCCCGGGCCCGGTGATGTCCGGGATGGTGGTGTCCTGGGCGGCCCGCAGCTGCTCGGGCGTGGGCTTCATCGGCGACCGGGCCTCGACGGACGGCGCCTTCACGGAGTCGGACTGCACGCGGCCAAGTCTGCCCTGGGCGCCGAACGCGCGGTACGGCGGTCACGCAGCCACCGCAGCCCGAAGACCACCACGGCCGCGTAGGCCCAGCCGGCGAACACGTCCACGATGAAGTGCTCGGCGCCGTAGACCAGGGTGAACGCCATCGCCAGCGGATAGGCGACCAGCAGTGCCCGCAGCCCGGGTCGGGCGGTCGGCCAGAAGAGGAACAGCAGCATCGCCGGGTAGGCGGAGTGCAGCGAGGGCATCGCGGCGACGTCGTTGGCGAACTGGCTGCCGTTCTCCAGCAGCGAGTCGGCCTGGGGCAGTCCCGTGGTGGAGATGGTCTCCCAGACCACCCGGTGCAGCGGCGGCAGGTTGTCCTGCTGGGCGACCAGCCACGGCGGGTCGGCCGGGTAGAGCAGATAGGTCGCGAAGCCGATGAAGGTCAGGGTGAAGTAGCAGGCCAGCAGTTGCCGGAAGCGGTGGTGGGCGCGCCGCCAGAGCACCGCGAGCAGCACGAAGACCACGAGGAAGTGCGAGAGGTAGACGAGCGTCGCCGCGTAGTCGTACCAGTGCGGTGAGCCTGGGGTGTAGAGCGCGTGCTGGATCCGTACGGTCCAGGGCTCGCCGAAGCCGAGCGCCTCGTCGGCGCGCAGCTGGGGCAGCCAGTACGGGGCCCACGGGGTGTGCGCGCCGTAGCCGCGCAGCAGTGAGTACACCCAGACCACGGCCATCACCGGGACCCAGTCGCGCAGCACCAGCAGGAAGCCGCGCGGGCCGTGCCCGCTGTGCACGGCGGCGGTCAGCAGCGCGCCGATCAGCCAGAGGAACACCACGTCGTTGGCGAAGGCCATGCCCTGGGTGTTCAGGAACCAGACGAAGCAGGCCAGGTAGACCGGCCAGGCCAGCAGCCGGAGTCTCGCCGGTCCGGTGCGGCGGGGGCGGGCGATCGCGGGTCGCAGTCGCCCGGCCCGCGCCGGGGGCGGCGGGGCCGGGCTGAGCAGCTTGGTCATGCTCACTGAAACTAGCAACGCAAGCTTGGAGGACTCTGGGTGAACTATGACCGGCTCGTAAGAAATTCGCACAGTTGGGTCAAAGTCGCCTGGCCGAAGTCCCGAATGCCGGACGGCGGGGCGGGCCGGCTCAGGCCACGATGCCCAGTTCGTGCGGCGTGTTGTTGAAGCGTCGGCCGCCGGTCGCGGTGACGGTGACGATGTCCTCGATCCGCACCCCGAACCTTCCGGGCAGGTAGATCCCGGGCTCGATCGAGAAGCACATCCCGGGCACCAGCGGCCGCTCCTCGCCCTCGACCAGGTACGGCGGCTCGTGGGTGGTGATGCCGATGCCGTGGCCGGTGCGGTGGATGAAGTACTCGCCGTAGCCGGCCTCGGTGATCACCCGGCGGGCGATCCGGTCGATCTCCTGGCAGCTCACCCCGGGGCGGACCGCCTCGAACGCGGTCTGCTGGGCGAGCCGGACCAGGTCGTGCACCTTCCGCACCTCGGCCGGGACGTCCGGTCCGACGTGCACGGTGCGGGTGGTGTCCGAGCCGTAGCCGTCCTTGAGACCGCCGAAGTCCAGCACCACGGTGTCGCCGGACCGGATGACCCGGTCCCCGGCCTCGTGGTGCGGGTTGGCGCCGTTGGGGCCGGAGCCGACCACAGTGAAGTCGACCTGGCTGTGCCCGTACTGGATGAGCAGCGCGCCGAGGTCGGCGGCCACGTCGCTCTCCCGGCGGCCGGCGAAGGAGACCTCCAGGATGCTCCGGTAGGCCGCGTCCGCGGCGCCGCCGGCCGCGGCCAGGCGGTCCAGCTCCTCGGCGCCCTTGACCGCGCGCAGCATCGGCAGGGTCTCGGTGAGCGGGGTGAAGGCGGCGCCGGGCAGCGCGGCCTGGAGGCCGAGCAGGTGCATCGCCCAGGCGTTGTCGGAGACGCCGTACCGCCCGGCCGGGTCGAACAGCGGGTGGGCGGCGGCGTACGGGTCCTCGCCGTCGGACCAGTCAAGCAGTTCGACGGCCGGGGCGCCTGGCGCCTTCTCGGCGTCCGGGCGCTCCAGCTTGGGGACGATAAGGGCGGGTTCGCGCCCGGCGGCGAGGACCAGGGCGGTCAGCCGCTCGGTGATCGCGGTGGGCTGGTAGCCGCACAGGTAGGTCAGGTCGGGGCCGGGGGTGACCACCAGGCCGGTCAGCCCGGCGGCGGTGGCGTCGGCGCGGGCCCGGGTCATCCGGGCGGCGTAGTCCTCGGTGGTGAACGGACGGGGCACGGCTCTTCCTCCTCGGGGTCCGGACGGGCTTCCTGCAACTCCAGCACGTTCAGCGCGTGTCGGCGAAGTGCCGGAGGAGCAGAGCTTCGACGTGGGCCATCCGCCGGATCTCGCCCGGGTCGACGCTCTCGTTCGGCGCGTGGATCAGGCAGCTCGGCTCCTCGACGCCCATCAGGATGATCTCCGCCTCGGGGAAGGCGGTGGCGAGGACGTTGCAGAGCGGGATCGAACCGCCCTGGCCGAGGAAGGACATCGGCCTGCCGTAGACCTCCTGCATCGCCTTGTCCAGCGCGGCGTACGCGGGTCCGCCGGTGTCGGCCCGGAACGGCGAGCCGGCGCTCTCCCGCTCCACCTCCACCCGCACGCCCCATGGCGCGGCGGCCTCCAGATGGGCGACCAGCGCGTCCTGGGCGGAGCGGGCCTCGGTGCCGGGCGGTACCCGCAGGCTCACCCGGGCCCGGGCGGTGGCCGGGACGGCTGCGGCCGAGCCCACCACGGGCGGGCAGTCGATGCCGAGCACGGTGACGGCCGGGCGGGCCCAGAGCCGGTCGGCGACGGTCCCGGAGCCGGTCAGCCCGACGCCGTCCAGCACCCCGGCGTCGGCGCGGAACCGCGTCTCGTCGTACCCGGCACCGCTCCAGGTGCCGTCGCAGTCCAAACCGTTGATCCGGGTGCCGCCGTCGGCGTCGCGCAGCGAGTCGAGCATCCGGATCAGCGCGGCCAGGGCGTCCGGGGCGGGGCCGCCGAACATGCCGGAGTGCCTGTCGCCCTTGAGCGCCCGCACGGTGACCACCACACTGACGACCCCGCGCAGCGAGATGGTGGCGGTGGGGACGCCGACTGCGGCGTTGCCGGTGTCGCAGATCAGCAGGGCGTCCGCGTGCAGCTCCCCGGCGTGCGGGGGCACGTACTCCTCCAGGCCGCCGGTGCCCTGCTCCTCGGAGCCCTCGACCACCAGCTTGAGGCCGACCGGGACGTCGTCGCCGAGCGCCCGCAGCGCGGTGAGGTGCATGACGATGTTGCCCTTGCAGTCGGCGGCGCCGCGCCCGTACCAGCGGCCGTCGCGCTCGGTGAGCTCGAACGGCGGGGAGGTCCAGGCGGCGTCGTCGAGCGGGGGCTGGACGTCGTAGTGGCAGTAGAGCAGCACGGTCGGGGCGCCGGGCGGGGGCGGGCGGTGGCCGATCACCGCGTGGCTGCCGTCCGGGGTCTCCTCCAGGTGGACGTCGCGCAGGCCGACCTCGGTGAAGGCGGCGGCGACCCACTCGGCGGCCTCCCGGCACTTCTCCGGTGGGTACTGCCGAGGGTCGGCGACGGACGGGATGGCCACCAGCTCGGCCAGATCGGCCTGTGCTCGGGGCATCAACTCGGCTATTCGATGGATGAGTTCGTCGGTCATGCGAGGCTCCTGGGGGCTGTGGACGGCGTGGCGGGCGGTGTGGCGCGCGGAGGGCATCACCGGCGCACGGTGTCGCGCAGGTCGCGGTCGTCGATCCGGTCCTGGACGGCGGCGAGCTTGTCCGGGCGGTACACCGAGGGCGCGATCGCCTCGGCCTGCACCACCTGGCGGTCGGACGGCACCGGCCGCCGGCCCGGCCCGCCGACGCCGTCGGACATCCCGTACTTCCACTGCGCCGGGTCGAGCCCGTTCGATGGGTGGGTACCGGGTGGCCGGCCGACGAACGCGATGGTCGAGGCCACGTACGTCGGCAGGGCGGTCCTCCTCCGGTACGGCCCCGGTCGGCTGCGCGGGGTGGTCGCCGGGGAGGGGCCCCGGGGCGGGCCGTACCCGGCCAGTTCACCCGGTTGCCGGGGGCCTCGCATGCGGCGTACGCCCGTGCGGGTGATGCCCGCTCAGCTGCGGCCCACCCTGTGGTCGGCCCTGCCGCCAGTCCCGAGGCCGGCTCTGCCGGCAGTCCCGCGGGGAGGCCGGGGCGCCCGCGCCGACGACGAACAGCGTGGCCGACGGCCGAGTGGACTTCAGCACCCCCAAGGGCGGCTCGGGTGCTTCGCGCGCCGTCTTCGCGCACTTCACCCTGCGGCTCGACCCGGACCGGCTGACCCGCCTACGCTCCCCACTGGCTGAAATCTTCGATGAACTGGCCGAAGAAGGGCCGAGTGCGTCCGATGATGTGATGGATGTGACTCTCTTCACCATGCTCTACGGTCTCCGAGCGGGCACGGAATCATAAATTCCGTGCCGACTGTCAGTGCGGTGGGACACCATGGCCGGCATGTCCTACGAACTCCAGGCGCTGATAGGCACGTTGGAGCTGCTGACGGTAGCGGCTGCAGAGGTACCGGCGGCCCGGGTGGTGCCGCTGGCCCAGGGGCTGGCCCTGATCCCGGTCACCTCCGCCGTGCTGGCGGCGCTGCAAGGCGATGGCGCCGTGCCGAAGGTCGGCGGCGGGGCCGGCTTCGGCTGGCACTCGGACGGCTTCGAACTGCGGCTCGCCGCCTGGTCCAAGGCCGGGCCGATCGCCTGTGTCGAGGCCGAGTACTTCGGCGGCAGCGGTACTCAACGCGCCGCCGTCTGGGAGGACGGGCGGGTGGTCCTCGGACCGCTCACCAGCGGGGAGTTCGAGACCGTCCCCGAGGGCACCCCGATCTCCCGCGCGCTGCGGCGGCTCGGCGCGTACGTCGCGGCGGGGCGGGTGGACGAGTTCGACGCGGTCGGGCTGGCCGCGCACCGCAGCACCGGCGGCTGGGTGGTGGCCTGAGGGCGCGTCGGCGGACGGCGCGCCACGTCTCCCGACCCCACCCGCCGACGCGAACGGCCCCGCTCCCGAGCCCGGGAGCGGGGCCGTGCCGTGGTACGACCGGACGGACGTCAGCGGTAGTTCACGAACTGGATCGCGAAGTCCAGGTCCTTGCCCTTGAGCAGGGCCTGGACGGCCTGGAGGTCGTCGCGGCTCTTGGAGCTGACGCGCAGCTCGTCGCCCTGGACCTGGGCCTTGACGCCCTTCGGGCCCTCGTCCCGGATGATCTTCGCGACCTTCTTGGCATCCTCCGTGGTGATGCCCTCCTTCACGTTCGCGAAGATCTTGTACTCCTTGCCGGACAGCTGGGGCTCGCCCGCGTCCAGAGCCTTCAACGACAGGCCGCGCTTGACGAACTTCGTCTGCAGCACGTCGAGGATGGCTCGAACGCGCTCCTCGCCGTTGGCCTTCATCTCGATCTTCTCGCCGGAGCGGCTGACCTCGCCGCCGACGCCCTTGAAGTCGAAGCGGGTGGCGATCTCACGGGAGGTCTGGTTGATCGCGTTGTCGACCTCCTGCCACTCGACCTTCGAGACGATGTCGAAACTGGAGTCGGCCATGGGTGTTGGTCTCCTTGATGCTCTGGCTTCACTGGCACGGCCCGCCCCATTGGGCGCCCGCCGCCCCAGCCTATCCAGCGCCGCCCCCGCGCCGCCCGTGACAGCCGCGGGACTCCCCTTGATCATCGCGTGACCGATCGAGTGGCGAAGCACCCCACCGGATCGGGTATGGTTTACCACGTCGAACGGGGTCAACGCCCCGGGGGACGAAATCCTGGCTGGTTGCCCGAGCGGCCAAAGGGAGCAGACTGTAAATCTGTCGCGCAAGCTACGCAGGTTCGAACCCTGCACCAGCCACAGGATGGAAAACAGCCCCTGATCTGCGGAAACGCAGATCAGGGGCTGTTTCGTTTACCCCGACGCCGGCGGCGACAGTTATTGCGCATTGCTTGCAATAACGGAATGCAGGCAGCAGAGTGGGGGGTCGGGGGTGGGAGTCCTTCGACTGAGCTGATCGTCTTCCCAACCGGCGCCCGCCGGGACAACGGCTCGCCCACCCCCGCCAGCAGCCCCTCCCGCCGGCCCGACGGCCGCGTCAAGGGCGCGTCAAAGGCGCTCGTGGCGGCGTCAGGAACGCGTAGGGGCCGGGGGAGGGCCGGGCGCCCGGACCGCAGGATCGGAGCAACTACCGACCGCGGAGGTCCCGTCCGATGTCCAGCGCCATCTCCACCCCGGCCGTGACGGCCGACGAACCGCCTGATACCGGGGCGGGTGACGAGCGGCACCGGCTCACCGTGATGGGCGGACTGGCGGCGCTCTCGCTGGACGCCATGGCCTCGGTCGCGTACGGGCCGGAGTCGATCGTGCTGGTGCTGGCCGCCGCCGGTTCGTACGGGCTGGGTTTCACCCTGCCGGTCACGGTGGCGATCGCCGTCCTGCTCGCGGTGCTGGTCGCCTCCTACCGGCAGGTGATCGCGGCCTTCCCGGACGGCGGCGGCTCCTACGCGGTGGCCAAGGCCCACCTGGGCCGCCGGACGGCGCTGACCGCGGCCGCCTCGCTGGTGATCGACTACATCCTGAACGTCGCGGTCTCGGTGACCGCCGGCGTGGCCGCGCTCACTTCCGCCGTCCCCGGTCTCTACGGCGACCGGGTCTGGCTCTGCCTGGGCGTGCTAGCCCTGGTGACCGCGGTGAACCTGCGCGGCATCGCCGAGTCGGCCCGCTGGTTCATGGCCCCGACGGCCGTCTTCGTCCTGGCCATCCTGGCGATCATCGTGGTCGGCCTGTTCCGGGACGCCCCGGTCAGCACCGAGGCCGCCGCAGGCCACGCCTCCGTGCTCGCCGAGAACGCCACCGCGGTCGGCGCGCTGCTGCTGCTGAAGGCCTTCGCGGCCGGGTGCTCGGCACTCACCGGGGTGGAGGCGGTGGCGAACGCCGTCCCCTCGTTCCGCACCCCGCGGGTGAGGCGCGCCCAGCACACCGAGGTCGCGCTCGGGGCCCTGCTCGGCGTGATGCTGATCGGACTGGCCGTGCTGATCGGCCGCTTCCACCTCCAGCCGGTCGAGGGCGTCACCGTGCTGGCCCAGCTCGCCGACGCCTCGCTCGGCCACGGCGCCGGCTTCTTCGTCGTCCAGTTCGCCACCGTGGTCCTGCTCGGCCTGGCCGCCAACACCTCCTTCGGCGGCCTGCCGGTGCTGATGGACCTGCTCGCCCGGGACAACCACCTCCCGCACGTGTTCGCGCTGCGTGCCGACCGCCAGGTGTACCGGTACGGCGTGCTGTTCCTCGCCGCGGTGTCGGCCGCGCTGCTGGTCGGCTCCGGCGGTGACGTCAACAGCCTGGTGCCGCTCTTCTCGATCGGCGTGTTCGTCGGCTTCACCATCTGCCAGGTCGGCATGGTCCGGCACTGGCACCGGAACCGCCCGGCCGGCTGGCGGCGCAAGGCCGCGCTGAACGGCTTCGGCGCCCTGCTGACCGGCGTCGCCACGCTCGTGGTGACCGGCACCAAGTTCACCGAGGGCGCCTGGGGCATCGTGGTCGCCCTGCCGCTGCTGGTGGTGCTGTTCGAGGCGATCCACCGCAGCTACGAGCGGATCGGCGAACGCCTGGAGCTCGGCCGGGTGCCGGGCCCGGTGACCCGCCGGCGCAGCCTGGTGGTGGTCCCGGTGACGGCGATCACCCGGCTCACCCGGGACGGCCTGTCGGCGGCCCTGTCGCTGGGCGACGAGGTGCTCGCGGTCACCGTGGTGCACGACCCGGCCGACGCCGAGGCGCTGCGCCGGGACTGGGAGCTGTGGCAGCCCGGCGTGCCCCTGCTGGAGATACCGGAGGACCACCGGCGCCTCGGCTTGCCGATCGCCGAGTTCGTCAACAGGCTCGGCGAGGAGCACGCCTACGACCGGCTCACCGTGCTGATCCCCGAGGTCGAGCCGGCGCACTGGTTCCAGCGGGCGCTGCAGAACCGGCGCGGCGCCGTGATCGACCGCGCCCTGCGCCGGCACACCGACGCGGTGGTCTGCCGGCTGCGGATGCGGATGTGACCCGACTGCCCTGGTGGGTGCAATGAACGGGCCCCGGTGCGACCGCTGTCGCACCGGGGCCCGGCGCATGTCCGGTCTCGGCCGGACCGCGACGGTCTCGGCCGGATCACGACGGTCTCGGCCCGGTGAAGTGGGCGTCAAGGTCGCGTCAACGACCCGCTTTCACCCGTATGGAGGGCGTCAGGGGCCCCTAACGCGCCCTGGACGGCTGGTTTGCTGCATCTGCCGGTCGTCCGCCGGTGCCGCGCGAGGCTTTCGACCCGCTTGCGGCATCTCCCGAACCACGCTGGTGGAGCCCATGTCCGATCTCATCTACGTCGGTGTCACGGTCGCCGTGTTCGCCGTCATCGCCCTGATCGCGCGGGGGGTGGAGAAGCTGTGAACGAGCGCAGCGAGCGAACCGTCAACCGGGGCGCGTGGCGCGAAGCGCCCGCCGAGCGCAGCGAGGTGGGCGCATGAGTGCCGAGAACCTCGCTGGTCTGGTCGTGGCCGTCGCTCTCGTCGGCTACCTCGTTGTGGCGCTGATCTTCCCGGAGAAGTTCTGACATGGGATCCACTCTCGCGGGCTGGATGCAGGCCCTCGCCCTCGTCGGCGCGCTGGCCCTGTGCTACCGCCCCCTTGGCGACTACATCGCCAAGCTCCTCACCACCGCCAAGCACCTCAGAGTCGAGCGCGGCATCTACAAGCTGATCGGTGTCGACGGTGACGCCGATCAGCGCTGGCCGGTGTACCTGCGCTCGGTGCTGGCCTTCTCGGCCGTGTCGGTGCTCTTCCTGTACGGCCTGATCCGCCTCCAGACGCACCTGCTGCTGAACCTGGGTGTGCCGGAGATGGAGGGCCACCAGGCCTGGAACACCGCGATCTCGTTCGTCACCAACACCAACTGGCAGTCCTACAGCGGCGAGTCCGCGATGGGTCACCTGGTGCAGATGGCGGGCCTGGCGGTGCAGAACTTCGTCTCCGCGGCCGTCGGCATCGCGGTCGTCGCCGCGCTCATCCGGGGCTTCACCCGCAACAGGACCGACCGGGTCGGCAACTTCTGGGTGGACCTGGTCCGGATCAACCTCCGTCTCCTGCTGCCGCTCGCGATCGTGTTCGCGCTGGTCCTGGCCGCCAACGGCGTGATCCAGAACTTCCACGGCTTCCACGAGGTCACCAACCTGGCCGGCGACGTGCAGAAGATCCCGGGCGGCCCGGTGGCCTCGCAGGAGGTCATCAAGGAACTGGGCACCAACGGTGGCGGCTTCTTCAACGCCAACTCGGCGCACCCGTTCGAGAACCCGACCGGCTTCACCAACTGGCTGGAGATCTTCCTGCTGCTGGTGATCCCGTTCGCCCTGCCGCGCACCTTCGGCAAGATGGTCGGCGACAACCGCCAGGGCTACGCGATCGTCTCCGTCATGGCGATCTTCTGGGTCGCCTCGGTCGCCCTGCTGACCCTCGCCGAGTCGCAGCACCACGGCACCGCCCTGCAGGCCGCCGGCGGCGCGATGGAGGGCAAGGAGCAGCGCTTCGGCATCGCCGCCAGTTCGCTGTTCGCCGCCTCGACGACGCTGACGTCGACCGGTGCGGTGAACTCCTTCCACGACTCGTTCACGCCCTTCGGCGGCGGTCTGACGATCTTCAACATGATGCTCGGTGAGATCGCGCCCGGCGGCACCGGTTCCGGTCTGTACGGCATGCTGATCCTGGCGATCGTGGCGGTGTTCGTGGCGGGCCTGATGGTCGGGCGTACCCCCGAGTACCTGGGCAAGAAGCTCGGTGGCCGCGAGATGAAGTTCGCGTCGCTGTACATCCTCACCACCCCCGCGCTGGTGCTGGTCGGCACGGGTGTGGCGATGGCGCTGCCGGGTGAGCGGGCCGGGATGCTCAACTCGGGTGCCCACGGCTTCTCCGAGGTGCTGTACGCCTTCACCTCCGCGAGCAACAACAACGGCTCGGCGTTCGCCGGCATCACGGTCAACACCGACTGGTACGACACGGCGCTCGGCCTGGCGATGGTCTTCGGCCGCTTCCTGCCGATCGTCTTCGTCCTGGCGCTGGCGGGCTCGCTCGCCCAGCAGCAGCCGGTTCCGGCCACTCCGGGCACCCTGCCCACCCACAAGCCGCTGTTCGTGGGCCTGCTGTCGGGCGTCGTCCTGATCGTCGTCGGCCTCACCTACTTCCCGGCCCTGGCCCTCGGGCCGCTCGCGGAAGGTCTCTCCTGATGTCCACCCCCACGCTCAACCCCGCACCGGCCGACAAGGCCGAGCCCGCCGCGCCGCACAGAGTGTCCAGCGGGCTGCTGGACCCCAAACTGATCCTGGCCTCGCTTCCCGATGCGGTGAAGAAGCTCGACCCCCGGGTGATGGTCAAGAACCCGGTGATGTTCGTGGTCGAGGTCGGCTCGGTCGTCACCACGATCTCCGCGATCGCCGACCCGTCCGTGTTCGCCTGGGCCATCACCGTGTGGCTCTGGCTCACCACGATCTTCGCCAACCTGGCGGAGGCCGTCGCCGAGGGCCGCGGCAAGGCCCAGGCCGACACCCTGCGCAAGACCAAGACCGAGAGCGTCGCCCGCCGGCTCACCAACTGGCCGGCCAGTGACGCCGAGGAGGAGGTGCCGGGCACGGCCCTCCAGCTGGGCGACCACGTCGTCGTGGAGGCCGGGCAGATCATCCCGGGCGACGGTGACGTCGTCGAGGGTGTCGCGAGCGTCGACGAGTCGGCGATCACCGGTGAGTCCGCGCCGGTCATCCGCGAGTCCGGCGGCGACCGCTCCGCCGTCACCGGCGGCACGAAGGTGCTGTCCGACCGGATCGTGGTGAAGATCGCCTCGGAGCCCGGCAAGTCGTTCATCGACCGGATGATCGCCCTGGTCGAGGGCGCGGCCCGGCAGAAGACGCCGAACGAGATCGCGCTGAACATCCTGCTGGCCTCGCTGACCATCGTCTTCCTGGTCGCGGTCGTCACGCTCCAGCCGATGGCGACGTTCGCGGGTGCCCCGCAGTCGATGGTCGTGCTGGTCGCCCTGATCGTGGCGCTCATCCCGACCACCATCGGCGCGCTGCTGTCCGCGATCGGCATCGCCGGTATGGACCGGCTGGTCCAGCGCAACGTGCTCGCGATGTCCGGGCGCGCCGTCGAGGCCGCCGGCGACGTCAACACCCTGCTGCTCGACAAGACCGGCACCATCACCCTGGGCAACCGCCAGGCCGCCGAGTTCCTGCCCGCCGAAGGCGTCGAGATCGGCGAGCTGGCGGACGCCGCGCAGCTGTCATCCCTCGCGGACGAGACCCCCGAGGGCCGCTCGATCGTGGTCCTGGCCAAGACCGAGTACGGCCTGCGGGCCCGCGCCCAGGGCGAGCTGGCCCACGCCACCTGGGTCCCGTTCACGGCCCAGACCCGCATGTCGGGCGTGGACGTGGACGGTAACCAGGTCCGCAAGGGCGCGGCCGGCTCGGTCGCCAACTGGGTGACCGACAACGGCGGTTCGGTCGGATCGGACGTGGCACAGCTGGTGGACGGCATCTCCGCCGCCGGCGGTACGCCACTGGTCGTGGCCGCGAAGAACGGTGACCAGGCTCCTCGCGTCCTCGGGGTGATCTACCTCAAGGACGTGGTCAAGGAGGGCATGCGGGAGCGGTTCGACGAGCTGCGCCGGATGGGCATCAAGACCATCATGATCACGGGCGACAACCCGCTGACCGCCAAGGCGATCGCGGAGGAGGCCGGCGTGGACGACTTCCTCGCCGAGGCCACGCCCGAGGACAAGATGGCCCTGATCAAGAAGGAGCAGGAGGGCGGCA
>NZ_JBIRFA010000004.1:311084-372315 GCF_044327205.1 Kitasatospora sp. NPDC018058 | reverse complement strand
AAGACCCGCACCCTCTACGACGAGGCCACCGCCTGGTCACACCACGCAACCCTCCCAGCCACAGCTTGACACCGCTACGGCATGGGATGTCTGACAAGCCCACCGCGCGTAGGAAGTCGACCTGGCCGACTTCCTACGCCAACCCCCTCGCCTCCGGCCCCTCGCGCTCACCCGCGCGAGGGGCCGCACTCACCGACCGTGCCGTCTACGCTCCAGCCGTGCAGAACCCACGGACCGCGCCAACCACCCTCCGCTCGTTGGCCGCAGCATTCCCCTCCCACCTCGCGGACGAGGTCCGCACCGTTGCCGCCGCAATTCCCGACGCCCGGTACCCGTCCGCGATGCCGTTCCCGGTCGATGTGTGCGGGGAGACCGTCGCCGTGCCCTACCGGATCCACCACCACGAGCCACCGCTCACCATCAACCAACACCTGAGCGAGACCCAGCGGGCAATCCTCCACTGCCTGTACTCCCGCCACGGTGACGGGCTGATCCGCCAGCGCCACCTGGAACAGGTCATCGGCTCCACCGAGCCCTGGGTCGCACCCTTCGTCGTGCAACTCGTGGGCGAATACGTCCTGGAGATCCTGGTCGCGATCCGCTCCGGACTCCCCGACCTGACCACCCCGGATTCCGCCCACCATCACCTCTACGGCGACTTCATCGCCCGCAATCCACGCTTCTTCGCGCGGACCGAGCGCCGGGTGGTGAGCTACTGGGCGTGCTACTACCGGTGGCGCTACCCGGACTTCGCGACCTACCCCGGCGGCCTCCTGCTGGAGTCCCTGCGCCTCGCCGCCACTCACTCCACCGGCACCCCCTGGGCACGCCAGACGCCGCCGCCCGACCGATGAACAGCCGCCCCCAGCTGTCCCAACCCAGCGCAGGAAGTCGACCCGCCCGGTTCCTGCGCAACCGATGTCCCCTACCGTCACCGCCCCTCGCGCTCGTTCGCGCGAGGGGCGACGACAACTGCTCGTCCGGGAGTTACCGGGTGAAGTTCACGTCGATCACCTGGTAGAAGGCGTGACCGGTGTCGGCCACCTCCCACACGCCGAGGATCACGTGATAGCCGGTACGCTGCGGCAGCTTGACCGAGTGCGGCTTGCTGAGGTGCGGGTCGTTGGAAGCGTCCGGCATGTCCTCGAACTTGATGTCGCCGTACGGCTTGTACGTCGCGAACGGCTCAGGCTCGAACTGGGCGCGGCTCAGCGGGACGCTCGGGTCCCACCCCTCCCGGGTCACGAAGTAGTTGTACCGACGCGTCCGGTGCTTCTGCGAGAAGTTCCACTGGAAGGGAACCTCCGTGCCCGAGGGCAGATCCACCTTCGGCCAGTCCCGCAGCTCATCGAGCACCGCAGCGGACGGCTCGCTTCCGCCGCTGGCGATCTTCCCGTCCGGCGGCACCGGCTTGGGTCCGCTCTTGATGTCCCCCGGTGCGTCCGGGTCCGGCAAGCCGACCTGGGTCGCCGGGAAGAACTTGCCCGCTTCCAGCCCGTTGGACGGCCAGCCGCCGTTGAAGTGGATGTCGGCGCGAGAGCGGGGATTCGTCATCCATCCGTGCCGGGGGGCCGCCTCGCCGTGATTCTTCGCAGCCATGTCCATCTCCTCTCCGAGTCGATGCGCAGGGCAAGTCACGGCTGCTCAGCGGGCCGAAGCAGGCCCGACACATGAGCAGCATCCACTTGCCCGGCTGAGATTGATGCTTCGCAGGCTACTCACCGTGCACGGTGAAATCGCGCACGTCACCCACACGAGGCCGTCGTGTTGTGACCACCATCCGGGAATCGGAGCCGCCATCGGCTGGGACGACTCCCCGCCGCCCAGGAACTCGGCCCATCCGACTACGTCAGCAGTCAGTCTCGTCCTGCGGGGCGAACACGCAGAACTCGTTCCCCTCGGGGTCCGCCAGCACATGCCACCGGATCTCGTCGTCGGGCGCCCGGAGCACCGTCGCCCCGAGGGCCGCCAGCCGGCCCGCATCGCCCCACACGTCGAGATGCATCCGGTTCTTGACCGTCTTCCGCTCCGACACCGGATTGATCCAGATCAACGGGCCGTTCCCGGCCGGATCGACGATCGGAACCCCCCACCCGTCCGGCAGCTCCACTCCATCGATCGACTGCCTGCGCACCTATCCGATCGCCGCACACCACCAGTCGGCCAACCCCTGGTGGTCGGTCGCATCCAGTGCCAGGTCCTTGAACCGCGCGGGCGCCGCGCTCTCATCGCTCATGCGTACCACCAAAGCATCGAGCACCCGTCCGCCACACCTGAATTGACGCTCGACCAGGAACGGGCCGGCCACCCGCGCACGTTGGGTCGGCATGGTGATGATGATAGGCCTGCTCTTCATGGCAGTGCTGGTGATCGTGCCCTTCACGCTGGCCTCGATCCGGCACGTCGTCGTGCGCTCCGGCCACCCCGGCCGGCTGTCCCGCCGGCTCGCCGCCCGCACCCGCCCCGGCGGCATGGGCCTCGGCGCCACCGCGCCCGAGGAGCTGCACGCCTTCTTCAACGCCAACAAGCGCGTCCAGATCGAGCAGCGCCAGGCCCAGCTCACCCTGCGCGACGACGAGCACGACGGCGCCCCGCCCCGCACGGGCATCGACCTCGACGGCGGCACCGCCGTCATCAAGCGTTGAGGGTCGCCTCAGACCTGCCACTCCTCGTCCGAGGGCCACTGTCGGACCCACTCCGCGAATCCCCAGGCCTCCGGCCCGGGCACCGGAAGCGCCCCGACGTCGGACACCATCCAGACCTCGCCCCGCCGGGGCCCCGTCGTCACCAGCAGCCAGAACGACTGCCCGTCGTCGGACCCGAGCACCACCGACCCGTGCAGGAACACCGCGTCGATGCGGGGGTCGTCCGGGTCGACGCTCTCGTCGTCCTCCCCGATCGCCCCCGCGAGGAGCCCGACGCACCCACCAACCCGTAGGACGCCGCCCCGCCGCGTGCCTACCCCTCCTCCAGGAGAGCGGCGAACCGCGCCAGCGGGTCCCCGGTGAACGGGCGCAGCGCCGGCGCGAGGAGGCGCGCGCCGCGGAAGCGCAGGCCGCCGAGGACTGCGGGCCTGAGCGGAACCGCCGCTGCGCGGGACGTCGGCCCGCCCGACTTCCCGCGCCGCTTCGTGATCAGCCACCCGTACGAGGGGCCGCCGTGTACCGCGATCCGCCGTTGCAGTCCTCGTCGTCTCGGGCGGGGGAGGCCATCGCGGCGGCCCGGGCTCGACCACGGGGCCGACCCCTACCCGCTCACCGCCAACACGCTCAACTTCGGCGGTAGTACGTGTCGATCGGCCCGCGCGCCGTCTCGAACAGCGCCGGACCGTCCTGCGGCACCACCGGCCACGCGCCCGACTCCGGGTTGAGCTCGACGAGTTGCTCGGTCGCCAGCGCGAACACCACCCGCCCGAGGCCGGAGCGGACGATCGCGCCCGCGCACATGCCGCAGGGCTGGCAGCTGGTGTACATGGTCGTGCGGGCGGCCACTTCCGGGTCCAGCTCCCGGGCGGCCCAGCGGGCGAGCTTCAGTTCGGGGTGCGCGGTGATGTCGTCGTCCCGCCGCACCGTGTTGTGGGCCTCGGCCAGGACCGTCCCGTCCGGTCCGGCCAGCAGCGAGCCGTAGGGCGCGTCGCCCAGCTCGACCGCCCGGGCCGCGATCCCGATCGCGCGCCGCAGCAGCGCCTCGTCGGCAGTCGTGATCACGCCGCCTTCCTCCATTCCTCAACCACCGCCCCGAGCGCCCGCCATGCGGCCTCGGGCCGGCGGGTCTCCTCCGGGTCCCCGTGGTAGGGATCCAACACCACCGCCTCCGCGCCGAGCTCGCGCAGCTCGCGCAGGTCCCCCACCACCTGCTCCAGGTCACCGACCCCGGCGGGCCGTTCCGGGTCGTCCACCGGGTGGTCCGTCAGCCGCAGCGCGGTCCGCGGCGCGAACCCCGGCAGCGTGTGGCTCGCGAGCACCGACCGCATCCGCTCCACGGGCAGCCGCAACGGGTGCCAGGCGTCACCGAACTCGACCGCCCGCCGGATCGCCGCATCGCTGTGCCCGCCGACCCAGACCGGAGCGGCGGCGCCGTCCCCCTGCTCCTGCCAGGCCTCCCGCACCGTGCCCAGGTACTCGTCCGTCAGCCGCCCCCGCGTCCCGAACGGCACCCCGAGCGCGTCGAACTCCTGCCGCGCCCAGCCGACCCCGACCCCCAGCACGAACCGCCCACCGCTGAGCCGGTGCAGGCTGCTCGCCATCCGGGCCACCAGCAGCGGGTTCCGGTACGGCAGCACCAGCACCGTCGTCCCCAGCCGCAGGCCGTCGGTGTGCCCCGCCAGCCACGAGAGCGTCGTGAACGGGTCGTAGAACGGCTCCGGGTAGCGCTGGGCCACATCCGCGGTCACGGCCACGTGGTCCGACACCATCAGCAGGTCGAACCCGAGGCCCTCCACCACCATCGCCCATGCGCGCAGCACGCCGGGGTCGGTGCCCGGTCCGAAGTTCGGTACGTTGACGCCAAGTTGCATGCCCCGAGGCTATTCCCGGGCGCATCCCGTCCGGAACCGGATCCTCCCGGTGATCACTCCTGTCCGCCGCGAATCTCCCGGTAATATCGCCCGATGACCGCGAACCTCGACGACACCGACTGGGCGATCATCGACCAGCTCCAGCAGGAGGCCCGGATCTCCCTCAGCGAGCTGGGCCGCCGGGTCAACCTGAGCCCCTCCGCCACCACCGAACGGGTGCGGAACCTGGAGTCGCTGGGCGTCATCTCCGGCTACCACGCCACCGTCGACCTGGCCAAGGTCGGTTACCCGGTACTCGCCGTGGTCCGCCTGAAGTACCCGGGTAACCGTCACCAGCCCCTGCACCGCGTCCTCGCCGACCGCCGCGAGATACTGGAGTGCCTGCGCACCACCGGCGACGACTGTTACACCCTCAAGGTGGCCGCGACGTCCATGGAGCACCTGGAGACCCTCGTCGACGAACTCGCCGGCTTCGGCAGCACCACCACCAGCGTCGTCTACAGCCAGACCCTCCCGCGCCGAGGTCCGGCGCGGCCCTGAGGCCCGTACGGCCGCGACGGCGAACCGCTCCCGCAACGCGGGAAGTCGGCCGGTCCGACTTCCCGCGCCAGCCGTCACGACGGCGGGTCAGTCCTCCAGGTCGGCGAGGAAGTCCAGCGCCGCCGCCCAGGCGCGCTCCGCGGCCTCCTCGTCGTAGTCGGGCAGGTCCGCGTCGGTGAACAGGTGCCCGGCGCCCTGGTAGCGGTGCACCTCGACCTCGGCGCCGGCCCGCCGCATCCGCAGGTACCAGGCGTTCAGCCAGTCCTCCGGCTCGTACGGGTCCGGGTCGGCCATGTGCAGCTGGACCGGGATCGAGGTCGCCGCGTCCTCCCGCAGGTCCGAGGTGCCGTGCAGGAGCAGCAGTCCGCGCGCCTTCTCGTCCGCGAGCGCCAGGTTCTGCGCGACCGCGCCGCCGAGCGAGAAGCCGGCGTACACCAGCCCGCCCTCGGAGAACGGGGCGACCGCGCCCACCGCCCGCTTCAGCAGTTCGTCGCTGCCGCCGATCTCCTCCTGGTAGGCCTGCGCGGCCTCGGAGTCGTCGAAGGTCCGCCCCTCGAACAGGTCCGGGGTGTGCACGGTGTGCCCGGCGGCGCGCAGCCGGTCCGCGGCGGCGCGCACGGCCGGGCGCAGCCCGTGGGCGGAGTGGAAGAGGACGATCTGGGCCACGGTTCGGGGTCCTTCGGCGAATGAGATCAGGGGTACCCACCCATGATCCCGCATCCCCGCCCGACCGCCCGACCGCCCGACCGCCCGGCCGCCCGGCCGCCTGGCCGCCTGGCCGCCTGGCCGCCTGGCCGCCACAAGGCGACCACCGCGGGGAGGCCCCCGGCGGTTCTACCCGCCGGGGGCCGAGGCCCTGGTCAGGCCTGCGGGGTCCAGGCCGCGACCAGGTCGAGCAGCCCGGGGAAGCGGGCGTTGAGGTCGTCCACCCGGACGTGGCTGCGGCGCTCCAGCCCGTACTGGCGCTGGCGCGTCACCCCCGCCTCGCGCAGCGCCTTGAAGTGGTGCGTGAGCGAGGACTTGGGCCGGTCGAGACCGAACCAGCCGCAGGAGTGGTCGAAGTCCTCGGACTCCAGCAGGAGTTTGCGGACGATGGTCAGCCGCAGCGGGTCGCTGAGCGCGCCCATGACGTGCTCCAGGCGCAGCTCCTCCACGGCCGGCTCGGCCAGCGGTTCGGGCAGGTCGGACGGCTCCGGGAGCACTTTGAACGCGGGTGCGTGGGCCGTGGTCGTAGGCATAGGCAACTCCTCGACTCCTCATAACTCGGTTCCTATGTAGTACGACTCGAATCGTACTGCATGCTAAGTTCGACTCGACTCGTACTGCTGGAGAGCCAACAGTCAGATCGGGAGGAACCGTCATGTCCGAGACCAGGACCGCACCCGTCCAGGCCGTCGAGGAGGTGCAGCGCACCGCGACCGCCAAGGCCACCACCACCGCCCCCGCCGCCGCCAAGCCCGCCGCCCCGCTGTGGTGGGTGTGGCTGGCCGCCTGGCCGGTCACCGCCGTCTTCGTGCTGTCGAACGCGGCCACGCCGCTGTACGTGCTGTGGCAGCACGACATCGGTTTCTCCAAGGGCACCCTGACCGTGGTGTTCGCGTTCTACATCGTCGGCCTGATCGGCTCGCTGCTGGTCTCCGGCGTGGTCTCCGACCGGGTCGGCCGCAAGCCCGTCCTGCTCCCGGCACTGGCACTCGGCCTCGCCGCCTGCCTGATCTTCGGAACGGCCACCAGCGTGGCCGCGCTGATCGTGGCGCGGCTGTTCACCGGCATCGCGGTCGGCGCGGTCGTCTCGGCCGGCATGGCCGCGGTCACCGACGTGGCCGGCCCCGAGCGCAAGCGGATCGCCGCCCTGCTCGCCTCCTGCGCGATGGTCTTCGGCGCCGGCCTCGGCCCGCTGCTCGCCGGTGTGCTCTCCGAGCTGGCCCCCGGGCCGACGGTCACCGTGTTCATCGTCGAGGCCGTGGTCCTGGCCAGCGCCGTGCTGGTCGTGCTGCGGATGCCGGTGCGCCGCCCCGAGAACCGCGGCAAGGGCGCCTGGATCCGGGTGCCCGGCGTCCCGAGCGGCAACGGCCGCCAGCTCGCCCTCGGCATCGCGGTCTTCGCCCCCGGCATCACCGCCACCTCGTTCGTGCTCTCGCTCGGCCCCTCGCTGCTGTCCGGTCTGCTCGGCACCACCAACCGGATCGTCGCCGGCGCCATGGCCTTCGTGATGTTCCTGGCCGCCACCGGCGTGCAGTTCGCCGTCCAGAAGCTGCGCCGCCGCACCATCCTGACGGCCGGCGCGGTGAGCACCATGCTGAGCATGGTCGCGCTGATCATCGCGGTGCACTCCGAGGCGGTCGCGGTCCTGATCATCGCCGCGCTGCTGGCCGGCGCCGGCCAGGGCATGGGCCAGCTCGGCGGCCTGTCGCTGCTCAACTCCACCATCGCGCCGCAGCGGCTCGCCGAGGCCAACGCCGCCCTCAACGTGGGCGGTTACATCCCGGCCGGCATCCTGCCGGTCTCGGCCGGCTACCTCAGCGACGCGGTGGGCCTGACCAACGGCGCCACGATCTTCGGCGCCGTCCTGACCGCCCTCGCGGTGATCGGCGGCCTGGTGGTCCTGTCCACCAAGCGCCAGGTGACGGACCCGGCCTGACCGGCCGTACGAGACAGCACGCCCTCCCGGAGGACGGTGCACCGGCTGCCCAGCGGTGCTCCGTCCCCCGGGCGTCTGCCGTTCACGGCCGGTGAACGTCCCCCGTTCACCGGCCTACGAACGGCCGCCGCTCACGACGGCGGGCGCGATGCGGACGGAGCGGCTCACTCCGTCCGCATCGCCCGGAACAGCAGATCGCTCAGATCCCGCCAACGGGCCACCACGTCGGCCCGCCCACCGAGAACGTCGGAGACATGCTGCGAACCGAAGAACGCCGACACCAGGGAGCGCGCCGCGCGCCCCGGCACCACGTCGGCGCGCACTTCGCCCGCCTCCTGCGCGGAGGTCAGCAGGGACTCCAGCAGGGAGACCCAGTCGACGTACGGGGTGGGCAACTCGACGTCGATCTGCGGCCGTTCGATCTGCAGCCGGGCGCCGGCCTGCACGATCACGTCGTCCTGGAACGCGACGGCCGCCCGGTCCAGCATCCGGGCGGCGGTCTCCAGGGGGCCGAGTTCCTCCCGGGCGACCTCATCGAGCAGTTTCGGCCAACGTGCGTAGTGCTCCTCCACGATCGCCACGGCCAGTGCTTCCTTGGTCGGGTAGTGGAAGTACACGGCGCCCTTGGTCATCTCGACCCGGTCGGCGACGTCCTTGACCGACGTCTGGCGGAAACCCCGCTCGGTGAAGAGCTCGGCGGCCCCGATCAGGACCCGCTGCCGGGTCCTGGCGGAGCGCTCCTGCTTGGGGTCGGAACCCCGCCGAACTGGGGTTTTGGGTGGGGCGAAGACAATGGCTTGCGGCTCCGGCATGCGGGGAACTCTCCGTCGTCGGTCGGCATGGCGCCGTGGTGGGTGGGCAGGGTGTCGCGGGTGGATCGTGTTCGGTCGTGTTCGATGACAAAAAACTTACCCCTCAAGATTCCTTCCTGAAGGTATATTTCTCGGCGTCGCCACGTGCCGCGTCGGGACGATACCGGCGCATGGGCTGGCACGGCGAGCCAGGAGGGGGTCCTGCTCATGCATGTCGTACCTGGACTTGAACTGATGACCGGCCGTCCGGGGCCGGAGCACCACTGGAAGACCATGGAGTTCGAGCGCCGCGTCCCGCGGGCGTCCGTCCACAAGGCGGCCGACGCGGAGGTCCTGCTCACGGACGCGCAGCGGCTCGGCACCGGCCGGTTCGCGGTCGCGGCCCGCTGGGACCGGGACCACTACCTGGCCCACCACGGCGGCCCCGCAGCCGACCCCGTGATGCTGGTGGAGACCACCCGCCAGACCGCCATCCACCTGTCCCACCGCTTCCTCGACATCCCGTACGGCATGCCGTTCGTGCTGAGCGAGGCCTCCGTCGACCTCACCGAGGCGCTCCCCCCGGTGGGCCCGGAGCACCTCACCGTCGGGCTCGACGTCGTCTGCCACCCCCCCGCCGAGGGCGCCCGGCGCCTGCGCCTGGAGCTGGAGGCCGACGTCCTGCTCCGGCACCGGGTGATCGGTAGAACCCGGCTGCGCTGGCAGCCGATGGAACCCAGCCGCTACACCATGCTGCGCCACCGCGGCCGCGAGCCCCGGACCTCGCCGCTGCCCGAGCCGCCCCGGATCCCGCTGTCGCCGGCCACCGTCGGCCAGCGCACCGAGCGGGACGTCCTGATCGCCGCCGACCCGATGCGGGCGAACGCCTGGTGGCTGCGGCTCGACCTGGACCACCCGGTGCTGTTCGACCACGAGTCCGACCACGTGCCGGGCATGGCGCTGGTCGAGGCGTTCCGACAGGCCGGCCGGGTCGCCGCCGCGGACCACCGGCCGGGCGCCGGCGGCGTCACGCTGCTCACGGTGGAGTTCACCGCCTTCGGCGAACTGGACGCGCCGGTGGCGATCACCGCCGAGCCCGCCGGCCTCGGCGTCTTCACCCTGCGCGCCCACCAGGGCGAGCGGGAACTCGCCCACGCCACGGTCCGCTGCGGCGCGGCCGAGCCGGTCCGGACCCTGCTGGGGGCGGCGTGCTGAACGCCCCCGAGGCCCCCCACCGGGCCACCGCCCGCACCACCGCCGGGACCACCGACCCGACCACCCCGCTGACCACCGACCCGCTGACCACCGACCCGACGGCCGCCGACCGGCCGCAGGATGGCCGGAACACAGCCGGTCCCCAGGAGGCGTTGAACCTGCTCGCCAAGCTCGCACGTCATGACGCCCACACCGCCGAGGAGCAGCGCAGGCTCACCCCGCAGGTCGCCGACGCCCTGGTCGACGCGGGCTTCCCGCGCCACTTCGTCCCGGCCCGGTGGGGCGGTGCGGCCGGGAGCTTCGCCGGCCTGCTCGCCGACGCCTCGGCCGCCGCCGAGGCCTGCGCCGCCACCGGCTGGTGCGCCGCCCTGTTCGCGGCGCACGGCCGACTGGCCGCCTACCTGCCCGAACAGGGGCAGCGGGACCTCTGGGCGGACGGCCCGGACGTCCGGATCGCCGCATCGATCATCCCGCCGCAGGGCCGCGCCACCGAGGTGGCCGACGGCTGGCGGCTGGACGGCGAGTGGCGCACCGCCAGCGGGGTCGACCACGCCGAGTGGGTGCTGCTGGCCTCCTGGACCCTGGGGCCGGACGGCATCCGGGAGCACCGGATCTTCGCCGTGCCGCGCACCGAGCTGACCGTCCGGGACACCTGGGACCCGGTCGGTCTGCGGGGCACCGGCAGCAACAGCGTGGTCGGCGACGGGGTGGTCGTCCCGGCGCGCCGCTCGTTCACGCTGAGCGCGTTACTGAGCCCGCTGCCCGACGCGGCCCGCTGCCACCGCGTCCCGTACCCGATGGTCGCCGGCCTGATCTTCGCGGCGCCGGTGCTGGGTGCGGCCAGGGCGGCGCTGCAGGCCTGGACGGACGAGTGCGGGCCGACCGCGCCGGGCAAGCCCGGCCGGAGCCTGCTGCTCGCCCGCACCTCCGCGCGGATCCACGCGGCGGGCCTGCTGCTGGAGCACGCCGCCGACCGCGCGGACCGGGGCACGGTCACGCCGCTCTCGGTGGCCGAGAACCGCCGGGACGCGGCCACCGCGGCCGCCATGTGCCGGGAGGCGGTGGACGAGCTCTTCCACGCCTCCGGCATGCGCGGCCAGTCCTCGGACAGCCGGGTGCAGCGCGCCTGGCGGGACGTCACGACCGCCGCCGGGCACGGCGCCCTGGACCTCGAAACGGCGGCCGGGGCGTACGCGGACGCGGCCCCGGCGAACCGGGGTGCCCGATGACCGGAGCGGCCCTTCGGGTGCGCCCGGCCCTCGCCTTCTTCGACGTCGACGAGACCGTGATCGCCGAGAAGAGCCCGGTCGCGTTCTGGCGGTACTGGCAGGACCGGCACCCCGGCCGGGTCGCCGCCGACCTCCCGGACCTGTCGTCCGAGGCCGCGGCGACCCCCGACCGCGAGGCGCTGAACCGCCGCTACTACCGGCGCTACGCCGGCGTGCCGCTGGCCGAGCTGGAGGCGGCCGGCCGGCGCTGGTACGGGGAGTACCGCCGCGGCGGTACGGCCTTCGTGCTGCCGATGCTCGCCGCCGTCGCCGAACACCGGGCGGCGGGCCGCCGGGTCGTGCTGGTCTCGGGCTCGATGCGCCCACTCCTGGCCGCGCTGGCCGAGGAGTTGGGCGCGGCCCTGGTCTGCACCGAGCTGCTGGTGGACGTCGACGGGGTGTTGACCGGCGAGGTGCGGCGTCCGATGATCGGGCAGGCCAAGGCCGAGGCCGCGGACCGGCTGATGCGCGAACACGGCGCGGACCCGGCCGACTGCTTCGCGTACGGGGACCACGAGAGCGACCTCGCCCTGCTGCGCGCGGTGGGGCGGCCGGTGGTGGTGGGGGACTCCCCACTGCTGAACGAAGAGGCGGGACGCTTCGGCTGGCCGGTGACCCCGGCCCGCCGGGGGCCGTTGGAGGCGGGACACGCATGATCAGCTCGGCGGACCGGAAGACTGCAGCAACATTCCGTCCCGATGGTATGTATGTGCTCTCGCTAACTATGGAGGGCACACACATGGCCAAACAGGAACGGGCACGACGCACACGGGAGAAGGTCCTGACGGCCGCGGCGGAGGTGTTCGCCTCGCAGGGCTACAGCAGCACCACGCTCAACGCGGTGGCCGAGCGCATCGGCATGACCAAGGGCGCGCTGTACGGGCACTTCCCCTCGAAGAGGTCGTTGGCCGGGGCTCTGATCAACGAGTCCCGGCACACCTGGACGAGCCTGCGGGCCGAGTACGACGCCCCGGGCGCCGACCCGGGGGGCGTCCTCGAACGCGTCGTGGTGGGTTTCGCCGGCCGGCTGCAGTCGGACGTGCGGCTGCGGGCCGCGCTCCGGCTCGCAGCCGACTGCCCGACCCTGGCGCAATCGCTCTCCGGCGTGCTCGTCGAGATGCACCACGCCCTGACCGAACTGGTCCGCCGGGCCCAGCGAGGCAGCGGCTTCCCCGGATACTCGCCGCAGCTGGTCGCCGCCTTGCTGATGATCATGATGTACGGACTACTGAACGCTCCCGCCGGGTGCGCCGAGATCGTGGGCGCACCCGGCGGGGAGCCGTTGTGGCGGCTGTTGTTCACGGCACTGACGGGGAACGGGGGGCCGGACTCCGCACGCCCGGAGGGCGGTTCCGCCGCGGGCCCCGCCTCGGGCCCCGTTTCAGGCCCGTAAAAAATACCTTCTGGAACGAATTCTTATGTCATGCTGCACCAGGGGCCCCGACGCGGAGGGCCCGCTGGGCGCACAACCCCTGTGCGGGGCAGGGTCGATAGCGCTTGGGACGACGCTTTGGAGGAGCGGATGAGTGTGCTGGACGAGTGGACGGGCCAACGCACCTCGACACGCGCGGACCTCGACGCACCCGGACCGGATCCGGCCGATGACGTCCTGCTCCGCGCGATGACCGACGCAAGGGAAGTCGACGATTTCGACATGCGACACCTCCGGTATTTCCTGACCGTGGTCCGTGCCGGAACCGTCTCGGCCGCCGCCCAGGAACTCCGGATTTCCCAGCCGAGCCTCAGCCAGCAAATTCGACGGCTGGAACAGAGAATCGGCGCCGCACTGTTCATCCGGAGTTCCCGCGGCGTTGAACTGACGGTCGGCGGCCGGGCATTCCTCCGGGAAATCCAGGGAATTCCCGGCCAGCTCCGCTCGGCCATCGCCGCGGTCGCCCCCGCGCCACAGGTATGGCCCGTCGGGGTGTGCGGCGGGGTGCCGGCCGAGGTCCTGATCGAGGTGCAGAACGGCCTGTCCGGACGCCGCACCCACAACGGCCAGCAGGCCGCCCACCAGCCCGGCGCGAAGCTGCGGATGCGCTCGGTGGACGCGGCCGACCAGGGCGAGCTGCTGCGGCACGGCGAGATCGCCTTCGGCATCGTGCGGCTGCCGATCCCGGTGCCGCACGTGGTCTGCGCCGTGATCCGGGACGAGCCGCTCGGCGTCGTGATGGCGCGCGAGCACCCGCTCGCCGCCCGGCCCGAACTGACCCTGCGGGACCTCAACCGGCAGCGCCTGCTCTGGTACGAGGAGGGCTGCGCGCCCGGGTTCGCCGAGTCCGTACCCGCGCACCTGGCCCGACTCGGCTGGAACACCGTGCTGCACCCGGCCGACCAGGACCAGCCGGCCCTGTTCCTGCACGCGCTGCGGACCACCCCGGACCTGGTGGCCCTGCGCCCGCGGCGCGCCGTGGAGCGGGAGCCGCACCTGGTGTGGCGGCCACTACCGACCCCCAGACCGCCGCGCGAGCGCCTCGCCGTCACCGCGGTACGCAACAGCCACACCGCCCGCGTCCTGCAGGAGGTGGCCGCCGAGCGCGGCTGGCTGTTCCTCGCCGAGTAATCACCCCCCCGCAGGTTCGGACGCGCACACCGTGTTCGAACCCGCCCCTGGCCGGCGTGTGATCCGGGTCTCCCCCGCCCGGATCACACGCCTTTTCGCGTTTCCCGAGCCCCCGCTATCCAGCCGGTATAGCACCGGCTTATGGCGGTCACACGGTTTGCGTCTTGGACGCCGTTCGAATCCCACGGCTAATGTCTTCACCAGAGCGCAGCACCGGGCAGCACGGCTCGACCAGCCCAGCTCGGCACAAATCAGCTCAGCACAACGCGGGCCCCCTTCCGAAACGGTTCTGATCCGTGGAATACCCCGCCCCCACCGCGCGGAATTCAACGTCGAATTCGCCGCGCCATCCGTCCTCCTCGGCCCGCCGGGCCGTGCCATGCCATGCCATCGAACCGGACCAAGGGAGCATCGTGATCTCGACCAAGCTGACGGAACTGCTCGGCATCGACCACCCGGTCGTCTGCGCCCCGATGGGCGGCGTGACCGGCGGACGACTCGCCGGCGCCGTGACGGCGGCGGGCGGTCTCGGCCTCGTCGGCGTCAGCTACGGCGACGCGGCGTTCATCGACGAACACCTGCCGCAGGCCGCCGAGACCGGCGGCGTCTGGGGCGTCGGGTGCGTCATGTTCACCTTCGACGAGCGGCCCGGTCTGTGGGAGAAGGTGCTCGGCTACGCCCCGCCGGTCGTGGGGCTCTCCTTCGGCAGCGCCACCCAGGTGCAGAAGTACGTGGCCTCCGCGACCGAGGCCGGCTCCAAGGTCGTCGTCCAGGTGCACGACCCCGCCCAGGCCGCCATCGCCCTGCGGGCCGGCGCCCACGTGATCGTCGCCCAGGGCGCCGAGGCCGGCGGCCACCACGCCTCCCGCGCCACCCTGCCCCTGATCCCGGCCGTCCTGGACGTCACCCAGGGTCTGGTGCCGGTGGTCGCGGCCGGCGGCTTCGCGGACGGCCGCGGCCTCGCGGCGGCCCTCGCGCTCGGCGCCGACGGCGTGATGATGGGCACCCGCTTCGCCGCGACCGAGGAGTCGATGGCCTCCCCCGGTTTCAGGTCCCACCTGGTCTCCGCCGGCACCGCCGACACCGTCAACACCCGTTCCTTCGACGTCGTGCGCGGCATCCCGTGGGACCAGGTCTACACCGCCCGCGCCGTCGTCAACGACTTCACCCGCACCTGGACCGACCGGGACGCCGAACTGGCCGCCCGCCGGGGCGAGATCGAGCCCGCGTGGAACGCCGCCGTCGCCCGCGACGACACCACCCAGCGCGCCATGCTCGTCGGCGAGAACCTCGACCAGATCCAGGACATCCGGCCCGCCGCCCAGGTCGTCCACAACGTCGTGGCCGACGCGGAGCGGATCCTCTCCGGGCTCTCCCGGCACCTCGGCGTCCCCACCGCCTGAGCCTTCCGCCCGCTCCCCCCTCCCCCTCCCCCCGTACCCCGCCGGGCCCGCACCCGGCACCTCCCCACACCCCCACACGCCCGACCACCTGATCCATCCACACGACCCGGAGGACCCGTTGATCCACGTACTGACCCTCACGTACCTGACCCCGCGTGAGACCGTCCTCGCCCACATGGCCGAGCACAAGGCCTGGCTGCGCGAGCACGGCGACCAGGGCCGCATCCTGCTCAGCGGTCCCCGGCCGGACGGCGGCGCGGTCATCATCACCGCCGACCTCGACGACATCCAGGTGCGCGAGCTCATCGAGAGCGACCCCTGGCACAAGCTGGGCATCGCCTCCTACGCCCAGCTCTCCTTCGAGGGCCGCAACGCGAGCCCCGGCGTGATCACCTCCCCGGTCCAGGACGACGGCGTCCTGCTGATCAACGTGGCCACCACCGACGACGCGGCCGCCAGCGTGGACGCGCTCGCCCTGGCCGTCGACCACGTCGCCGCCACCGCCGACGGCTTCCGCGGCTCCCGCCTGCTGACCAGCGTCGACGGCGACGCCATGGTCAACTTCGCGGCCTGGTCGAGCCAGGCGGAGTTCGACGCGATCTTCCAGGACCCGGAGTTCATGCGCCACTACCAGGCCTTCGCCGAGACCACCACCGGCGCCAAGTTCCGGCTCTACCGCACCAGCCGGGTCATCACGCCCAACCGCTGAGCCCCGCACCGCCCCGCGAGCACCTCGCGAGACCCCGTGAGCACCCCTCAGGAAACCCCGAACCTTCCACCCCACTCGGAGGAGAAGCACATGTCCGACGCGAACACCCAGACCCAGTACGACCTCATCGTCATCGGCTTCGGCGCCGCCGGCCTGTCCGCCGCGCTGTCCTACGCCGAGGCCACCGAGGGCCGTGAGACCCCGGCGAAGATCGCGATCCTGGAGCGCTCCAGCGAGGAGGAGCGCGGCGGCGCCACCCGCTGGACCGGCGCGTTCCTGCGGATCAACGAGGACAAGCAGCTGGACACCGACTGGGCCGAGCACGTCAGCCGGGTCTCCGGCGGCCTCGCCGACATCGAGTACTGCCGCACCGTCGAGCGCGAGACCAAGCAGACCCTGGAGTTCGTCGAGAAGCACGGCGTCGAGATCGCCTTCGAGCACTTCCCGCTGCCGCACACCTTCGCCGCCGGCCGGCCGTCCATGGCCAAGCCGGCCAGCCCCCGCGGCGGCGGCGCCTCGATCGTCGAACACCTGGGCGCCGCCCTGGAGAACGACCCGCGCGTCGACATCCGCTACCGGACCGAGGCGCTGCGCCTGACCACCACCGAGGACGGCACCGTCGACGGCGTCCTGGTCCGCGGCGCCGACGGCCGCACCCAGCGGCTCACCGGCCGTGCCGTCGTGCTGGCCTGCGGCGGCTTCCAGGGCAACCCGGAGATGCTCACCCGCTACGTCGGCGAGAAGGCCTGCGACCTCCCGCTGATCGCCCCCGGCATCACCAACAACCGCGGCGACGCGCTGCGGATGGCCCTGGAGCTGGGCGCCGACACCGCCGGCCAGTTCGACGGCATCCACGCCGAGCCCGTCGACACCCGCACCGACAAGGCCGACTCGGTCCTGTACGGCTTCGCCACCGGCATCTTCGTCAACCGCAGGATGGAGCGCTTCTTCGACGAGGGCCGCGACACCTGGGACAACACCTTCGAGCACGTCGGCTACGAGATCTGGAAGAACCAGGACCAGGAGGCGTACTGGATCGCCGACGCCAAGACGCTGGCCATCCCCGGCATCATGACCTCGCTGCTCAGCGACGTGCCGCCGGAGCAGGCCGACAGCCTGGAGGAGCTGGCCGGCAAGCTCGGCATCGACGCCGAGGCGCTGGAGAAGACCGTCGCCGAGTTCAACGCGGCCGTCGGCCCCGGCGAGTTCGACCCGACCCGGCTGGACGGCAAGGCCACCGTCGGCATCGAGCCGAAGAAGTCCAACTGGGCCACCCCGCTGGACACCGCGCCGTTCATCGGCGTCCCGGTGACCTCCGCGATCTGCTTCACCTACGGCGGCGTCCGCACCGACCTCGACGGCCGGGTCGTCACCCCCTCCGGCACCGCCATCCCCGGCCTGTACGCGGCGGGCGAGGCCACCGGCCTCTTCTACCACGCCTACCCGCCGGCGACCTCGGTCCTGCGCTCGCTGATCTTCGGCCGGCTCGCCGCGCACCACGCCGCCGCCCAGCAGGCCTGATCCACCCCCAATCCACTGCACCTGGAGGAACCGTGAGCATCGTCAACATCGACGTCACCCTCCGTGACGGCGGCTACCGCAACAGCTTCAACTTCCCCCTGGACTACGCGCTGAAGCACGCCAAGCTCAGCGTCGAGGCGGGCTTCGACTGGGTCGAGATCGCCTACCGCAAGGGCTCGCTGGTGCCGATCCCGAACCTCGGGCTCACCGGCCGCGGCGACGACGAGTTCATCGCCGCCGTCGCCCAGGAGATCGGCCCGGACCGGGTCGCGATGATCCTGCACCCGAAGAACATCACCGAGCAGGACCTGCCCGCGATGTACGCCGCCGGCGCCCGCCTGGTCCGCATCATCCTGCCGTCCAAGGGCTACCAGCGCGGCCTGGAGTACATCCGCCAGGCCAAGGAGATCGGGTACACCGTCGGCGTCAACTTCGCCCGAATAAGCCAGTGGTCGGGGCGCGGCATCGTCGAGGTGTCCACCGCCGCCACCGACGCCGGTGCGGAGTTCGTCTACCTGGCCGACTCCAACGGCAGCCTCTCCCCGGTGGACACCACCGACCTCACCACCCTGACCAAGTCGGTCACCGGCGGCCCGGTCGGCCTGCACGCCCACAACAACCTGGGCCTCGCCCTGTCCAACGCGATCAGCGCGGTCGCCGCCGGTGCGACCTGGATGGACTCCTCGATCCAGGGCATGGGCAAGGGCCCGGGCAACCTGATCGCCGAGCAGTGGCTGGCGCACCTCGACCGCACCGACCCCGCGGCCTCGGCCCGCCTCCACCTGGGCCACGCCCTGGAGTTGGCCGAACTGCTGCTCGCCACCGTCCCGGAGGGCACCCCCTCCCTCCCGCTGCCGGACCTGGTCCTGGGCCGCTACGACCTGCCGGTCGAGCACCGCAAGGACCTGGTGGGCGGCAGCCACCACGAGGGCATCGCCACCGCGCGCACCCTCGCCACCGTCCGGTGACGACCACCGGACGGACTGTGCCGGCGGCGGTCTTCGGACCGGCGACCGCCGCCGGCGCGGCACACGCCCTCGTCCTCGCCCCGGTCACCCCCCGCTGGGACGGCGGAGCCTTCTTCACCCCCGTCACCCGGGCCCTGGTCGAGGCCGGCCTGCGGGTGACCGTGGTGGACACCCTCTCCGCCCGAGACGAGCAGATCGACTCGCTGGCCGCCCTCGCCGCCCGCTGGCGTCGACTCCTCACCCAGTACGGCCCGGTGGACCTACTCTGCGGGAACGCCCTGGGCGGGGCGGTGGCCCAGGCCCTGCTCCCCGACCTCGCCCCGCACACCGCGGCGCTGCTCGTCTCGGGCCCCGCCCGCAGCGACGCCGTCCTCGAGGCCAGGCTCACCGAGATCGCCGAACTGGCCGCCGCCGGCCGCTCCGGCGAGGCCCTGGCCCTGCTCAACCGGCGCGTCCAGCCGCACGACCGCCGCTTCGAACCGGGGGGCGACACCCCCGAACCGCACGACCCGGAGGCCGGGCGCCGCCTCGCCGCCGGGATGCGGATGCTGTGCGGCATCGACCTGACCGACGCGGTGCGGGCCCACCCCGGCCCGCTGCTGCAGATCGTCGGCGGTCACTCCCAGTTGGTCGGCCACCGCCACACCGCGGCGGCCCCGCACCACCGGGTGCACGTCATCCCGGGGGCCGGCATGCGCCCCCACTTCGAACGCACCGCAGAGGTGTCCGCCCTGGTCGGCACCTTCCTGCGGGAGAAGGGACTCAGCACATGAAGAGCGTCGCGGTACTCCCCGGCGACGGCATCGGACCGGAAGTCACCTCCGCGGCCCTCGACGTCGTGGACAAGCTCGGCCTCCCGCTCGACCTGCGCTTCGGCGAGATCGGCTGGGAGTGCTGGCGCCAGGAGGGCGACCCGGTCCCCCAGCGGACCTGGAAGCTCCTGGAGGAGACCGACACCTGCCTGCTCGGCGCCATCACCAGCAAGCCGCTGCGCGAGGCCGAGGCCGAGCTGCCCGCCGAACTGCGCGGCACCGGGCGCACCTTCGTCTCCCCGGTCATCCAGCTGCGCCAGCGGCTGAGCCTGTACGCCAACATCCGCCCGGTCATCGACCTGGTCGACGGCCGCTTCGACTTCACGGTGATCCGCGAGAACACCGAGGGCCTGTACGCCGGTTACGACTTCCACGGCCTGGACGACGCACTCTGGAACGTGGTCCGCGACCACCCCAACGCCCAGGCCTCCGGCCCGGATTCGAGCAGCGTCACGCTGCGCCTGCAGACCCGGTTCGGCATGGACCGGCTGCTGCGCTACGGCTTCGAGTACGCCCGCTCGCACGGCTACGACCGGCTCACCCTGGTCGACAAGCCCAACGTGCTGCGCCACAGCAGCAACCACCTGCGCGAGCGCCTGGAACTGATCGCCGGCGAGTACCCCGAGATCGAGACCGAGATCCTCAACGTCGACGCGATCGCCCTGTGGCTGGTGCGCCGGCCGGAGCGGTTCGGCGTGCTGGTCGCCGAGAACATGTTCGGCGACATCCTCTCCGACCTCGGCGCGGGCGTCATGGGCGGCCTCGGCCTCGCCCCCAGCGGCAACATCGGCGACCACGGCAGCTACTTCGAGCCGGTGCACGGCAGCGCCCCCGGCATGGCCGGGCAGAACCGCGCCAACCCGATGGCGATGGTGCTCACCGTCGCCCAGATGCTCGACCACCTGGGCCTGCCCGTCCCCGGCGGCGAACTCCGGGCTGCGGTCCGGGCGGTCGCCAAGCAGCGCACCACCGTCACATACGACATGGGCGGCACCAGCGGCACCCGCGAGGTCGCCCTGGCGGTGGCCGAGGAGCTCACCGCCGACCACGGCCCCGAGGACGTGGTGGACCGGCTCTCCCGCCTGGACACCGCCTCCGTCTCCGACGCCCTCGACAGCCTCGGCGTCGGCGGCGTACTGGCCGGCATCGCCCCCCGGGTGCCCGGTGCCCGCGCCGCCGGCCGCGCCTTCACCGTCAGCTACCAGCCCGTCGACAGCGCCGCCGAGGGCTTCCGCAACGCCGCCAACTACCTGGACGACGTGCCCGAGGGCTCCTTCGTGGTGGTCGACAACGCCGGCAGCACCAGCTGCACCAACTGGGGCTCGCTGCTGACCAGGCTCGCCCAGCGCCGCGGCGTGCGCGGCACCGCCCTGCACGGCTCCGCCCGCGACATCGCCGAGATCCGCGCCGCCGGCTACCCGCTGTTCAGCACCGGCGCCACCATGGTCAGCGGCAAGAACCGGGTGGAGCTCGCCGCCACCGGCCGGGACGTCGTCATCGGCGAGGTCACCGTACGACCCGGCGACATCGTGGTCGCCGACGACAACGGAGCCCTGGTGGTCCCCGCCGAGCACGCCGCCGAGGTCGCCGACCGGGCCGAGCGGGTGGAGCGGACCGAGAACGCCATCGCCGAGGCCGTCGACGCCGGCCTGCGGCTCGACGAGGCCCGCCGCCGGTACGGCTACGCCAAGCCCTGGGACGACGGCGGCGCCCAGCAGTCCCATGCGTGACCCGGCGGGGAGCGTGGTGGTGGACCTCCACTACCACGCCGGCCCCGACCTCTACCGCCGCCGCCTCACCTCCCTCGGCGCGGGCCGGGCCTACCAGGACGTCGGCGGCTGGGTGGTGCTCAAGAGCCACCTCAGCTCCACCGCCGCCCGCGCCTGGGAGGCCCGCCAGGAGGGGCTGCCGGTCTCCGGCACCCTCGTCCTCAACGAGCTGGCCGGCGGCGTCCGGCCCCGGGCCGTGGAGCAGGCGGTCTACGCCCACGGCCCGGACAGCCCGGCCCGCCTGGTCGTCCACCTGCCCACCCTGGTCGGCCACACCCACTGCTCGCCGCTGCGCCGTACCCCGTTCCACCCCCTGCTCGACCCCGAACGGTGGCGGACCCGCCCGGTCCTCGACGACGACGGCCGGCTGCGCCGGGACGTACGCGAGGTGCTCCGGGCGGCCCGCGACCTCCCGGTCGCGGTGGCCACCGGGCACAGCGACCGGGAGGCGGCGCTGCGCATCGTGGACGAGGCGGTCCGGCTCGACCTGCCGCGCCTGCTCCTCACCCACGCCACCCACCCCATGTCGGGCTTCACCCCCGACAACCTGACCGACCTGTCCCAAGTGCCCGGCCTGTACGTCGAGATCACCGCGCTGACCCTGCTGTTGGGCCACCGCGACGCCGGACACCTGAGCGAGCTGGTGCACGCCCACCCCCGGGTGCTGTTCAGCTCCGACCTCGGACAGCCCGACCAGCCGGACGTGAAGGAATGGCTGGACCTGAGCGCGCAGTGGTTCCGGGCCGCCGGCCTGACGAACCGGGAGATCAGGGCCATCACCTGGGCCAACCCGGTGAACCTGCTGACGCCGTGAACGGACCTTCACCACTCCCCGATCAGGAGCAGTCATGAACGCCCGTACCGACCACGCCGCCCTGCACGCGGACCTCCGGCACCTCGCGGACCTGCTCGACGAGACGCTGGTCCGCCAGGAGGGCCCCGAGCTGCTCGGCCTGGTCGAGCAGGTCCGCCTGCTCAGCCGCACCGACGGTGAGGCCACCGCCGAACTGCTGCGCGGCATCGGGCCGGCGACCGCGGCCAAACTGGTCCGCGCCCTCGCCACCTACTTCCACCTGGCCAACGTCACCGAACAGGTGCACCGCGGCCGCGAACTGCGCGCCGTCAGGGAACGGGCCGGCGCCGCCCTCGCCCGCGTCGTCCAGCGGGCGGCGAGGGAGGCGCCGGACGCCCTGGCCCGGGCGGTCGAACACCTCAACGTCCGCCCGGTCTTCACCGCCCACCCCACCGAGGCCGCCCGCCGCTCGGTCCTCACCAAGCTGCGCCGGATCGCCGAACTGCTGGAGACCCCGGTCCCCGAGGCGGACCGCCGCCGCCACGACGCGCGGCTCGCCGAGACCATCGACCTGATGTGGCAGACCGACGAGCTGCGGGTGGTCCGCCCCGAACCCGCCGACGAGGCCCGCAACGCCATCTACTACCTGGACGAGCTGCACGCCAACGCGGTCGGTGACGTCCTGGAGGACCTCACCGCCGAGCTGGAGCGGGTCGGCGTCCGACTGCCCGACGACACCCGCCCGTTGACCTTCGGCACCTGGATCGGCGGCGACCGCGACGGCAACCCCAACGTCACCCCGGAGGTCACCTGGGACGTCCTGATCCTCCAGCACGAGCACGGCATCAACGACGCCCTGGCGATGGTCGACGAGCTGCGCGGACTGCTCTCCAACTCCATCCGCTACACCGGCGCCACCGACGAGCTGCTCGGCTCGCTGGAGCACGACCTGGCCCGCCTGCCCGAGATCAGCCCCCGCTACAAGCGGCTCAACTCCGAGGAGCCGTACCGCCTCAAGGTCACCGCGATCCGCCAGAAGCTGGTGAACACCAAGCGCCGGCTCGCCGAGGGCGGCCCGCACGAGGAGGGCCGCGACTACCTCGGCACCGCCGAACTGCTGCGCGACCTCACTCTGGTGCAGACCTCGCTGCGCGAGCACCGCGGCGGCCTGTTCGCCGAGGGCCGGCTGGGCCGGACGATCCGCACCCTCGCCGCCTTCGGCCTGCAACTGGCCACCATGGACGTGCGCGAGCACGCCGACGCCCACCACCACGCCCTCGGCCAGCTCTTCGACCGACTGGACGAGGAGTCCTGGCGCTACGCCGAGATGCCCCGCGACTACCGGCAGCGGCTGCTGGCCAAGGAGCTCACCTCCCGCCGGCTGCTCGGCCCGGCGCGGCTGGACCGGGCCGGGGAGCGGACCCTGGGGGTCTTCCACACCGTCCGCCGGGCGCTGGACTCCTTCGGGCCCGAGGTCATCGAGTCGTACATCATCTCGATGTGCCAGGGCGCGGACGACGTCTTCGCCGCCACCGTGCTGGCCCGCGAGGCCGGCCTGGTCGATCTGCACGCCGGGATCGCCGAGATCGGCATCGTGCCGCTGCTGGAGACCACCGACGAGCTGAGGGCCGCCGACACGATCCTGGAGGACATGCTCTCCGACCCGTCGTACCGGGCCCTGGTCGCCCTGCGCGGGGACGTCCAGGAGGTCATGCTCGGCTACTCGGACTCCTCCAAGTTCGGCGGCATCACCACCTCCCAGTGGGAGATCCACCGCGCCCAGCGCCGGCTGCGCGACGTCGCCCACCGCTACGGGGTGCGGCTGCGCCTCTTCCACGGCCGCGGCGGCACCGTCGGCCGCGGCGGCGGCCCCTCGCACGACGCGATCCTCGCCCAGCCCTGGGGCACCCTGGAGGGCGAGATCAAGGTCACCGAGCAGGGCGAGGTGATCAGCGACAAGTACCTGGTCCCGTCGCTGGCCCGGGAGAACCTGGAACTGACGGTCGCCGCCACGCTGCAGGCCTCCGCGCTGCACACCGCCCCGCGCCAGTCGGGCGAGGCCCTGGCCCGCTGGGACGCCGCGATGGACGTGGTCTCCGACGCCGCGCACGCCGCCTACCGCGCACTGGTGGAGGACCCGGACCTGCCCGCCTACTTCCTGGCCTCCACCCCCGTCGACCAACTCGCCGACCTGCACCTGGGTTCACGGCCCTCGCGCCGCCCGGACTCCGGTGGCGGGCTGGACGGCCTGCGGGCGATCCCCTGGGTGTTCGGCTGGACCCAGTCCCGGCAGATCGTGCCGGGCTGGTACGGCGTCGGCTCCGGGCTGAAGGCGCTGCGCGAGGCGGGCCTCGGCACCGTCCTGGACGAGATGCACGAGCAGTGGCACTTCTTCCGCAACTTCGTCTCCAACGTGGAGATGACGCTGGCCAAGACCGACCTGGGGATCGCCCGGCACTACGTGGAGACGCTGGTGCCCGAGCCGCTCCAGCACGTCTTCGCGGCGATCGAGGCCGAGCACGACCTGACCGTCAGCGAGCTGCTGCGAATCACCGGCGAGAGCAAACTCCTGGAATCCCAGCCGGTGTTGAAGCAGACCTTCACCGTCCGCGACGCCTACCTGGACCCGATCTCCTACCTCCAGGTCGCCCTGCTCAAGCGCCAGCGGGACGCGGCCGCCGCGGGCGAGGAGCCCGACCGCACGCTCTGCCGGGCCCTGCTGCTGACCGTCAACGGCGTCGCCGCCGGCCTGCGCAACACCGGCTGACGCCCCCCCCCACGAAGCCACCCCGCGAAGCCCCGCGAAGCCACCCCACGAAGGCCCCTCCCACACAAGAAGGCCCAGCCATGACAGAGCCACCCGAACACCAGGTCGCCCCCTCCCGGCGCCGCGTGCTGCGCACCGCCGTCGTCGCCGGCGCCGCCCTGGCCGTCCCGCTCGCGGGCGGACTCCCCCAGGCCGAGGCCCGGGAGGAGAGCCGGCCCGCACACCGGCCCGCACGCCCCCGGATCGGCTCGCTCGGCGACCAGTCCGCCGTCCGCACCTTCACCCTGGGCGACGTCCGGCTCACCTATGTCGTCGACGCCGCCATGGAGTTGGACCGCACCGGCTTCCTGCCCGCCGTCCCCTCCTCCTACTGGGCGGAGCACCCCGAGGAGGTCGCGCCCTCCGGCCGGATCGCCGCCTCGGCCGGCGGCGTCCTGGTCGAACGGGGCCACCGCCGGCTGCTGATCGACGTGGGCCTCGGTGCCAATGTGCTCCCGCCCTCGCTCGGCGTCTCCCGCGGCGGAGCGCTGCTGCGCACCCTCCGGGGGCTGCGGGTGGCGCCGGAGTCCATCGACACCGTGGCCTTCACCCACCTGCACACCGACCACACCGGCATGGGCTTCCTCACCGCACCGGGCCGGGCGCCGCGCAAGGCGTTCCCGCGCGCCGGCTACCTGGTGGCCGGGGCCGAGTGGGAGCCGTTCTGGGAGCACCGGGTCAAGGTCGGGGCGCCGTCCTGGGACAGCTTCATGCTCCCGATGTCGAAGGTGCTGCGCCGCTTCGACGACGGCGCGCAGGTGTGGCCCGGCGTCAGAGCGCTGATCACCCCCGGCCACAGCCCGGGCCACACCACCTTCGTCATCTCGGCCGGCGACGGGCGGCGGATCCTGGTGTTCGGCGACGCCTTCCACACCCCGGCCCAGGTGGCCCACCCCGAGTGGCCGTCCGGACCGGACACCGACGTCGACAAGGTGCTCAAGGCCCGCCGAACCCTGCTGGCCGAGCTGCGCAAGCCGCGCACCTACGGCTTCGCGTTCCACTTCGGCGACCAGGCCTTCGGCCGGGTCGGCGAGGACGGCCGCTGGCACCCGGTGCCCGCCCGCGCCCTGCTGCCCACCCCGGTCCAGCTGCCCTGATCCACACTGCCCTGATTCACAAGAAGGGGTTACGACACCACGTCCTTGCGCGCGAACCCCCGGAAGGCCAGCGCCAACAGCACCACCGCGTACGAGAGCGACAGCGAGACGCCCTGCAGCATGCCGCCCCACTCCAGCTGCGGCTGCAGGGCGTCCGCCCACGCGTACTGCCAGTGCGCCGGCAGCCACTCCCGCAGATCGCCCAGCGCGGTGACCGCGTCCAGCACCCCGGTGATGATCGAGACGAACACCGCCCCGCCGACCGCCCCCAGCGGCGCGTCCGTCGCCGTCGACAGCCAGAAGGCCAGCGCGGCGATCACCAGCTCGCTCAGGAACACGAAGGCCACCGCGAGCGCGATCCGGGGCAGCGCCTGCCCGGCCGGCAGGCTGGCCCCGGCGGGCAGCTTCAGGTCCCCCCAGCCGTACGCGGCGGTGCCGACCACCAGCCCGATCGCGGGCAGCATCACCACCGCCACCGCCGAGAACGCCAGCCCGACCGCGAACTTGCGGGCCAGCAGCCGGGCCCTCGGCACCGGCGCGGCCAGCAGGTAGCGCAGCGAGGACCAGCTGGCCTCCGAGGCGACCGTGTCCCCGCAGAACAGCGCGACCGGGATCACCAGCATGAAGCCGGTGCCCACGAACAGCATGGTGACGGCGAAGTTGGCGCCGGAGGCGGTGGCCAGCTCGATGAAGGTGGTCCGGTCCGGACGCCCCGGGGTGCCGCCGATCTGGAACGCGGCCAGGATGACGAACGGCATCGCCGCCAGCACCCCACCGATCACCAGCGTGCGGCGTCGGCGCAGCTGCCGCATCGCCTCCACCCGCAGCGGCAGGGTCCGGCTCGCCCGGTACCCCTCGGCATGGTCCGTCGAGACGGCGCTCACGCCGCACCTCCGATCAACGACAGGAACGCGTCCTCCAACCGCCGCTGCGGCCCGGCACTCTCCACCGGCACCCCCAGCCGCACCAGCTCCGCCAGCAGCTCACTCGGCGCGAGCCCGTCCAGCCGGACGAGCAGCCCGTCCTCGACGGCCTCCGCCGAGCCGACCCCGGCCAGCGCGCCGACCTTGGCGACCACCGACTCCGGGTCGCAGGTGTCGGCGACCCCGATCATCAGCAGCTCGCCGGCGCCGACGATCTCCCCGACCGGCCCGGCCGTCACCAGCCGCCCGCGGTCCATGACCACCAGGTCCGTACAGCTCTGCTCGACCTCGGCCAGCAGGTGGCTGGAGACGATGACGGTCCGCCCGCCGGCCGCGTACCGGATCATCACCTCGCGCATCTCGCGGATCTGCGGCGGGTCCAGCCCGTTGGTCGGCTCGTCCAGGATCAGCAGGTCCGGCATCCCGAGCATCGCCTGCGCGATGGCCAGGCGCTGCCGCATGCCCTGCGAGTAGGTGCGCACCGCCCGGTCCAGCGCCTCGCCGAGCCCGGCGATCGCCAGCGCCTCGTCGAAGCGCGCGTCCTCCTCCGGCCGCCCGGTGGCCTGCCAGTACAGCCGCAGGTTGGCCCGTCCGGTCAGGTGCGGCAGGAAGCCCGCGCCCTCGACGAAGGCCCCGACCCGCGAGAGCACCGGTGCCCCCGGCCGCACCAGGTGTCCGAAGATCCGGATCTCCCCGGCGTCCGGCCGGATCAGGCCCATCAGCATCCGCAGCGTGGTGGTCTTGCCCGCGCCGTTCGGCCCGAGCAGGCCGAGCACCTGGCCCTGCTCCACCCGGAAGCCCAGGTCCCGTACGGCGTACCGGTCCTGCGCGCCCTTGTAGCGCTTGCTCAGTCCGCTGATCTGCAGCGGCACCCCGGCCAGCTCCGGGTCGAAGCCCGGTCCGGCGGCCGCCGAGCGCCGCCGCCGCACCACCGGCACCAGCACCAGGGCGGCGGCCACCAGCACGGCCGCCAGCGGCAGCAGCCAGGTCCGCGCGGGCAGCGGCGCCGCCTCGGTGACCAGCTCCTCGTCGGTCGGCACGGTGAGCGCCCCGGCCGGCGCGACCCGGTAGGTGGCCGGCTCGGCCGGAGAGGCGTACGCCAGGTCGGTGGACGCCAGCACCAGCCGCACCCGGTGCCCGGTCGGGAAGGTGTGGTCCACGGTCGGCAGCTGGACGGTCACGGTCCGGCCCGCGTCGGCGCCGGTCACCCGCAGCGGGGCTGCGAGCTGCTGCGGCAGCACCGACTTGCCGTCCGGCCCGACGTCGTACAGCTTCGCGAACAGCACCGCGTCCGGCCGGTCCGCCGTCACCTTCACCGGCACGGTCGGCTGCCCGGTCAGGTGCAGCGGCGTGTCCAGCGGCGCCGAGTCGAAGGCGGCGTTCTGCCCCGGGAAGTCCAGCGACAGCCCGGCCCCGAGCGAGGCCGCCTGGCTCAGCGCGCCGATCCCCGGCAGCGTCGAGATCCCCGGCGGTGCCCCGCCGGGCGGGTTGGCGACCGGCTTCTCCCCGCCCGCCAGCTCGATCGAGCGGGTGCCCGTCCCGGCCAGCCCCGGGTAGCGGTCCGCGGAGGCGCCGCGCAGCACGGCCTGGAAGCCGGTGGAGTCCACGCCCCCGGTCCGGGTCACCCGGAAGGCCGGCCCGGTGTCGTTGCCGTGCCCCCACAGGTAGTGGTCGAACCAGGCGGTCACCCGGTCGTCCACCCGCGCGCTGGTGTCCGTCCCGCCGTCGTGCCCGCCCGCGAACCAGTCCACCGCGACCGGCGCGCCGTTGGCCGCCACCGCCCGGGCGATCCGGTCGCCCTGGTCCAGCGGGAACAGCGAGTCCTGCTGCCCCTGCACCACCAGGGTGGGCGCCTTGAGCTGCGCCGCCACCGAGGACGGACTGGACTTCTCCAGCAGCGCGACGGCCTCCGGATCGGCGTGCCCGGCGGTGGCGACCCGGTCGTACATCTGGCAGAGCGAGTCCAGGAACCGCCCGCAGCCCACCTGCCCGTCGGTCGTCGGCTTGGGCCCGGCCCCGCCGCGCGGCGCCCCGCCCGAGGGCCCGAGGTCCCCAGCCGCGCCGGTGGTGAAGAAGATCCCGGCCCACAGCTTCTTGAACACGCCGTCCGCCGCGTCCGAGCCCTGCACGCCCTGCGGGAACAGCGCGTCGGCCAGGTTCCACCAGGTGATCTGGGTGGCCACCGCGTCGATCCGGTGGTCGTACGCGGAGGCCAGCAGCGAGATCGCCCCGCCGTACGAGGCGCCGGTGATGCCCACCCGGGGGTCGCCGGGCGCGTCGAGCCGTACCTCGGGCCGCTGGGCCAGCCAGTCCACCAGGTGCTTGACGTCCTCGACCTCGCGGTCCGGCGCGTTCAGGCCGATCTTCCCGCCCGAGTGCCCGAAGCCGCGCGCCGACCAGGTCAGCACCGCGTAGCCCTGCCGGGCCAGCTGCTGGGCGCGCTCCCGCTCGCCGTCCTTGGAGCCGCCGAAGCCGTGCGCGAGCAGGACCGCCGGTCGCGGGGTGGTGCCGGTGGTGAAGAACGAGGTGTCCAGTTGGACCTGCTGGGCGCTGCCGGGCGTCTCCGGCATGCTGAGGAAACGATCCTCCTGATGGACCGCCTGCTCTCCGCCGGACGCCACCGCCGCCGTACCGACTCCGGCGACCGCGACCAGGGCCACCGCCCCGGCCAGCACCTTGCGCCGCACCGACATGCCGCGGCCGCGCCAGCGACGCCATGTCCCACCGAACTCCATGGGGGCTGATCGTATCCGCCGCCCGGGTAGGCGCCCGATAAAGCCACCGCCCCTTTCGCCCGGTTCACCCCGCTAAGCACCGGTACCGCACGGCTCACCCGGCTCACCCCCGGGACCGAAGCCCCCCTCGCCCCTTCCGCCTCCCGGCTCTCCCCGAAACAGCGGTTCCCCGCGCCCCGGGAAGGGGCGCGGGGAACCGCGCGAAGCGGAAGGCCACGGCCTTCGGATGCCTCCCGGCCGCTACAGGGCCCGGGTCATCGTCCGGTGCGGAATCCCGGCATCGTCGTACACCGGCCCCTCCGCCACGTACCCCAGCCGCTCGTAGAACCCGAGCGCCTGCACCTGCGCGTGCAGCTCGACCTCGACGGCTCCGCGTTCAAGCCCCGCCGCCTCGATCGCCCGGACCAGCTCAGCCCCGAGTCCGGTCCCCCGGGCGGCGGCGACGACCGCGAGCCGCCCGAGCAGCACCCGCCCCTCAACACCCCCGGTCAGCTTCAGCGCCTGCTCCCCGAAGATCAGCCGCCCGGTCCCGAGCGCGGCCCCGTCGGCAGCGACGGCCAGCAGGTGCACCGAGGTCCGGTCGTACTCGTCGTACTCCAGTTCCTCCGGCACGTTCTGCTCGACGATGAACACCTCACGCCGGACGTCCCGGACCAGCGTGAGGTCCGCCTCACCCTCGGCGACCCGGATCGAGACCGGCACGTCAGCTCTCCGCCGCGATGATGTCCAGGGCCTTCTGCAGGTCCGCCGGGTACTCGCTGCTGAACTCGACCCACTGCCCGTCCGCCGGGTGCTCGAAGCCGAGCGAGACCGCGTGCAGCCACTGCCGGGTCAGCCCGAGCCGCTTGGCCAGCGTCGGGTCGGCGCCGTACGTCAGGTCGCCGACGCAGGGGTGGCGCAGCGCGGACATGTGGACGCGGATCTGGTGGGTGCGGCCGGTCTCCAGCTTGATGGCCAGCAGCGAGGCCGCCCGGTACGCCTCGATCAGGTCGTAGTGGGTGATGGACGCCTTGCCGTCACGGGTGACCGCCCACTTCCAGTCCGAGCTGGGGTGCCGCCCGATCGGCGCGTCCACCGTGCCGCTCATCGGGTCCGGGTGTCCCTGGACCAGCGTGTGGTACCGCTTCTCGGTGATCCGGTCGTGGAACTGCCGCTTGAGGTCGGTGTAGGCCCGCTCGGACTTGGCGACGACCATCAGCCCCGAGGTGCCGACGTCCAGCCGGTGCACGATGCCCTGCCGCTCGGCGGCACCGGACGTCGAGATCCGGTAACCGGCGGCGGCGAGCCCGCCGATCACGGTGGGGCCGGTCCAGCCGGGGCTCGGGTGCGCGGCGACGCCGACCGGCTTGTCGACCAGCACGATGTCCTCGTCGTCGTGGACGATCCGCATGCCGTCGACCGGCTCGGCGACGATCTGCACCGGGGCGGCGGGGGCGGGAATCTCGACCTCCAGCCAGGAACCGGCGGTCACCCGGTCCGACTTGCCGGCCACGGCGCCGTCGAGCGTCACCTTGCCCTCGGCGGCCAACTCGGCGGCCTTGGTCCGGGAGAAACCGAACATCCGGGCGAGGGCGGCGTCGAGGCGCTCGCCCTCCAGGCCGTCGGGTACGGGGAGGCTGCGGATCTGCGCTGCGGTACTCACCCGTACGAGTATGCCGGAAAGGCGGCACCGCCCCTCCCGCCGGCGGTCCCGCCCGGTGGCGCAGCGCCCTACTTGTCGCCCTTCTCCGCCTGCTGGTGCACGGTCCCGTCCGGGTTGCTGCCCCGGAAGGAGAGGAGCACCACCAGGATCCCGCCGCAGACGATCGCCGAGTCGGCGAGGTTGAACACCGCGAAGTGCTGGACCGAGACGAAGTCCACGACGTGCCCGCGGAAGACGCCCGGCGCGCGGAACAGCCGGTCGGTGAGGTTGCCGAGCGCCCCGCCGAGCAGGAGTCCGAGCGCGATCGCCCACGGCAGGCTGTACAGCCTGCGGGCGATCCGCCAGATCACCACGATGACGGCCGAGGCGATCATCGTGAAGACGACGGTCAGCGCCTGCCCCATGCCGAAGGCGGCTCCGGAGTTGCGGATCACCTGGAGGGTGACGACGTCGCCGATCACCTTGATCGCCGCGTGGTTCTCCAGCTTGGCGACGACCAGCAGCTTGCTGCCCAGGTCGATCAGGAAGGCGAGCACCGCGACGACCAGCAGCACGCCGACCCGCCGCGGCCCCTTGGGCTTCTCCACCACCGTGGCCCCGCCCCCGGACGTCGCGTCGCCGTCGGCCGAAGCCGCCTCCGCGGGCTCGGTGGGATCGACCACGGCCACCTCCACGGCATCGGCGGGGTTCGGGACGGCGTCGTCCCGGGTCTGGGGGGAACCTTGCGTACTGATGATCCGCTCCGCTGCCGATGGAGCTCCCCCGGGCAGGAGGTGGGGGAGGGTGGTGGGCCGATGCCGCCCTGGAATCCGTCGAGGAACCGCTACGGACGTGTCAGGCGACGTTACGGGGTCGAGCGTACGGCAAGCCCGACCCCCGACGTCGCTCCGGTGGCCCGGTTCAGCGGCGTTCCTGCTTGGCCTTGCACTGGACGCAGAGCGTGGCCCGGGGGAAGGCCTGCATCCGGGCCTTGCCGATGGCCTGTCCGCAGGACTCGCAGATGCCGAAGCCGACGCCCTCCAGCCGCTCCAGGGCGCGCTCCGTCTGGGCGAGGCTGTCCCGCGCGTTGTTGGCGAGTGCCAGCTCGCTCTCCCGCGAGATGTTCTTCGTACCGGCATCCACCTGGTCGTCGCCGGCCCCGTCGTTGGAGTCGCGCATCAGGCCGGCGATGGCGGCGTCGGCGGCGTCGATCTCGCCGCGCAGCCGCTCCAGGTCGCTGATCAGCTCGTCGTGCAGCTCGTGGACCTCCTCCGAGGTCCACGGGTCCTCGCCGGGCCGGACCGGCAGCGTGGCCGGATCGACGGACTCGGCCCCGCGCGGTGCGGTGACGGTGTCGGTGCTGCTCTGAGGTGCGGTAGTGGTCACGGTCCCCTCCCCTGGATCGGCCGCCACGGCCTTGCGTGCCCGCTTGGTGGCGGTGCCCACGCCGGTTGCCTTATCAGCCATGGCTTCGACCCCATCTACGAACGAATCGAGCCGCCGGTTCCCGGCGGCTTCCAGTGCCGGAACGATAATCCCGATCAAAACCGGTCACAACATGACATACCGGCGCCTCGCGCTGATCCCACCCAGGCAGCCGCCCCAGCCGCCACGCCCCGCGCGCTGACAGACTTGTGCCCACCTCACCCCCGCCTAACCACCCCGCCGACCAGCCCTTCCATGCCCCGCGACCACCCCCGCGGAAACGGTTTGGACAAACCGACTTGCCCGGCCGATACACTGGCCCTGCAAGGCGCAGATGGGACGAGTACCGACGTACGCAGCCACCAGCGACCCGGGGACGGTGTGAGCCCGGGGGTGTGCACGACGGGAAGATCACCCCGGAGCCGCCGGAAGAACGGCCACCGCGCGACCCGCGGCGGCCCACTAGACCCGGCAGCAAGCCCAAACAAGAGGGCCGCAACGCAGCACCGCGGCCAAGGAGGGTGGTACCGCGGGGCGGCCAGGCCGTCTCGTCCCTCCGGAGGATTCAGTCCCAGCATCCGCCGGAGGTAGACGCCCGCGATGAGCAGCACCTACAACCCCGTCCCCGCGCAGGTGGACCTGCCTGCCCTGGAGCACCAGATCCTGTCCTTCTGGCAGGACAACAAGATCTTCCAGCGCAGCCTGGAGCAGTCCGAGGGCCGCCCCGAGTGGGTCTTCTACGAGGGCCCGCCGACCGCCAACGGCATGCCCGGCGCCCACCACATCGAGGCCCGCGTCTTCAAGGACGTCTTCCCGCGTTACCGGACGATGAAGGGCTACCACGTCGCCCGCAAGGCCGGCTGGGACTGCCACGGTCTGCCGGTCGAGCTGGCCGTCGAGAAGGAGCTGGGCTTCTCCGGCAAGCAGGACATCGAGGCGTACGGCATCGCCGAGTTCAACGCCAAGTGCCGCGACTCGGTGACCCGCCACACCGACGCCTTCGCCGAGCTGACCACCCGCATGGGGTACTGGGTCGACCTCGACCAGGCCTACCGGACGATGGACCCGTCGTACGTCCAGTCCGTCTGGTGGTCGCTCAAGCAGATCTTCGACAAGGGCCTGCTGGTCCAGGACCACCGGGTCGCCCCCTGGTGCCCGCGCTGCGGCACCGGCCTGTCCGACCACGAGCTGGCCCAGGGCTACGAGACCGTGGTCGACCCCTCGGTCTTCGTCCGCTTCCCGCTCACCGGCGGCCCGCTGGCCGGCCAGGCCGCCCTGCTGGTCTGGACGACGACCCCGTGGACCCTGGTCTCCAACACCGCCGCCGCCGTCCACCCCGAGGTCACCTACGTGGTGGCCACCGACGGCAACGAGAAGCTGGTCGTGGCCGAGCCGCTGCTCGCCAAGGCCCTCGGCGAGGGCTGGGAGGCCACCGGCGAGTCCTTCACCGGTGCCGAGATGGAGCGCTGGGCGTACCGCCGCCCCTTCGACCTGGTCGAGATCGAGAACGCGCACTACGTCCTCAACGCCGACTACGTCACCACCGAGGACGGCACCGGCATCGTCCACCAGTCCCCCGCCTTCGGTGCGGACGACCTCGCGACCTGCCGCAAGTACGGCCTGCCGGTGGTCAACCCGGTGCTCGCCGACGGCACCTTCGCCCCCGAGGTCCCGCTGGTCGGCGGCCAGTTCTTCAAGAAGGCCGACGAGGCCCTGGTCGCGGACCTCAAGGAGCGCGGCCTGCTCTTCCGTCACGTGCCGTACGAGCACAGCTACCCGCACTGCTGGCGCTGCCACACCGCGCTGCTCTACTACGCGCAGCCGTCCTGGTACATCCGGACCACCGCCGTCAAGGACGCGCTGATCCGCGAGAACGAGGCCACCAACTGGTTCCCGGAGACGGTCAAGCACGGCCGCTTCGGCGACTGGCTGAACAACAACATCGACTGGGCGCTCAGCCGCAACCGCTACTGGGGCACCCCGCTGCCGATCTGGCGCTGCGAGGAGGGCCACCTCACCTGCGTCGGCTCGCTGGCCGAGCTGACCGAGCTGACCGGCATCGACCAGAGCGGCCTCGACCCGCACCGCCCGTTCATCGACGAGGTGACCTTCGGCTGCCGCGACTGCGGCGGCACCGCCACCCGCGTGCCCGAGGTCATCGACGCCTGGTACGACTCGGGCTCGATGCCCTTCGCCCAGTACGGCTACCCGTACCGGAACAAGGAGCTGTTCGAGAAGCGCTACCCGGCGCAGTTCATCTCCGAGGCGATCGACCAGACCCGCGGCTGGTTCTACACGCTGATGGCGGTCGGCACCCTGGTGTTCGACAAGAACAGCTACGAGAACGTCGTCTGCCTGGGCCACATCCTGGCCGAGGACGGCCGCAAGATGTCCAAGCACCTGGGCAACATCCTGCAGCCGATCCCGCTGATGGACCAGCACGGCGCCGACGCCGTCCGCTGGTTCATGGCGGCCGGCGGTTCGCCCTGGTCGGCCCGCCGGGTCGGCCACGGCACCATCCAGGAGGTGGTCCGCAAGACCCTCCTCACCTACTGGAACACCGTCGCCTTCCAGGCCCTGTACGCCCGCACCTCCGACTGGGCGCCCTCCGCGAGCGACCCGGCCCCGGCCGAGCGCCCGCAGCTGGACCGCTGGGTGCTCTCCGAGCTGAACACCCTGGTCCGCGAGGTCGACGCGGCCTTCGAGGCGTACGACACCCAGCGCGCCGGCAAGCTGCTCTCCGGCTTCGTCGACGACCTGTCCAACTGGTACGTCCGCCGCGGCCGCCGCCGCTTCTGGCAGGGCGACGCCGCCGCGCTCGCCACCCTGCACGAGGCGCTGGAGACGGTCACCCGCCTGATGGCCCCGATGACCCCGTTCATCACCGAGCGGGTCTGGCAGGACCTGGTCGTCGCGGTCGCCCCGGACGCCCCGGCCTCGGTCCACCTGGCCACCTGGCCGGAGGCCGACGAGTCCCTGATCGACACCGAGCTCTCCCGGCACATGGCGCTGGTCCGCCGCCTGGTCGAGCTCGGCCGGGCCACCCGCGCCGAGTCCGGCGTGAAGACCCGCCAGCCGCTCTCCCGCGCGCTGGTCGCCGCCCAGGGCTGGGAGGAGCTGCCCGCCGACCTGCGCGCGCAGATCGCCGAGGAGCTCAACGTCTCCACCCTGGAGTCCCTCTCCGCGTCGTCCCCGTCCGGGGCGGGCGGCGGCTCACTGGTCGACACCAGCGCCAAGGCCAACTTCCGCGCGCTGGGCAAGCGCTTCGGCAAGGGCGTGCAGGACGTCGCCAAGGCCGTCGCCGCCACCGACGCCGCCCGCCTGGCCGCCGAACTGCGCGCCAACGGCGAGACCGGCGTCGAGCTCAACGGCGAGACGATCACCCTGTCCCCCGACGAGGTCATCATCACCGAGACCCCGCGCGAGGGCTGGGCCGTCGCCAACGAGTCCGGCGCCACCGTCGCCCTCGACCTGGCCATCACCCCGGAGCTCAAGCGCCTCGGCATCGCCCGCGACGCCATCCGCCAGATCCAGGAGGCCCGCAAGAACTCCGGCCTGGACGTCGCCGACCGCATCGTCCTGCGCTGGCGCGCCACCGCCGAGGAGACCGCCGAGGCCATCGCCGAACACGGCCCCCTCGTCGCCGAAGAGGTCCTCGCCACCGACTTCGCCGCCGGCGCAGCCGACTGGGACTCCGAGACCTTCACCGACGAATCCCTCGGCCTGGCCTTCCAGCTCCGCAAGGCCTGACCGACCCCACCGGAACCGCCGCCCGGCTCCCGAGCCGGGCGGCGGTTCCGCGTTTTCCGCCCCCACCCCCGGTAGCCTTCCCCCGCGCGCCCCCTCTTCTCGCGCCCCTCCCCGTCCCCGCGCGCTCCCTCTCTTCTCCTCCCCCTTCTCTCCTCCCCCTTGGCAGGGGGAACTGCGCACGGCGGAAGCCCCCCTCCCGCACCCGCAAGCCCTCCCCCGTTCCCCCTCCCGCGCTCCCGACACAAAAAAGAGCGTCCCCTCCCCGACCCGAAGGTCGGAAAGGGGACGCCCTCAAGAGCCGGGCTACAACCTCAGTTGTCGCCGTCCTCGTCGATCAGGAAGCCCCGCATCGGCGCCGGAGCCTGCTGCATCGGCTGCGGCGGCTGCGGCCGGACGGCCGCCATCGGCTGGGTCATCCCGGCCGGCTGCATCTGCGGAGCACCGCTGTTGCCACCGGCAGCCTGCCCACCGAAGCTCGGCGCCGGAACGTTCCCGCCGAAGGAGCTCTGCCCACCGAACGACGGCGAGCTGCCACCGAACGACGGCTGGTTCCCACCGAAGGACGGCGCACCGGAGGTCATCGCACCGGCACCGGTCGGAGCCATCGACGAGGCCGCCGGCGGCAGCGACGCGGTGGCGGGGATCCGCGGCGGGGCGAGCGAGTCGTCGGCCTGCGACTCCAGCTGACGCAGCTGGGTCTCCAGGTACGACTTCAGGCGCGTCCGGTACTCACGCTCGAACGCCCGCAGGTCCTCGACCTTGCGCTCCAGCGTGGCCCGCGCGGACTCCAGCGACCCCATCGCGACGCGGTGCTTCTCCTGCGCGTCCCGCTCCAGGGCATCGGCCTTGGCACGCGCGTCGCGCTCCAGGCCCTCGGCCCGGCTGCGCGCCTCGCCGACGATCTTGTTGGCCTCGGAACGGGCCTCGGAGATCGCCTGGTCAGCGGTCTGCTGGGCGAGCGCCAGCACACGCGCGGCGCTGTCGCCTCCGGGGCCCTGCTGCTGCATCGGGCCGCCCATGGGGCCACCCATCGGCTGCGGGCCGCCCATGGGGCCACCCATCGGCTGCATCTGCTGCTGGCCCATGCCCTGGCCCATCGGGTTGCCCATCTGCTGCGGGCCACCGGGACCGCCCATGGGCTGGAGCATCTGACCACCCATCGGCTGGACCAGCTGCTGCTGGCCGCCCATGGTCTGGTTCATCTGCTGCTGCGGGCCGCCCATCTGCTGGGGAACACCCGGACCGGCCGGGAGCTGCGGAGCGCCGGAGGGCAGGCCGAGCGGCTGGTTGCCCATCTGCTGCTGCGGGCCGCCGGGGCCCATCTGCTGCTGGGGACCACCCGGGCCCATCTGCTGCGGACCACCGGGGCCCATCTGCTGCGGACCACCCGGACCCTGCTGGCCGGGGACCGGCGGGCCGGATATGGCGGCCGGGACGGGTGCAGCCGCACGCGGGGCGTCCTGCGGCGGCTCCTTCCGCATGTTGGCCTGGTTCTGCGCGGCAGCGCGAGTCGCGGCGGCCAGCTTGGCCCGCAGGTCCTCGTTCTCCCGGAGGAGGCGGGTCAGCTCCGCCTCGACCTCGTCGAGGAAGGCATCGACCTCGTCCTCGTCATAGCCTTCACGCAGGCGGACGGTCGTGAACTGCTTGTTCCGAACGTCCTCGGGGGTCAATGGCATCTCTTCACCTCAACGTGATCGTCGGCACACCGGCATCCTGTCGCATCGCTCACCTACGACTAGGGGTGCACAAGCGAGATCAGGACATACACAATGATCATCAGTACGAAGAAAGACAGGTCGAGCGCCACGCCCCCGAAACGCAACGGCGGAATGAACCGCCGAAGAAGCTTGAGCGGCGGATCCGTGACAGTGTACGTGGCCTCCAGGACCAGGACCATGGCCTTGCCGGGCCGCCACGAACGCGCGAACTGGAAGACCCAGTCCATGACCAGTCGCACGAGCAGGAACACCAGGAAGACGGTCAGGGCGTAGTAAAACACCGCCCACACGATGTCCATCGCGTTTCCCTCTCCCCGATCCCGGGCCCTAGGGCCTGCCGCTCGTCACCTGTCGCCAACCACTGTTGATCAGATCCACACGTAAAGTCGTGGCCGGGTCAGCTCTGGTTGAAGAACCCACCCTCGGCGATCCGAGCCTTGTCCTCCGCCGTGACATCGACGTTAGCAGGCGACAGCAGGAACACCTTCTGTGTCACGCGCTCGATACTGCCGTGCAGACCGAAGACGAGTCCAGCGGCGAAGTCTACGAGCCGCTTCGCGTCCGTGTCGTCCATCTCGGTCAGATTCATGATCACAGGGGTGCCGCCGCGGAACTGTTCCCCGATGGTACGGGCCTCGTTGTAGGTCCGCGGGTGCAGCGTGGTGATGCGGTAGGGCTCTCGTTCGTTCACTACCTTGGGCATGATCACCGGGGCGCTCTTCTCCAGGTTGTGGCGGCGTTCGGGTGTGATGGACGACACGGGGGCCATCCTCGGGGTCTCCTGCCGGATCGGCACCGCCGCCGGGACCGGCTGCGGGGCGATCGAGGGGACCGGAGCAGGTGCTGCGGCGGCGGCCGGCCGGGGAATGTCCTCGGTCCGCTGCCCGGTACGGATCGGCTCGGGGTCCGCGTCGTAGTCGTCGTCGGGGTCGTACCCCTGGCCGTCGTACGTCTCGTCCTCCACGAGGCCGAGGTAGACCGCCATCTTGCGCATTGCGCCGGCCATGCTCCTGTCTCCTCCGCTCATGGCCACCTCACTGGCGCTCGGTGGCTGATTCGCGAAACGCGCACCTTCTGATGGTCGCTCGCTCCGCTCGCTCCGTGGGACCTGCCACGCCCCGGCGGCCAGGCCGGGCGGCCCTGCCTGCGGATTCCGCGGTTCCGCCCACGACGGCCCGTCAAGGCGACGCGCCGTCAGAGTTCGTGGGTGGGGCCGCGGAGCTGCGATCCACGGTTGGCTAGCGCTTCGGAAAGCTGCTAGTTTCTGTCCTATTTTGTCCTGCAGTCTGATCTACTTACCTGGTGACGTTACCCGAGGGGTGACCTCACTCCGAGTACCGCCGTTCCGACGCGTACATGTGTCGCCCCGGCGGCAATCGCCTGCTCAAGGTCACCGCTCATCCCTGCGGAGACCATGGTGGCAGCAGGATGGGCCGCCCGTACGGCGGTTGCGATTTCCGCCAGCCGGTCGAAGGCGCGGGCCGGGTCGCCGGCCAGCGGGCCGGCCAGCGGGGCGACGGTCATCACACCGTCCAGCCGCAGTCCGGGCGTGTCGGCGATCGCGTCGGTGAGTTCCGCGACGTCCTCGGGGGCGACCCCGGCCCGGTGCCCACCCTCGCCGTGCTCCTTGTCCAGTGCCACCTGCACCAGGCAGCCCAGCTCAGGCCGCTCGGACCTGAGCACCGCCGCCGAGAGCGACCCGACCAGCCGCAGCCGGTCCACCGAGTGCACGTGGTTCGCGTACCGGACGACCGAGCGGACCTTGTTGGTCTGCAGCTGTCCGACGAAGTGCCAGGCGAGAGGAAGGTTTCTGCACTGCTCCGCCTTGGGCCCGGCGTCCTGGTCGCGGTTCTCCGCGACATCCGTCACACCCAGCCCGGCCAGCAGCGCGGTGTCCTCGGCCGGGTAGGTCTTGGTGACGACGATCAGGGTGACGTCCTCGCGCGGACGCCCGGCGGCCGCACAGGCGTCCGCGATCCGGCGCTCGACCACGTCGAGGTTGGTGCCCAGCTCCTCGTACCGGGCCCGCTGGCCCTCCGTCAGAGCCTTCAGCCAGCTCTCATCAGGGAAGAAAGGGCCGGGACCGCCCGGGAACGGTCCGAAGATGTCGTTCGTCATCAGTGATCAGAGCCCAACCAGACGTAGCTCGCGAGCCGACCCGTACGCTGCTCGCGGCGATAGGAGAAGTGATCGACGGATTCGAGGGTGCAGACCGGTGATCGCACCAGCCGGGTGACCCCCACCGCGGCCAGTTGTGCCGCGACTCCCTCCGGCACGTCCAGCGCCGGGGTCCCCCACGAGGTCTCGGCGAAGGCCGCCGGAACCGCCTCGGCGACCTCGGCGCGCAGTCCGGCCGGCACCTCGTAGCAGCGGCCGCAGACCGCGGGGCCGGTGGCGGCGGTGATCCGCGCCGGCTCGGCCCCCAGTTCGACCATCGCCTTGACGACCGCGGGCACCACCCCGGCCGCCAGCCCGGGCCGGCCCGCGTGGGCCGCGCCCACCACGCCCGCCACCGGATCCGCCAGCAGCACCGGGGTGCAGTCCGCGGTCAGCACCGCGAGCGCGAGCGGCCGGTCGGTGACCACCGCGTCCACCGCGGGGGCCTCCCCCGGCGGCTGGCGCTCCGTCACGACGGCGACCTCGGCGCCGTGCACCTGGTTCATCCAGACCACGTCGGCCGGGTCCAGCCCCAGCTCCCGGGCGGCGATCGCCCGGTTCTCACGGACGGCCTCCGGGTCGTCCCCCACCGCGCCGCCGAGGTTGAGCTCCCCGTACGGCGAAGTGCTCACCCCGCCCCACCGGTCGGTGAAGGCGAAGTGAGCACCCGCGCGTACCGCGTGATCGATCACTTAAGGAAGTCCGGGACGTCGAGCTCCTCGGCCGGGCTCTCCACGAACGGCTGCCGGGCCGGCTGCACCTGCGGCGGCACCGGGGCGGCGGCGCTCGTGGCGGCCGGGGTCTCGGCCGAACGGACCGGGGCGGCCGGGGTCTCCCCCTCCGAACGGGACGTCACCGAACCGATGCTCCCGTACGACGGCCGACCGGCCGGGCGCTCCGGGGCGGCCGGCGGGGTCGCCGGGGCGGCGGGGGCGGTGGACTTCACCACCGGGTCGCGGACGATCGCCGGCGGCTGACCGCCGTCGAAGCCGGCCGCGATGACGGTGACCCGCACCTCATCGCCGAGCGCGTCGTCGATGACCGCACCGAAGATGATGTTGGCCTCGGGGTGGGCGGCCTCGCTGACCAGCTGGGCCGACTCGTTGATCTCGAACAGACCGAGGTCGGAGCCGCCCGAGATGGACAGCAGCACGCCGCGGGCGCCGTCGATCGAGGCCTCCAGCAGCGGCGAGGAGATCGCCATCACGGCGGCCGCCTTGGCGCGGTCCTCGCCGCGGGCCGAGCCGATGCCCATGAGCGCCGAGCCGGCGTCCGACATGACGGACTTGACGTCGGCGAAGTCGAGGTTGATCAGACCCGGGGTGGTGATCAGATCGGTGATGCCCTGAACACCGGAGAGCAGGACCTGGTCCGCCGAGCGGAACGCGTCGAGCACGCTGACCTGGCGGTCCGAGATGGACAGCAGCCGGTCGTTCGGGATCACGATGAGGGTGTCGACCTCTTCGCGCAGGGCGGCGATGCCGTCCTCGGCCTGGTTGGCCCGGCGACGGCCCTCGAAGGTGAAGGGGCGGGTGACCACGCCGATGGTCAGGGCGCCCAGCGACCGGGCGATGTTGGCGACGACGGGCGCGCCGCCCGTGCCCGTGCCACCGCCCTCACCGGCGGTCACGAAGACCATGTCGGCCCCCTTGAGGACCTCCTCGATCTCCTCACGGTGGTCCTCGGCGGCCTTGCGGCCGACCTCGGGGTTGGCGCCGGCGCCGAGGCCCCGGGTGAGTTCACGGCCCACATCGAGCTTGACGTCGGCGTCGCTCATGAGGAGGGCCTGCGCATCGGTGTTGATCGCGATGAACTCGACGCCCTTGAGACCGACCTCGATCATCCGGTTGATGGCGTTGACACCACCGCCGCCGATACCGACGACCTTGATGACTGCGAGGTAGTTCTGCGGTGCTGCCACGTCGAAGGCCTCTCGCCTCGAATTTCCGGGTCGGCCCGACCCGGGCGAGGGGTCGTGCCGACGGATGTCGATGGGTAGGGAGCCTGGTTTCTGACTTAATGTCCGAAATGCCGACCGCCGACCCCAACCCTAAACTTGACCTTTAGGGTTAATCCTGCGCCTCCGTCACATCACCAGGGGGCACAGTCTGGTGACACAGGACACTAGGTGGCTCCGGGCACGTGTTTCAACGAACACGCCGAGCTTCCCTTTTTCTTTTGAGCCTATGTGATCATCGGCCGGCAATGGAAACCGGGGTGACCACCAAGGGTCGGGCCGACACTTCGAGGCGTCAACCCCTCCCTCGGGCACAGAATCTAGCGGATCACCCGGACACCGCCGGAGCCTCCGGCGCAGTCACGTCGAAGTTGGTGCCTTTCTGGGCCATCAGCGCCTGCAGCACCCGGGCCTTGCGGTCGTTCTTCTCCGGGCTGCCCCAGCGCACCGTCGCACCCCCGCTGAGCTGCAGTTCGATGTCATCGTACGAGTGCACGAGGACCGATCCGGCCCGCTTGGCGATCTCCGGCGGAAGCCCGGCGGCCACCGCCACCGCGCCCTGCACCAGCTGCGCCCGGGAGATCACCCCGTCCACGTCCTTGGCCTGCTGACTCAGCCGCAGCTCCACCACCGGCACGCCCGCCGGCGGGGCCGCCTCGGTGGCGAAGCTCACTCCGTCGGCATCCACCTGGGTGAACTGGCCGTCGTCCCCCTTGACGGCGGCCACGGCCGTCCGCTGCACCACCTTGACCTGCAGGGTGTGCGGCCAGCCCCGCCACACCTCGACCTTGGCCACCCGGGGGATCGCCTCCACCCGGTGCTCGACCTCGGCCAGGTCCACCCGGGCCAGCGGGCCGCCGGCCAGCCCGCCGACCGCCTCGCGGACCTGGTCCGACGTCAGCTTCTCGTCGGTGGTGCCCTGGACGGCGACATCGCGCACGTCCAGCACCGAGGAGTAGAACACCAGCCAGGCCAGCCCGCCCAGCACCGCGGCGACGAGCACGCTCAGCACCAGGATGCCCCGCCGGGAGAGCCGGAGGCGGGGAGCGGACTCCTCGTCTCCGAACTCATCCTCCTGGGGGTACCCCCGGCGGGAGGCCGGGGAAGGGTCGGCGAGCCGACCGTCAGCCACGACGGCGACCGCCCCGGTGGGCCTGGATCGCCTCGTACACCATGCCGACCAGCAGGTCGTCGGCGTCCCGGCGGCCGAACTCGGCCGCGGCCCGGCTCATGTCCCAGAGCCGCTGCGGGTCGGTGAGCACCGGCAGCACGTTCTGCAGCACCCAGTCCGGGGTCAGCTCGGCGTCGTCCACCAGCAGACCGCCGCCGGCCTTGACCATCGGCTGGGCGTTCAGCCGCTGCTCGCCGTTGCCGATCGGCAGCGGCACGAAGGCGGCGGGCAGGCCGACCGCGGCCAGCTCGGCCACCGTCATGGCGCCGGCCCGGCAGAGCATCAGGTCGGCGGCGGCGTAGGCGAGGTCCATCCGGTCGATGTACGGCACCGGGCGGTACGGCGGCATGCCGGGGACGTCCGCGACCTGCGGCAGCTCGTTCTTCGGGCCGACCGCGTGCAGGATCTGCACGCCGTACTGCTGCAGCCGCGGGGCGATCGCGGTGACGGTCTCATTCAGCCGGCGCGCGCCCTGGGAGCCGCCGGAGACCAGCAGGGTGGGCAGCCGTTGGTCGAGGCCGAAGTACTGGCGGGCCTCCGGCCGGGTGGCGTTGCGGTCCAGGGTGGCGATGGTCCGGCGCAGCGGGATGCCGATGTACCGGGAGTCGCGCAGCTTGCTGTCCGGGGTGGAGACGGCGACGAAGTCCGTGTAGCGGGCACCGATCTTGTTCGCCAGGCCCGGGCGGGCGTTGGCCTCGTGCACCACGATCGGCACCCCGGCCCGCTTGGCGGCCAGGTAGGCGGGCATCGAGACGTAGCCGCCGAAGCCGACCACGGCATCGGCGTTGACCCGCTCGATGATCTCCTGGGCGGCCCGGACGGTACCGCGCAGCCGGCCGGGGACGGTGATCAGCTCGGGGGTGGGCTTGCGGGGCAACGGGACGGCTGGGATGAGCTCCAGCTGGTAGCCGCGCTCCGGCACCAGCCGCGTCTCCAGACCGCGCTCGGTGCCCAGGGCGGTGATCCCGATGGACGGGTCGTGCCTGCGGAGGGCGTCCGCGAGGGCCATGGCCGGCTCGATGTGACCGGCGGTCCCCCCGCCGGCGAGTACGACATGCACCGAAATTCACCGCTCCCTGCGTGCCGGCCCGGGGGCCGGGCGCGCTGTGGTTCGTCGTCGTGGCAGCACCCGGGCCAGTCGCTTCCTGATCCGGGAGTTCTTGCTCCGGGCGGCCAGGGCCGCCTTCGCGCCGGAGGAGCTGCGCGCCAGGCACAGCAGCACTCCGATCGCGGACATGGCCGACAGCATGGCGGAACCGCCGTAGGAGAACAGCGGGAGCGGGACGCCCGCGATGGGCAGCAGTCCCAGCGCCGACCCCAGGTTGATCATGGCCTGCGCCATGATCCAGGTGGTGGCGGCTCCCGCGGCGTACCTGACGAAGGGGTCCTTCGTACCGATGGCCACACGGATACCCGCGTAGCCTAGTGCCGCGAAGAGACCGATCACCGACAGCGTCCCCACCAGGCCCAGTTCCTCACCGGTCGCGGCGAAGATGAAGTCGGTGTGCGCCTCGGGCAGCTGGCCCCACTTCTCCACGCCCGCGCCGAGGCCGGTGCCGAAGCCGCCGCCGAGCGCGAACGAGTACACGCCGTGCAGGGCTTGGAAGCAGGCGCCTTCCGGGTCGAGCTTGGTGACGCCGATGCAGCCCAGGCGCTCGGCCCGGTGCGGGACAGTGATCACCAGGGCGGTACAGACCACGACGGCCACCCCGAGGGTGGCCACGAACAGCCGCAGCGGCGCGCCGACCATCCAGAGCAGCGCGAACACCATGGCCACCAGGATCATCGAGGTGCCCATGTCGCCGCCGATCATGATCAGCGCGAGCAGCAGCAGGGCACCCGGCACCAGCGGCACCAGCAGGTGCTTCCACGAGGTGAGGGTGCCGGCCTTCTGCTTGCGGGCGAGCAGGTCGGCACCCCAGAGCACCAGCGCGAGCTTGGCGAACTCGGAGGGCTGGAACTGGAAGAACCCGAAGTCCAGCCAGTTCTGGTTGCCGTTGATCCGCACCCCGACGCCGGGGACGGCGACCAGCGCGAGCGCGCCGATCACCCCGAACATCACCGGGTAGACGATCACCCGCAGCACCGCCACCGGAACGGAGGCGAAGCCGACCAGCAGGACCAGGCCGAGGATGGCCGCGATCAGCTGCTTGAGGAAGTAGTACTGCGCCGTGTGGTGCTGGTTCAGGGCCAGGATCTGCGAGGCCGAGAAGACCATCATCAGGCCCAGCACCACCAGCAGCAGCGTGGTGCCGATGACCAGCAGGTACGGCGTGAGCGGCCGGTCCAGCCAGTACCGTACGCGGGCCCGGAAGGCCTGCAGACGGCCCAGCGGACCGGCCGACTTGTACTTGGTCGTGGTGGCGGAGATCACTCGCCACGGCTCGGCGGCGTCCTGCTTCCCCACGCCGGAATCCGCCCTGCCCTGCCCCGCCACCGCTCCCCGCTCTCCTTCGACTGCGGCTCGTTCGCCTCCGGGCTGCTCGGACCCGACGCCGACGGTCGTCGGCGTCGGCGCGGCCCTTCGGCTCACTCCCCGGGGTTCGCCAGCTCCCGGACGGCCGCCGCGAACAGGTCGCCGCGCTCGCCGTAGTTGGTGAACATGTCCATCGAGGCGCAGGCCGGGGCCAGCAGCACGGTGTCACCCGATCGGGCGAGCGACGCGGCCGTGCGAACCACCTCGGTCATCGCCATCGCGCCAGTCTGGCCCTCGGCCGCCTCGATCACCGGCACATCCGGAGCGTGTCGCTCCAGTGCCTCGCGGATCAGCGCGCGGTCCTGGCCGATCAGCACGACCGCGCGCAGCCGCTCGGCCGCGCCCTGGACCAGGTCGTCGAAGGTCGCGCCCTTGGCCAGGCCGCCGGCGATCCAGACGATCGGCCGGTAGGCGGCCAGCGAGGCGGCCGCGGCGTGGGTGTTGGTGGCCTTGGAGTCGTCGATGTACGTGACCTCGCGGACCACGCCGACCTCGGCGATCCGGTGGGCGTCCGGGCGGAAGGCCCGCAGGCCCTCCCGGACGGCCTTCGGCTCGACCCCGTAGGCCCGTGCCAGCGCCGCCGCGGCGAGCGCGTTGGCGATGTTGTGCGGGGCCGGCGGGTTGACGTCCTCGACGGCGCCCAGCTCGGCCGCGTTCTTGGTCCGGTCCTCGACGAAGGCGCGGTCCACCAGCAGGCCGTCCACCACGCCGAAGTTCGACGGGCCCGGCGCGCCGAGGCCGAAGCCGATCGCCCGGCAGCCCTCCTCGACGTCGGCCTCGCGGACCAGCGCCTCGGTGGCCGGGTCGGCCAGGTTGTACACGCAGGCGACGACGTTGCCCTCGTAGATCCGTCCCTTGTCGGCCGCGTACGCCTCCATCGAGCCGTGCCAGTCGAGGTGGTCGGGTGCCAGGTTGAGGACCGCGGCCGAGTACGGGCGCAGCGAGGGCGCCCAGTGCAGCTGGTAGCTGGAGAGCTCGACGGCGAGCACGTCGTACGGCTCCTCGGCGAGCACCGCGTCCAGCACCGAGACCCCGACGTTGCCGACGGCGGCGGTGCGCTTGCCGGCCGCGGTGAGGATCGAGGCGAGCATCTGGACGGTGGTGGTCTTGCCGTTGGTGCCGGTGACCGCCAGCCAGGGGGCGGGCTCGCCGGTGCCCGGCAGCGGCTTGCGCAGCCGCCAGGCCAGCTCGACGTCACCCCAGACCGGGACGCCGGCCGCCTCGGCGGCGGCGAACAGCGGGCTGTCGGGGGCCCAGCCGGGCGAGGTGACGATCAGCCGGGTGCCCTCGGGCAGGCTCGCGCCGTCGCCCAGGCGCACCGCGACGCCCAGCGCCTCCAGCTCGGCGGCGCGGGCCTTGAGTCCCTCGCCGCTGCCGCCGTCGACCACGGTGACGCTCGCGCCCAGCCCGTTCAGGACGCGCGCGGCGCTGATGCCCGAGACGCCGAGGCCGGCGACCACCACGGGCAGGTTCATGAAGTCGGGGTTCGTCATCCGGTCCGGTATCCCGCGTAGAAGAGGCCGAGGCCGACGGCCACGCACAGACCCTGGATGATCCAGAAGCGGACCACCACCAGGACCTCGCTCCAGCCCTTGAGTTCGAAGTGGTGCTGCAGTGGTGCCATCTTGAAGACGCGCTTGCCGGTCATCCGGAAGGAGCCGACCTGGATGATCACCGAGAGGGTGATGATCATGAAGAGGCCGCCGAGCAGGATCAGCAGCAGCTCGGTGCGGGAGCAGATCGCCAGACCGGCCAGGGCGCCGCCGAGGGCCAGCGAGCCGGTGTCACCCATGAAGATCTTGGCGGGCGAGGTGTTCCACCACAGGAAGCCGAAGCAGGAGCCCATCAGGGCGGCGGCCACCACCGCGAGGTCCAGTGGGTCGCGGACGTCGTAGCAGGCGCCGGTGGCCGAGATGAAGTAGGCGCAGCTCTGGGTGTACTCCCAGACGCCGATGAAGGTGTAGGCACCGAAGGCCATCACCGAGGCGCCGGTGGCGAGACCGTCCAGGCCGTCCGTCAGGTTCACGCCGTTGGAGGTCGCGGCGATCATGAAGTAGGCGAAGATGACGAACAGGACCGGGCCGATCGCCCACTTGAAGTCGCGCACGAAGGACAGCGACTGAGAGGCCGGGCTGAGCCCGCGGTCGTCGTGGAACTGCAGCGCCAGGACGGCGAACACCAGGCCGACGATGGACTGGCCGGCCAGCTTCGCCTTGGCCCGCAGGCCCAGCGAGCGGCGCTTGACCACCTTGATGTAGTCGTCCAGGAAGCCGACCAGGCCGAGGCCCGTGGTCAGGAAGAGCACCAGCAGCCCGGAGGCGGTCGGGGTGTCGCCCGTTATCGCCTTCGTCCCGAAGTACGCGATCAGGGTCGCCAGGATGAAGGCGATGCCGCCCATGGTGGGCGTGCCCTTCTTGCTGTGGTGCGCCTTGGGGCCGTCGTCACGGATGTACTGGCCGTAGCCCTGCCGGGCGAGCAGCTTGATCAGCGCGGGCGTGCCGACCAGCGAGAGGATCAGGCCGATCATCCCGGAGAAGAGGATCTGCTTCATCATCGGGCAGCACCGTCCGCCAGGAGGGCCTCGGCCACCTTCTCCAACCCCACCGAACGGGACGCCTTCACCAGGACCACATCCCCCGGCCGCAGCTGACTGCGCAGCAGCTCGACCGCCGCGTCCGCGTCGGACACCAGCACCGACTCCTCACCCCACGAACCTTCGTTCCTCGCGCCGAGTTCCATGCAGGCCGCCTCGCGTCCGCCGACCGCCACCAGCTTGGTGACGTCCAGCCGGACGGCGAGCCGCCCGATGGCATCGTGCTCGGCCAGGCTGTCCTCGCCGAGCTCCCGCATCTCGCCGAGCACCGCCCAGGTACGGCGGCGCTCCGGACCGCGGCCGCCCATCGAGACCAGCGCCCGCAGCGCGGCCCGCATCGAGTCGGGGTTCGCGTTGTAGGCGTCGTTGACGACGGTGACACCATCGGCCCGGTCGACGACCTCCATGCGCCAGCGGGACAGCGCACCCGCCTCGCCCAGGGCTGCCGCGGTGTCGTCGACGGTCATCCCGAGCTCCATCGCCACCGCGGCGGCGGCGAGGGCGTTCGAGACGTGGTGCTCACCGTACAGGCGCAGCTGCACGGGAGCGGAACCGGCCGGGGTGGTGAGCGTGAACGATGGCCGTCCGGTGGCGTCCAGGCGAACGTCCGTCGCCCGGACGTGGGCCTCCGGGGACTCCCCGAAGAAGACCACCTTCGCCCTGGTCCGGGAGGCCATCGCGCGCACCAGCCGGTCGTCCGCGTTGAGGATCGCGGCGCCCTCGGCGGGCAGCGCCTCGACCAGCTCGCCCTTGGCCTCGGCGATCGCCTCCTGGGAGCCGAACTCGCCGACGTGGGCGGTGCCGACGTTGAGCACCAGGCCGATCCGGGGCGGGGTGATCGAGGTGAGGTACTCGATGTCACCCTTGTGCCGGGCGCCCATCTCCATGACCAGGTGCCGGGTGCCGGCCTCGACCCGCAGCGCGGTCATCGGGTGGCCGATCTCGTTGTTGAGCGAGCCGGGCGGGAAGACGGTCTCGCCGTGGCGCTGGAGCAGCTGGGCGATCAGGTCCTTGGTGCTGGTCTTGCCGGCCGAGCCGGTCAGCGCGACCACGGCGGTGCCCTCTGCGCGGGCGACCACGGTACGGGCCAGCTTGCCGAGCGCCTCCACCACACTGTCGACCATGACGGCGGGCACGCCGACCGGGCGGGAGGCCAGCACCGCGACGGCGCCGGCCTCGACCGCCGTGGCGGCGTAGTCGTGGCCGTCCACGTGCTCGCCGACGAAGGCCGCGAACAGGCCGCCGGGGCAGACCTTCCGCGAGTCGACCTCGACCGGGCCGGTGACCAGGACGTCCGGGTCCGCGCCGTCCAGGGTGCCGCCGACTGCGGCGGCCACCTCGGCGAGGGTCAGTGCGATCACTGCTGCTCTACTCCTCGGTCGCCCCGGGCGGCCGTGGTCTGCGTGATGGATTCGCGCAGCACCTCCCGGTCGTCGAAGGGGCGGATCTCGTCTCGTACGTACTGGCCGAGCTCGTGGCCCTTGCCGGCCACCAGCACCGTATCCCCCGCCTGGGCGCGGGCGACCGCGAGCTGGATCGCCTCGGCCCGGTCGGGGACGACCAGGACGGCCCCGCGCTCGGCCTCGGGCACCGCGGCGGCGCCGGTCAGCATGCTGGCGAGGATCGCCAGCGGGTCCTCGCTGCGCGGGTTGTCGCTGGTCAGCAGGGCGGTGTCGGCGAGGCGGGCGGCGATGGCGCCCATCGGGCCGCGCTTGTGCGGGTCGCGGTCGCCGCCGCAGCCGACGACCACGTGCAGCCGGCCCTTGGTGACCTCGCGCAGCGAGGCGAGGACGGCCTGCAGGGCGTCCGACTTGTGGGCGTAGTCCACGACCGCGACGAAGGGCTGTCCGGCGTCCACCCGCTCCAGTCGGCCCGGCACCCCGGGGACGGCGGCGACGCCGGCCACGGCCCGCTCCAGCGGCAGCCCGGCGGCGACCAGCACGGTGATCGCGGCCATCGCGTTGGCGACGTTGAACGGGCCGGGCAGCGGGACGGAGGCGTCGGCCTCGGCGCCGTCCGGACCGAGCACCCGGAAGGTGGAGCCGACCGGGCCGAGCTGCACGTCCACGGCCCGCCAGTCGGCCTCGGCGGCGCCGGTGGCGGAGAAGGTGGTCACCGGGATCTTCGCCTCGGCGACCAGCCGGCGGCCGTACTCGTCGTCCAGGTTGACCACGCCGCGGCGGGACTTGCCGGGCTGGAAGAGCCGGGCCTTCGCCTGGAAGTAGTCCTCCATGTCCGGGTGGAAGTCGAGGTGCTCGGGGGTGAGGTTGTTGAACAGCGCGACGTCGTACGCCACCCCGTCGGTGCGGCCGAAGACCAGGGCGTGGCTGGAGACCTCCATGGTCACCGCGTCCGCGCCGCGCTCGGCCATCACGCCGAGGATCGCGTGCAGGTCGGTGGCCTCGGGGGTGGTGCGCTCGCTCTTGATCCGCTCCTCGCCGACCCGCATCTCCACGGTGCCGATCACGCCGGGGCTGCGTCCGGCGCCGCGCAGACCGCCCTCGACCAGGTACGAGGTGGTGGTCTTGCCGTTCGTGCCGGTCAGCCCGATCATCAGCAGCCGCTCGGACGGGCGACCGTAGACGATCGCGGCCAGCTCGCCCATCCGGGCCCGCGGCCGGTCGACGACCAGCAGCGGCAGACCGGTGGGGGCGGCCAGCTCGGCGCCCGCGGGGTCGGTGAGCACGGCCACCGCGCCGGCGTCCGCGGCCTTGGCCGCGAAGGCCGCGCCGTGGTGGTTGGCGCCCGGGAAGGCCACGTACACGTCGCCCGGGCGCACCGCGCGGGAGTCGTGGGTGACGCCGGTGACGGCACCGCCCTCGATGGGCGGCAGGCCCAGCTGAGCGGCCAGCTCGGCGAGCGGCAGGGCGGCGGTCCCGGTCGGGCGGGGCGGACTCACGGTGGTTTGATCGGGTTTCGGCACGGCGGGAAGGCTATCCGCCGAAGGGTGCCCAGGGCCAAACCGGGCCTTGTCGGCGTCGCCGGGCACACCGGCCCGCTGGTTGCTCATGTGCGCTCACGGCTTCCACTCGACGGGCAGGTTGGGCGCCTGGCTGCCGCTCGGCGGGACCTGCATGGTCTTCAGGGTGAACTCCATCACCTGCTTGAACACCGGTCCGCACAGCTGGCCGCCGAAGTGGCCGTTGACCGGGCCCTGGAGGGTACAGGAGACGGTGTACCGGGGGGCGTCGGCGGGGGCGAAGCCGATGAAGGAGGCGGTGTAGCCGTCGTAGCCGACCCCGTTGGCGGCTCCCCGGTTGGCGGTACCGGTCTTGCCGGCGATCCGGTAGCCGGGGATGGCGGCCTTGCCGCCGGTGCCCTGCTCGTCGTCGACGACCGACTCCAGCATGGAGGTGAGGGTCTTGGCGGTCTGCTCGCTGACCACCCGGGTCTGCTCGCCCGGCGGGGTCGGGGTGAACTTGCCGTCCGGCCCGGTGGTGCCCTGGACGATGCTGGGCGCGACCCGGACCCCGCCGTTGGCGATGGTCGAGTACACCGAGGTGGCCTGCAGCGCGTTCATCTGCAGCGGGCCCTGGCCGAAGGAGATGTTGTACTTCTCCGAGGCGACCAGGTCCTCCGGCTTCTTGAGCATCCCGGGGGTCTCCCCGGGGAAGTTCAGGCCGGTCGGCTGGGCTACGCCGAACTTGCGCATGTAGCCATCCAGCACCTGGTTGGCCTTCAGCTGGTCGCCGTCGCCCAGGGTCTCGATCGCCTCGATGGTGCCGATGTTGGAGGACTTCGCCAGCACCCCGGCCAGGGTCAGGTACCAGTCGCCGTGCTCGACGTCGTCCTTGAACTGCTGGCCGGCCCGGACCAGCCGGTTCGGCACGGTGACCTTGGTGTCCCAGTTGGCCTTGCCGGAGTCCAGGACGGCGGCCAGGCTCATCAGCTTGGCGGTGCTGCCCGGCTCGTACGCGTCCTGGAGCGCGGCGTTGCCGAGCTGGGACTGCTTGGAGAGGCTGAGGTCGTTGGGGTTGAAGCCGGGCGCGGTGGCCATCGCGAGGACCTGGCCGGTCTTCACGTCCTGGACCACCACGTAGCCCTTCTCCGCGCCGGAGTTGGCCACCTGGTCGGTGATCGCCTTCTGGGCGGCCCACTGGATGTCCCGGTTGATGGTCAGCTTGACGTCGCTGCCGGGCACGGCCGCGTCCATCGAGCCCCCGGCAGTGGGCACCAGCCGGCCGCCCGCCTGGGCGTAGCTGCTGCGGCCGTCCTTGCCGGCCAGCATCTTCTGGTACTGCAGCTCCAGTCCGCCGGCGCCCTCGCCCTCGCCGTTGACGAAGCCGACCAGGTTGGCGGCCAGCCCGTCCGCCGGGTAGATCCGCTTCTGGGTCTCCCGGTTGAAGACCCCGGCCAGCGGGTTGGCGCACTCGTTGTCCACCCGGGTGCGCCCGCCCTGGTCGGCGGGCTTGCCGAGCAGCTTCTTCTGGGCCTGGCAGGTGCGCGAGCCGGCCTGCCGCTCCAGGGTCGACTTCAGATCGCTGATCTGGTTCTTGGCGGCCGGGGTCTGCTGGGCGGCGAGCCGCTTGTAGCGGGTCTTGGGAGTGTGCAGGTCGGCGGCGAGCTTCTCCTTGGACACGCCGAGGACCGGCGACAGCAGGGCGGCCGCCTGTTCCGGCGCGTCCGGGATGCCGGTCGCGTCCGGGGTGAACATCGCCGGGTCGGCGGTGATGTCGTACGCGTCCACGGTCGCCGCCAGCGCGACCCCGTCGGAGGACATTATCGAGCCGCGCTCGGCGGTGATCGGGATGTTCAGGTAGCGGTTGGTGTTGGCGTCGGCGGCCAGCGCGTCGGCGTCCACCAGCTGGAGCTGCACCAGGCGCCCGGCGAAGACCGAGAACACCAGGGACAACACCACGGTGATCACCCGCAGCCGGCGCTTCGGCTCGGCCAGCTTCAGCGCCTTGGGGCGCTGCGGCGGGCGGGTCTTCGGGCGCGGCCGCACCGCCGCCTGGCTGCGGGCCGGCGGACGGCCCTCGGGGCGCCGCTGCTGCGGCGCGCGCGGGGTACGGGCGGCGGCGGGCTTGGCGGGCTGGGCCTTGGCCGACTGGTTGCGCGCGGGCTGGGCCTTGGACGGCTGAGCCTTGGCGGGCTGAGCCTTCGCCGACTGGTTGCGCGCGGGCTGGGCCTTGGACGGCTGAGCCTTGGCGGGCTGGCTGCGGGCGCTCTGCCCCTTCACGGGCTGGCTCCGGCCCGCGGCGGGGCGCGGGGCACCGCTGCGCGGCGGCTGACGGCGGCCCGAACCGGAGCCCGAACCCGACGGCTGACGTGGAGTCGTCACCGGTTGCCACCCCCACGCTGCCCGGGCGCGGGCGAGACCGGATTGAGCTGGATCACCGAGTCACCGGCCGAAGCCGCCGGAGTCGGCACCGGCGTGGCGGCCGCCGGGGTGGTCGGCTGGACGCTCGGCTGCGCCGACGGCTGGGCCGAAGGCTGCGCGGTGGGCTGCGCCGAAGGCGCCGGGGCGCCCTGCGCGCCCGGTGAGGCCTTCATCGGCCACGGCGCGACCGTCGACCGCTTCACCGGTGGGCTGTCCTGCGCCGGTCCGGGCGTGCCGACCACCTTGCCGCCGTTCGGCACGTCCAGGAAGGCCATCCCCCCGGCCGGGACCATGCCCAGCTCGGCGGCCCGCTTGGCCAGCGCGTCCGGGGCCGAGCTCTGGTCGATCTCGTGCTGGAGGCTCTGCTGCTCGTCGGTCGCCTTGGTGGTCTGCTTCTGCAGCCGGGACAGTTCGAAGGAACCCTCGTTGAGCGCGGTGTTCAGCGCGAGCAGCCCGAACAAGCCGCCGGCCAGCAGCATCACCACGAGCACCGCGAACGGTGTGCGCCCCCGCACGGGGCGCCGCCCCGGTCGGACCGTGATGCGCGCCCTGCCCTGCCCGGGGAGTCCTCCCCGCCCCGCCCGGACCTCACCGGCCACCGGCCCCACCGCTCTCCTCCGCCCTTCGGACCCCGCCGGGACTCAGCCCCGCCTGCTTCGGTCCCTGATCCTCTCCGCCACCCGCAGCCGTACGGGCGCGGCGCGCCGGTTCTCCTCGATCTCCTCCTCGGTGGCCAGCTCGGCACCGCGGGTGATCAATTTGAGCCAGGGCTGGTGCTCCTCCGGGATGAACGGGAGCCCCGGCGGGGCGGTGCTGGTCGCCCCGGCGGCGAAGTACTGCTTCACCAGCCGGTCCTCCAGCGACTGGTACGACATCACGACGATCCGGCCGCCCAGCGCCAGGGCGTCCAGCGCCCCCGGGATCGCCCGGTCCAGGACCTCCAGCTCGCCGTTGACCTCGATCCGCAGCGCCTGGAACGTCCGCTTGGCCGGGTTCCCGCCGGTCCGGCGGGTCGCCGCCGGAATGGCGTTGCGCACCAACTCGACCAGACGCGCGCTGTTGCTGAACGGTTCCTTGGCCCGCTCGCGCACGATGACCGAGGCGATCTTCCCGGCGAACCGCTCCTCGCCGTAGACCTTGAGGATCCGGGCCAGGTCGCCGTGGCTGTAGGTGTTCAGCACCTCCGCCGCGCTGATCCCCCGGGTCTGGTCCATCCGCATGTCCAGCGGCGCGTCCTGCGCGTACGCGAAGCCGCGGTCGGCCTCGTCCAGCTGCATCGAGGAGACGCCGAGGTCGAACAGGATCCCGTCCACCCGGTCGATGCCCAGGCGCTCCAGCACCTCGGGGATCTCGTCGTACACCGCGTGCACCAGGGTGGCCCGCTCGCCGAACCGGGCCAGCCGCTCCCCGGACAGCTTCAGCGCCTGCGGGTCACGGTCCACCGCGACCAGCCGGACCTCCGGGAACTGGGTGAGCAGCGCCTCGCTGTGCCCGCCGAGGCCGAGGGTGGCGTCCACCACCACGGCACCGGGCCGCGAGATCGCCGGGGCCAGCGCGTCCATGCACCGCTGAAGCATCACCGGAACATGCTTGGGACCCGGCTCATTGGTGGTCATGCGCGGTGGCGCCCTTCCTCGGTGCGGAGCAGCCCGACGTCCGGGAGCTCCGACCATTCTCGCCCACCGTCTCCCGGCACGACGACGCGGCCCGTGGTCCCCGCCCGCTCTGGGGGAAGGTCGTGACCGCCCGGCGCCGGGGAAGGTGCGCCAGGTGGGCACGGAGCGGGTGGAGGCCACGAGCCGCATCGACCGGGCCACACCGGCCGGCGAGGCCCGGTTGACGGGCTCCGGCGGGTGTGCTCCACTGCGCCGCAACTCTATCGCGCGGGCCTCGGCAGTCAATGGTCCGCTCCGGCGCACCACCCGGGCGGCGGTACGGATCACCGCAGGTCGCGGCCGTCGACGCGGTCCGGTGAAGGCACCGCGTGGGGAGGTTCCACGAGCGCCGCGCGCCCCGTCGAGCGACCGGGTACGAACCCACTCCGGGACCAGCCCGGACAAACCCTCCCGTTGTCGCTATGCGCTCGATCACAGCGGCCTGTTCTGTAGCTCCTCACCCCACCGCGGACCCCTGAATCGCACTAACGTCGCCACCATGACAGTGACCCCCGACCGGCCCACGCCGAACGCCGCTGCCGACACCGCCCGACCCACCATCATCGACCGTTTCGTGACGGCCAACCGCGAGTACGCGGTGACTTTCCGGGACGGCGGCATGGACGCCCGCCCGGTGCAGAAGATCGCCGTGGTGGCCTGCATGGACGCCCGCCTCGACCTGTTCGCGGCGCTCGGCCTCGAACTGGGCGACGCCCACGTCATCCGCAACGCGGGCGGCGTCGTCACCGACGACACCATCCGCTCCCTGACCATCAGCCAGCGTGCCCTCGGCACCCGCTCGATCGCGCTGATCCACCACACCGGCTGCGGCCTGCTCGGGCTGACCGAGGACTTCCGCCGCGAGCTGGAACTGGAGGTCGGCCAGCGCCCGCAGTGGGCGGTGGAGGCCTTCGTCGACCTGGACGGCGACGTCCGCCAGTCCATGCAGCGGGTGCGCACCTCCCCGTTCCTGCTGCACACCGACGACGTCCGCGGCTTCGTCTTCGACGTCCACACCGGACTCCTGCGCGAGATCGCCTGACACTCGCCCGCTCGCGGGGGGCCCCGCCCGGCCCCACCCCGAGCGTCGCGCCAGGAGCGCCCGGAGGCGAGCGGGCGAGTCGCAGCGTCCGGGCATTCGGGAACGGCCGAATGGTGACTTCTGGCCACCGGGCGGGGGAGAATGCGCCTGCCGGTCGGACCCCGAACCACCTGGGGCGGCCGGGCCGCAGGCCGCCACCCCGGCTCCGGATCCGCCGTCGGAACCGCCTCCGGGACGGCCGCGTCAAGCATGGGGTGGGGTCCGGCCTCGAGTGAGGCGGGCACAGGGTGCCAGGGAGCGTAAACGGGTGACGAGCTACAACGATCAGGCCGGTCTCGGCAGTCCTGCGGGGGGCGAACAGAGGGCGAACGGGTACCACCAGGTCGGGCTCCCCGAGCTCGCCGCGGTCGTGGACCGCGTCCGCGCCAACATCGAGAGCGTGATCGAGGGCAAGCCGGAGGCCGTCCGGATCGCCCTGACCGTCCTGCTCGCCGAGGGCCACCTGCTGCTGGAGGACGTGCCCGGCGTCGGCAAGACCATGCTGGCCAAGGCACTCGCCCGCTCGGTCGACTGCACGGTGCGCCGCATCCAGTTCACCCCCGACCTGCTGCCCTCGGACGTCACCGGCACCAACATCTACGACCAGCAGCGGCACGACTTCGAGTTCCGCCCGGGCGCGATCTTCGCCCAGATCGTGGTCGGCGACGAGATCAACCGCGCCTCGCCCAAGACCCAGTCCGCGCTGCTGGAGTCCATGGAGGAGCGCCAGGTCACCATCGACGGCACCAGCTACGAGCTGCCCTCGCCGTTCATGGTCGTCGCCACCCAGAACCCGGTCGAGATGGAGGGCACCTATCCCCTCCCGGAGGCCCAGCGGGACCGCTTCATGGCCCGGATCTCGATCGGCTACCCCAGCCCCGAGGCCGAGTTCGCGATGCTCGACGTGCACGCCGGCGCCAACCCGCTGGCCGACCTCCAGCCGGTCGCGCACGCCGCCGACATCCTCAAGCTGGTCGACCTGGTCCGCACCGTGCACATCGCCGACCCGGTCCGCCGCTACGCCGTCGACCTCGTCGCCGCCACCCGCACCAGCCCGGAGCTGCGCCTGGGCGCCTCGCCGCGCGCCACCCTGCACCTGGTCCGGGCCGCCCGCGCCGCCGCCGCGCTGGACGGGCGCGACTACGTCACCCCGGACGACATCCAGCGTCTGGCCGTCCCGGTCCTCGCGCACCGCCTGATGCCGACCGCCGAGACCCAGCTCAGCCGCCGTACCTCCGAGCAGATCGTGGCCGACCTGGTCGCCCGGCTGCCGCTGCCGCGTCCGCAGGGCGGCCCGGCCGTCCGGAGGGGCTGAGGTGGCCTCATCGGATCCGACGGACGGACTGCGGGCCGGACTGCGCGGCCTCACCACCCGGGGCCGCTCCTTCCTCGCGGCCGGACTGACCGCGGTGGTCTGCGCCTACCTGCTCAACCAGGACGCCCTGCTGCGGGTCGGCGTGCTGCTCGCCGCGCTGCCGCTGGCCGCCGCCCTGGTGGTCGCCAACACCCGCTACCGGGTGGCCAGCGGCCGCCGGCTCAGCCCGCACCGGGCGATCGCCGGCCAGGAGGCCCGGGTCCACCTGCGGGTCGACAACGTCTCCCGGGTGCCCACCGGGCTGCTCCTCCTGGAGGACAAGGTCCCGTACGTGCTCGGGCCGCGCCCGCGCTTCGTGCTGGACAGGATCGACCCGCGCGACTTCCGCGAGGTCTCCTACCGGGTCCGCTCCGACCTGCGCGGCCGCTACCCGCTCGGGCCGCTGCACCTGCGGCTGTCCGACCCGTTCGGGATGTGCGAGGTCGACCGCGCCTTCACCGCCTCCGACGTGCTCACCGTCGTCCCGCAGGTCCAGGCGCTGCCGCACGTCCGGCTCAGCGGTGAGTGGAACGGCCAGGGCGAGAGCCACACCCGAACCCTGGCGCTGGCCGGCGACGACGACGTGATCCTGCGCGAGTACCGGCCGGGCGACGACCTGCGCCGGGTGCACTGGCGCTCCACCGCCCGGTACGGCGAGCTGATGGTGCGCCGCGAGGAGCAGCCGCAGAAGGCCCGGGCCACCGTCCTGCTGGACACCCGCGAGGTCGGCCACCGCGGCAGCGGCCCGGCCTCCTCCTTCGAGTGGGCGGTCAGCTGCGCCGCCTCGGTCGCCGTGCACCTGCTGGAGCGCGGCTACCAGACCCAGCTGCTGACCGACACCGGCCAGTGGGTGCCCGGCCCCGGCACCGGCGGCAGCACCATCGCCGCCGACACCTCCGGGCTGATCCTGGACGCCCTCGCGATCGCCGACCTCTCCGACGGCGGCGGGCTCTCCCGCGCCGAGGAGCCGCTGCGGGCCGGCGGCGAGGGCCTGCTGGTCGCCGTCCTCGGTGAGCTGGACGAGACGCAGACCGCCCGGCTGGCCCGGCTGCGCAGCCGTACCGGCGGGGCGATCGCCTTCCTGCTCGACACCGGCACCTGGACCGGCCTGCGGATGCTCGCCCCGAACACCGGCGGCGACGAGTTCCGCAACCGGGTCCGGCAGCTGCGCGAGGCCGGCTGGACGGTCCTGCCGGTACGCGCCGGGGACTCCGTACCGGACCTGTGGCGGGCCGCCGACGGCGCGAAGACCACCGCCCCCTACCGAGAAGAGGCCGGCGCGTGACCACCCGGGCCAAACTGACCGTTTACTCGGCGCTGGCCACCGCCCTCGCCTCGCTGTGCATGCTCCCGCTGCTCACCACCCGGAGCTGGCTCACCCACGCCTTCCTGGTGATCGCCGTGATCGCGGCGGTCGGCGCGGGCCTGCGCCGCTCCCCGCTGTACCGCTGGACGGTGCCGGTCGCGCAGCTGCTGGTGCTGCTCCTGCTGATGCTGATCGGCTTCGCCGGCTCCGGGCTGACCGGCGGCGTACTGCCCGGCCCGAACGCGATGCGGGTGCTCAGCCAGGTCTTCTCCTCCGGCATCGACGACATCAAGCAGTACGCCATCCCGGCGCCGCCCACCGCCGGGCTGCGGCTGATCCTGGTCTCCTCCGTCGGCCTGATCTCCGTTCTGGTGGACACCGCCGCGGTGACCTACCGGCGCTCGGCGCTGGCCGGGCTGCCGCTGCTGGCGCTGTACTCGATCGGCAACAGAGTGGCCGGGGACCACGGCAGCTGGGTCTGGTTCGGCCTGGCCGCGGCCGGCTACCTGGTGCTGCTGTTCGCCGAGGGCCAGGACCGGGTCTCCCGCTGGGGCCGGGTCTTCCGCGGCGGCGCGCGCGGCACGGTCGACTCCAGCCGGGTCAGCCCGGGCGGCCAGCAGGTCGGCGTCCTGGCGCTGGCGCTGGCACTGCTGCTGCCGGTCTTCCTGCCCCGCTGGGACTTGGGGCTGCTGGACTCCGACTCCGGCGGCTCCTCCGGCAAGGGCACCGCGGGCAGCGTGTCGACCAGCCTCGACCCGCTGGTCAGCCTGGAGGCCGCGATCACCAAGCCGACCGACTCCGAGCTGCTCACCTACACCCTGGACAGCGACCTGGCCGACCAGATCTACCTGCGCACCGGCTCGCTCGACCAGTTCGACGGCGCCAACTGGAAGCTCAGCAGCCCCGTCGTCAGCGACCTCCCGGCCACCCTGCCCTCCCCCGAGGGCCTGCGCACCACCAACGTCCCACGGATCGAGGGCGACTTCCAGGTCAGCGACCGGCTGGAGAAGAGCTGGCTGCCGATGCCGTACCCGGCCGCCTCCGTCCAGGTCCCCAACCGCGGCGACTGGAAGCTCGACCCGCTGACCCGCACCGTGCTGCCGACCAACGACAAGGCGATCCGCGGCCTGCGCTACCACGTCACCTCGCTGGACCTGCGGCCCACCGCCGGCGAGTTGCGCACCGCGCCGCTCGCCCCGCAGGACATCCGGGACCACTACACCGCTCTGCCCACCGACCTGCCGCCGGTGGTGGCCGAGCAGGCCAGGGCCGTCACCGCCAACGCCCGGAACGACTACGACCGGGCGACGGCGCTGGTGAACTGGTTCACCGGCCCGCAGTTCACGTACGACACCGACGTCGCGGGCGGCACCGGCAGCAACGCCATCGCGGTCTTCCTGCGCGACCGCCGGGGCTTCTGCGTGCACTTCGCCTCCACCATGGCGGCGATGGCCCGGGTGCTGAAGATCCCGTCCCGGGTCGCGGTCGGCTTCACCCCCGGCGACAGCAAGGGCGGCGACGTCTACTCGGTCACCGGCCGGATGTACCACGCCTGGCCCGAGCTGTACTTCTCCGGCTACGGCTGGATGCGCTTCGAACCGACCCCGAGCCGTGGTGTCCCGACCCACTACCAGGAGTCGTCCAGCGCCCCGACCGGCGCGCCCACCCAGCAGGCGACCGCAGCCGCGTCAAGCGCGGCCGCCGTCCCGGCGCCGACCAACAGCTCGGACTGCACCGCCAAGCAGCGCCAGCTCGGCGACTGCGGTTCCAAGAACAAGGCCGACGCGAAGGCGGACGAGCAGTCCTGGCTGCTCTCCCCGCAGGTGCTCGGCTCGCTGGCCGCGGTACTGGTGGTGATCGCCCTGCTGCTCGCCCCGATGTTCTGGCGCGCGGCCCTGCGCCGTCGCCGGCTCGGCGGCGCCGGACGGCGCCGACCCGGCGGGGACGGCACGGTCGAGCTGACCGACGCCCAGGTGCTGGCCGCCTGGGACGAGCTGATCGACTCCGCCTGGGACCTCGGAATTCCCCCGGACGAGTCACGCACCCCGCGCTCGGCCGCCCGGCGGATCACCGAGAAGGCGGAACTGGACGCGGACGCGGCGGCGGCCGCCGGACGACTGGCACTGGCCACCGAACGGGTGCTCTACGCCCCGGCCGGGCAGTTCACCACGGCGCCGCTGGCCGCCGACGTCCGTACCGCCCGGCGCGGTCTGCAGGCCGGCGCCGGCCGGATGGGCCGGGCCAGGGCGCTGCTGCTGCCGCCGTCCGCGGCGCAGTTGTGGTGGCGGATCTCGGACGCGGTGCGGGCGGGCCGTACGGCCGTCGGCCTGCGGGTCGGCCTGGCCGTCGAGGCGGTCGCCGGCCCGGTGCGGCGGGTGTTCACCCGGCGCAAGCGGTCCACACCGGAGTCCCCGGAGTCCTGAGCCGTCCTGGCCAGGGCAGGCGAACAGCCGGGGGGGGGGGGGGGGGCCCACACCCCCCCCCCCCGGGGGCGGGGGGGGGGGGGGGGGGGTGGGGGGTGGGGGGGCGCTGCGCGAACATTGCACAACCTCCGGGGTAACACGAGAGCAGCCCCGT